>CAZLHV010000045.1:0-18487 GCA_964559205.1 uncultured Bacteroidaceae bacterium
GGAGGGTGCGGGCACGACATGCAAGCGACACCACCTCATGGAGTACGGTCTGGAATTTCACAACACACGATTATATCGGACAGATTGCCCCAAGCAACGGAGCTACTTCCCAAAATGTTGATGTGATGCTCGACTGGTCGAGTGTAAGTGGAATCACCTATTATGATGTGGAATTTGATACTTCTTCTACCTTTGCAAGTCCGCTCCATCAACTGATTCCGGTCAGCAGCAGCTATTCCTATTATTATACCAGCAACCTGCGTTTCAATCAGAAATATTATTGGAGGGTGCGGGCACGACATGCAAGCGACACCACCTCGTGGAGTACAGTTTGGAATTTCACCACACACAACATCACCTCGCTTTATTCTCCGAGTGACGGAGCTGTATCACAGGCAGTGAACGTTGCACTGGACTGGAATGCGGTGTCAGGCATCACACATTATGACGTGGAGTTCGATACCACCATGTCGTTCAATAGTCCTTTGCATCAGATTCAAACAACGCTATCCGGGACATCGGTTTACTACCCGTCCAACCTGCGTTTTGGAACTAAGTATTACTGGCGGGCACGATCGAGACATGCCAGCGATACAACCGACTGGTCTTCGGTTTGGAGCTTTACCACCATGGACGGTATGACCCTTACATCACCGGCCAATGCCGCTACAAATCAGGCGGTGAATGTAGCCCTTGACTGGGGTGCCGTGAGTGGAATCACTCACTATGATGTTGAATACGACACCACCTTGTCATTCAACAGCCCTTTGCATCAGATTCAAACAACACTTAGTGGGACATCGGTTTACACGCCCGGCAACCTGTTATTTGCCACAACCTATTACTGGCGTGCCCGTTCGCGACATTCATCCGACACATCGACCTGGTCAGGCGTTTGGTCTTTCACCACCACCGATGGCAAACCTGCGCATGTAAGTCCGGGCAATGCAACCACGAATATTTCGCTGAATCCTACCATTGATTGGGGCACCGTGGGTGGAATCACCGCCTATCAGTATCAGTATTCAACAGACCCGGGGTTTTCTGCAGCTGTGCCTACATCGACAGGCACGACATCGCAGGCAGGCCTGACAAGCCTGAGTTACGGTCAAACATATTACTGGAGAGTAAGAAGTTGTCATGCAGCAGATACATCGGACTGGAGCACGGCATGGAGTTTCACAACGCTTTATCAGCTCACCACTCCAGTGGTGCTCAGCAGTCCCGCCAACGGCACAACGGGAATCAGCACTACCACGCAGGATCTGACATGGCAAAGCTATGCCACTGCCATTTTCTATGAGTATATGTATGCCGACAATGCGGCATTTACAGGTGCCGTAAGCGGAACCACCACAGCGACAACCATAACCACCTCTGCGCTTGCACCGGGCACCACCTATTACTGGAAAGTGCGCGCAAACAACGGCAGCGGTTACAGTCCCTGGGCATCATCATGGACCTTTGCTACCAGCGGTCTCGGAATCCCGGTGTTGTTGTCGCCATCGAACGGAGCAACCGATCAGACACTGAGTGTAACACTGGACTGGGCCGACGCAGCATCAGCAACTTTCTATGAATATCAGATTGATGATGATGTAATGTTTGGCAGTCCTCATGCGACAGGAACCCCAACATCGTCGCAGATTGGTGTAAGTGGCCTGACGTATGGAACAACCTATTACTGGAGAGTCAGAAGCAGCGATGGCAGCACATATTCGTCGTGGAGCAGCACCTGGAGCTTTAATACAGGCTCATTGTCGGTTCCGGTTCTCATCAGTCCTGCCAATGGTGCCACTGATCAGGCCTTGTCGCTTACCATTGACTGGAATGATGCAGCGGCTGCTGTTTCATATGAATATCAGGTCGATGACAACATTGCTTTCAGCAGTCCGTTTGCCATTGGTTCGCCATCTGTATCTCAGGCAAATTTAAGTGGCATGTCGTATGGGACAACCTATTACTGGCGTGTACGCAGCAGCGATGGAAGCAATTATTCGTCATGGAGTTCCATCTGGAGTTTCACCACCGGAACGTTGTCGGCGCCCGTTCAGATCAGCCCCGCCAACGGAGCCACCAATCAGCCAGTAAGCCTGGTTCTTGACTGGAGCGATGTAAGTGGAGCTGCTTATTATGAGTATTACTATGATACCGACATATCGTTCAGCAATCCGGTTAGCGCTGCGGCAACTATATCGCAGGTATCGGTTTCTGGTCTGAACACCAACACCACCTATTACTGGAAAGTTCGCACCAACGATGGCAGTACTTTCTCGGCATTTTCGCCCATTTGGAGTTTCATGACCACAACCGGTACGTCGATTGAAGAAGGAGAAATCACTTTTTCGATGTATCCCAATCCAGCTACAACTGCATGTAAGCTGTCTTTCCAAGGCAGTGAGCGCCGTGAGATCAGGCTTGTAGATGTGTATGGAAATGTGATACAACATTTTGTATCAGTTGAATCGGAAATTCACCTCGACCTGCGTGCGTTACCGGCCGGTGTATATGTGGTTTATATTCATTCAGGCAATCAGCAGCAAATGCAAAAACTCATTAAGCAATAAGGAATTTGTCCTGTCGAAATCCGGCTTCTGATAGCAGAGGCCGGATTTTTTTTGGGGGTTTGTTTTTACCATGCATAAACCAATACCTTTGCAAAAAAATTCAGATGTCAAAGCGAGTTTTTGACTGGTTGCGACAGCACTGGCCTCTGAAGCGAAAGCCAAGAAAGAAACGGAAATGGTATATCCGCGTTCTTAGATTCATTTTGTTTCTTCCACTCTGGTTTCTGTTGTTTCTGTTTTTAATTGACATAAACTTTCTGTGGCTTTTTGGCAAATCACCCGGATTGTCCGACATTAAAAATCCCGAACAAAGCATCGCCAGCGAAATATACAGTGCCGATGGTGAAATGATTGGGCGTTTTTATCGTGAAAACCGAACACCGGTCAGCTACGAAGAATTGTCTCCTTTGCTTGTTCAAACGCTCATTGCCACAGAAGACGAGCGCTATTATTCGCATTTTGGAATTGATTTCAAGGGATTGTTTTCGGCAGGCCGTGACTGGATGCGTGGCAGATTCAGAGGTGCATCGACGCTTTCGCAGCAGCTCGTAAAAAATATGTTTAAATCGCGTACCGCCTATTCGACCGGCCTGTTCGGATATATTCCAGGAGTGCGGGTGTTTATTATGAAAATGAAAGAATGGATTGGTGCAGTGAAAGCCGAATGGTACTACAGCAAAGAAGAAATCATTGCCATGTACCTCAACACCGTGGATTTTTGCAACAATACCTATGGAATAAAAACAGCAGCGAGGGTTTATTTTAGCCGCAGCCCATCGGAACTCGAGCCGCAACAAATCGCCATGCTGATCGGCATGCTCAAAGCCACCTCGAAATACAATCCCCTGAAGCATCCTGAAGCCTGTACCCAACGCCGCAATGTTGTTTTGGGAATCATGCGCGATAAAAAACTGATTACCGATGCTGCATTTGATAGCCTGACGCAAAGTCCGCTTGGGGTATCTTTCAAACCCGAAGATGTGACCGACGGTGATGCTCCCTATTTCAGAATGGCGGTTGCTGAGTCGATGAAGGAATGGTGCGAAGACAATGACCTTGATCTGTATACATCGGGGCTGAAGATATACACCACCATCGATACACGTCTGCAGCACTATGCCGAAGAATCGGTGAACAAACACATGACTTTTCTTCAGGCCGATTTCGACAAACACTGGGGAAGCGAAAATCCATGGAGAGATATCAATTACGTAGAGATTCCTGATTTCATCGAGAGCAATGCGCTTGAGAGTCCGCGTTATAAAAGACTTCGAAAAGAATGTGGCAGCCAAGATTCGGCCATGAAACGCATGCAGGAAGTGATGCCCATGAAGCTCTACAAACGTGGCGGAGGTGTTTGGGAAACCGAAATGAGTCCCCTCGATTCTATCCGCTATCATAAAAAGCTACTTCATATTGGATTTGTGGCCATGGAGCCTCAAACACGATATGTGAAAGCATGGGTGGGAGATCTGGATTACCGATTCTTTAAATTTGATCATGTATCACAAGCACGGCGACAACCGGGTTCAACATTTAAACTCTTTGTTTATGCCGCCGCGATGGCCTCGGGCATGGAGCCATGCGAGACACGGGTCGATCGCTTTGTTGAATGGAAATACAAAGAGAACGGCAAAGACATGGTTTGGCGTCCGCATAATGTGACGGGCAAGTTTTTTGGCATTCCGGTTTCCTTAAAATATGCTTTTGCTCACTCGATCAATGCCATTGCAGTCATGGTTGCCAAAGAAGTAGGCATTGAGAAAGTGATTGCCATGGCCTACAGCATGGGGATACGGTCACCGCTTGAAAAGGTGCCTTCGGTTTGTCTGGGTTCATCGGATGTGACACTGCTGGAGCTTGTTAACAGCTATGCAACTGTGATTGCCGATGGCAATTACGAGCCACCGGTGCTTGTTACACGAATCGAAGACCGCAACGGTCAAGTGCTGTGGGAGCATGAATCAAAACGCCAGCAGGTGATCGATTACCGGACTTCGTTTCTGATGACCGAGATGCTGAAAGCCGGCATGACCGAGAAGGCATCGACCACGCAGGCCTTGAGAAAATACAACCTGTTTCGCTACGGAACTGAGTTCGGGGGTAAAACAGGCACTTCATCAAATCACAGTGATGGCTGGTTTGTGGGGGTTTCACCTGGTCTGATCGGCGGTGTTTGGGTTGGCGGAGAGCAACGCTGCATTCATTTTCGCAACGGTTATAAAATGGGAGAAGGCGGATATGCCGCATTGCCGGTGTTCGGATTGTTTATGGAAAAAGTAATGAATGATGCATCGTTTGCTCATTACCGCCAGAAGTTTCCAAAACCCAAAGAAGTGATTAAAGATCACTATGAGTGTTTACAGTTCATCCCCGATTCGCTTCTTGAAGATTCAACGGATACAGAAATTGATAGCCTGATGATTGAGGGGTGAATTTATCCGGAATCGAAAAAACTACTTCCGTTCAATGTCTGCACCCAATGCTCTGAGCCTCGCATCGAAGTCCTGATAGCCGCGGTCAATCTGCTCAATATTATGAATCACACTGGTTCCACGCGCCGATAAAGCAGCAATGAGCAGCGAAGCACCTGCACGAATATCAGGCGAAGTCATTTCAATGCCGCGCAACATATGTTTTCGTTCAAGCCCGATGACCGTGGCACGGTGCGGATCGCACAAAATGATCTGCGCACCCATATCAATCAGTTTATCTACGAAAAATAAACGGCTTTCAAACATTTTCTGATGTATCAGCACGCTGCCTTTTGCCTGTGTGGCTACGACAAGAGCCACACTTAACAAATCGGGCGTAAATCCAGGCCAAGTGGCATCGGCAATGGTCATGATGCCTCCATCGAGGTAGCTTTCAACTTCGTAAACATCTTTTGCGGGCACCAGCAAATCATCGTCCTCCTGAATCACAGTAATGCCCAGCCGGCGGAATGTTTCGGGGATGATTCCCAGATTCCTGACCGATACATTTTTAATTCGCAATTCGCTTTGTGTCATGGCAGCAAGACCAATAAAACTGCCAACCTCAATCATGTCGGGCAGCAAAGTATGTGTGGTTCCACCCAGTTTCTCCACCCCATCAATTGAGAGCAGATTTGAGCCCACACCATGAATACGTGCCCCCATCCGCTTAAGCATCAGGCAAAGTTGCTGTATGTAAGGCTCACATGCTGCATTATAAATATGGGTAATGCCTTCGGCAAGTACAGCAGCCATGACGATATTTGCCGTTCCGGTCACAGACGCTTCATCGAGCAGCATATAAGTACCCTTGAGGCGGCCGTTTGAGCTGACGGTAAAAAAATTCTTATAGGTATCGAAATCCAGTTGTGCGCCCAAGGCTTTGAATCCCAACAAATGAGTATCCATGCGTCTGCGGCCAATTTTATCGCCTCCGGGTTTTGGAATGGCAGCTTTGCCAAAACGGGTAAGCAGCGGGCCAAGAATCATGACAGAGCCTCGCAATGAACCGGCCTTTTTTATGAAATCCTCGGTCTGAAGATAATCAAGATTCACAGCATCAGCTTGAAAACGCCAGGCATTGCTGTCGGTCTGGGTAACCTTTACCCCCATTTCTTCGAGCAATTCAATGAGCCGGACCACATCGCGAATGACCGGAATATTTGAAATTTCAACCTCCTGATCCGTCAGCAACACCGCACTGATGACCTGCAATGCTTCGTTTTTTGCTCCCTGCGGAGTGATTTCGCCCTTCAGGGTTTTTCCGCCGTGAATGATGTAGCTGCTCATGGCTTAGCGTGGTTTGGGTGAATTTATTTGTTCTTGCGATACTTGTTCTTCCGGTTTTTGTTTTTATTCTGCTGATTCCATTTCATATTCTGCGGAGGCCTTGCATTCTTCAGTATCTCAGCCGAATCCTGTAAAATCACACCTTCGCTCACCTGAAGCTTCCCTTCACTAAGAATCGACAGCTGTTCAAGAATGACCTCATCCTTCACCGAATCTTTATTCCATGTCAGATAAAGCTTCTTCATGGTATTTGCAATCAATCGTACCAGCTCCTGCTTCTGCTCTCCCTCTTCCATTTCGCTGGCCTTTTTCACCATTTTTTCAAGATATCGACCGTAAAAACGAAAGCGTACTTCGTAGGGTACGGTATAATGAAGAACATCGGGTTCAATCCTGTCTTCAGGCACTGGCAGCGGGTATGGAGAATCCACATCGAGCTGATAATCGCTAAGCACCATGAGGTGATCCCATAGTTTGCGCTTAAAATCAGCCATATCGCGTGGTCCTTGCTGAACAGTCATCATCGCATGCACAATTGCATTGGCAGCCTTGGTACGGGTGGTTTTGTCGGGCATGGTATTGATAAATGCAATCATTTGCTGAATATAACGTCCATATTCCGACATTTTCAGTTGTTCACGCTGCGTATTGTACTCCATAAATGGTTTTTATTTCACAAATATCAGATTTTTTCCTGACTTCATCACTCAAGCGATACATGTTATCACCTGATCAGCCTAAGTCTGGCAAATTTCAGCACCAATTGCTTCATGCCGGTTCCCGGAAATTCGACCGTTGCTTTTTTATTCAACCCGCTTCCTTCAACCCGAACCACTTGTCCGGTGCCAAATCGTGCATGTTCGACCGAAACACCTTCAACAATTTCATCGGGTTTGGCAAGCTCGTGATCAGCAAAAGCTGGTGTGACGGCATGCTGAGGCTGAGAAATACTTTTCTTTTTAAACTCAGGACCTGCAAACATTTTTGTTTGCTGTGTCGCCAGCGACTTTGGCTTAAACTCATAGCCAGCTGGCTTGGGCGAGAATTTTCGTGGGATATCAAACAGCTTGCTGCTTATTTCTTCGAGAAACCTACTGGGGGTCGAAAAATTTAACTCACCCCAGCGAAGTCGCGTATCGGCATACGATAAAGTGAGCTTCTGCATCGCCCGGGTGATGGCAACATAAAACAGTCGCCTCTCTTCTTCAAGTTCAGCCTTTGAATTCATCGACAAAGCTCCGGGGAAAAGATTCTCTTCAAGCCCGGTAATGTACACATAAGGAAACTCGAGACCCTTTGCGGCATGAACAGTCATGAGCGAAACTGTATCTTCGCTGTCGTCAGCACTCTCATCTCCGGTTGTCATCAGTGAAATCATTTGAATGAAGTCGCTTAATGACGGCTGTTGGCCATCGTTCTGAAGGATAAACTCATCCTGAAAGGTTTTAATCCCGTTTAAAACCGACTCAATATTCTCATATCGAGTTACCCCTTCAGGAGTACGGTCCTCGAACAATTCACGCACCAGTCCGCTTTCTGTGGCAATCAGCTGTGCCAAAGCATAGGCATCGCTTCCGGTCAGTTTGCTGCGAAAGCGGTTGATCATTGCTGCAAACTCATCTAGTTTTCTGATTGTTCCACTATTAAATCCTGTTCCGAAATCCTTCGATAACGATGCCACCACCCAAACCGGAATCTCGCGCTCTGTAGCAATAGATGCCAGTTTCTGCAAAGTGGTGTTCCCTATTCCCCTGGCTGGATAATTTACAACTCTGAAAAATGCTTCATTGTCGGACGGATTGATTACCAACCGGAAATATGCGATCAGGTCCTTGACTTCCTTTCTTTTGTAAAACGACATCCCTCCATACACCCTATAGCGGATATTCATTTTGCGCAATGCATCTTCAAGTGCCCTGCTCTGAGCATTGGTTCTGTACAATATGGCAAAATCGCTGTTTTTCAGATGCCAGGTCATTCGGGAGTGAAAAATGGCATTGGCCACCTGAAGTGCCTCATCGGTTTCATTCGAAGCTCTGATCAATGAAACGGGCTCTCCCTCATCGTTACCAGTCCAAACTGTTTTATGCAACTGATTTTGGTTATGCACAATCACCGAATTGGCTGCAGCGACAATGTGCTGGGTCGATCGGTAATTCTGTTCCAGTTTAAAAACCTGAGCTTCGGGATAGTCTTTTTTAAAACTCAGAATGTTCTGAATATCTGCTCCGCGAAACGCATAAATGCTTTGTGCATCATCGCCCACAACACAAATATTGTGATGATTTGCAGCAAGCTTTTTCAAAATCAGATACTGGGCAAAATTGGTATCCTGATACTCATCGACTAAAATGTAGGCAAATCGTTGCTGATATTTCGCCAGAACCTCAGGATGATGATGAAACAAGTAATTGGTATAATACAATAAATCATCGAAATCCATGGCCGACGAACGCACACACCGTGCACGATATTCCTTGTATATCTGACCAGTAAGAGGCTTGCGGGCCTGCTTGTCCTGCGACACAATGGCCGGGTCTTTCATATATTGTTCAGGATCAAGAAGGTTCATCTTTGCCGACGAAATCCGGTGAAGCAAATAGCTGGTCGAATACACCTTCTCGTCAAGATGAAAATCCTTCACAATCCCTTTCAGAACGTTCTTTGAATCATCTGTATCATAAATGCTAAACTCCTTCGGAAACCCGATCAGTTCACACTCAATTTTAAGAATGCGCGTAAACACCGAGTGAAATGTGCCCATCCATACTGCATGGGCCTTCTGGTTTCCAATAAGCTGAAAAATCCTGTCTTTCATTTCCCGCGATGCCTTGTTGGTGAAAGTCAGGGCCAGAATATGATGCGGACTGATGCCGGAATGAATCAAAAATGCAACCCGATAGGTTAGTACCCTGGTTTTTCCGCTGCCTGCGCCTGCCAGAACCATCACAGGACCATCGGAACAGGTGACCGCCTGACGCTGGACATCATTCAAATTATTCAAAAAGGTGGGAAGCATATTTTAATATTCCGCAAAAGTAATGATAATCCTGAACAGACGCAGAATTCCACTCCTTATATATCATGATTTCCTGTTGGTCAGTCGCACTTTACAAAAGGCAGCTGAACCTGTTTTGTGGCTGACTGAATCAATAAAAAGTAACTTCCAGCTCCAATCAAATCCACATCAATGAGCGTTTTACCATTCTGAATCACGCATGATCCCGCTGCAAGTTCCTGTCCGGTAATGGATACAATGCGGTAATTTGCCGACTCGCTGATATCCTTTCCCACCTGAACTGTAACAAAGTGATTTGCAGGATTTGGGAACAAGCTGATCGAGGACTCGTCAATTTCCTCATTTCCTGTAATACAAGTCCATGTCAGTCTGAATCCGGTATCGTTTATATAGGAATCACTGGTAAAGCGCAGTGTCAGGGCCGGACCCGACGAGGTGATTGTGCCACCGTTTGGCAAAGAACTACCTGTAAATGCACCGATCAAAGGAGCCCCTGTGCCGGTCCCATTAAATATATACAGGTAGTCGTAATCCTGCTCGAGCGAAAATTCAGAAAACACCAATACCAATTGAGAAGCCCCGCTCGGACTAATCAAAATGGTGCTCATTGAATTATCGGGATAATTGTTGTCACCTCCGGCGTCAACCAAGGTGCCGTTGCAAGATGTTTGTGAAGGTGCTGTTCCCGATGATGGCAAAGTCACCACGCAGGGATTATCGCTGTGAATATCAATGTATGCCACTTTCTCTACCGTATCTTTTCCGCAGGCGCCCCCGTCAGCAATTAATCGAACTGTAAAATAGCCAAGAGAATTATAAGTGTGGGTAGGGAAAATATCGGTACTTGACCCGCCATCGCCAAAGGTCCACTGAAAGCTGGATGCAGTGGTGCTGAAATTGTCAAACGCAACTGTGTGAGGTGTGCTGCACCCAATGGAATCGGCACTGGCAAAATCGGCTGTTACCACCGGATTGAAAGGCAAGCCAACACCAACAGCATACCAGGCATTGGTAGTTTGCACCACTTCGGGCGAACACTCTCCAAAAAGATCTGAAGCAGCAATAATGGAATAAAAACGTGCATCGGCATACTCACTTGTTTCGGTCAGATACACTGTCAACAGCCTGTAAGCAATAGCTGCTGCACTGTCGATCGAAATTCCGCTCACATTATAACTGTCGCCATTATCGTTGGTTCCGCTGCCTCCTGCCGAGAGCAGATAAAACCAGTAGTTTCCAACACCTGAATTCGTATGTACTTCCTGCCAGGGATCCCATTGACTACCAAGATAGGTGTCGGGCTGACCATAGGCATTTGGATCAGACATGTCGCGGATCACCCATCCCATCTCATCGCCAATCTGCCACGAGAAATCCCACGACTTGGCATAATAGCGTATGCTGGCACCAAAAATATCGCTGAATGCTTCGTTCAAAGCTCCGGGCTCTTCCTGATAGATCAGATTGGCTGTGTATTGTGTAAGGCCGTGTGTCACTTCGTGAGCGCAAATATCAATGGTGGTTAAAGGAGTTACACCCTGCCCGAGATCTCCATCGCCATAATACATCGACGATCCATCCCACATGGCGTTGATCCAGTTGACATCGAAATGCACATATGAAATAAGCTTCTTGCCTGCATTGTCGAGACTGTTTCTTCCATACCTGAGATAATAATAATCGTAAACCATTTCGGCTCCCCAATGCGCATCGGTTGCCACTTCATCCTGGTTCGTGTTGACGTTGTTCCAAATATTGTCGCTGTCAGTAAAATCAACCGCTACGCCCGGATCTGATCCATTATTCAAATCGTAGGTCTCTACGCCAAGTCCCCTGCCGGTTTCCCTAAGACGGTATTGCGTCGGAGACTGCTGATCAACCGTAATGGTTTGGGTTCCGCTGTACTTGGTAACAGCCGTCCCGGGTACATCGGTGTTGCGAATGCGGTTTTCTGACTTCACAATACGGCCGTCGCTTGTCGAAACATAAACATACTGCCGCGAAAATGGCTTTTGAGCATAAATGTCAAATCTCCACACCTCAACCCATCTGCCCGAGGCATTCACCAGCAACCGCTCTCCTTCAGGATACCATGTCGCTGAAATATCATTGTTCAGCATTTGAAGGTGTGATTCCCAAGCCTCATTCTCCCAACGATACTCCACGGCTCCAACAAACTGAAGTGCCGCTTCGAGGGCCAAGCTTTCGGCATAGGATCCCGTCTCAGGTTCTGCTGAACCAATCGGCTCAAAATGCCCGTTCCACCTGACCACATTCTTTCCAACACTGTGGGTAATCAGAGTACCATGCTCCACAGGAACACCATTCCATGTTTGCCTGTAACGATTGTGTGTCCAGCCAAGCCGGTCGGTCTCCGACGATATCAACACCAGACCCGATGTAACCTGCCTGCTGATGTTGCTCTGAAACCACTCGGGAAAGTTCTCCGTTTCGATCTCCTGGCCGGACGCAAATTCAACAAATGAAGGGACAACACCTCCGTCGCTGAAAACAACCCTTGAGGCACCTTTCACATATTGTGATGCTTCCGCACCCCTGTATTCCTGTGCTGTTAAAAGCAACGGAAAAATGATAATCAGAATGGAAATAATAAATTTCATGGGTGCAAATTTCTAAAGGTTAAAACATCTGATATAGAGTCAGCTCAGGCCCTCATTTGGTTGCATCTTACCCTAACAAGAGTTAGTAATTTCAGTGGCTTCAATAAAGATCAGTGAACCAGTCGTAACATCTTATTCCATCTGATTTTTCCAGCGGTAAGCGATTTATCCTTATCGAGGCTTAACCAGACAAATACGGCCTTACCCACGATGTGATCCTCAGGGACAAATCCCCAAACGCGGCTGTCGGCAGAATTATGCCGGTTGTCTCCCATCATGAAGAAATAATTCATTTTAAACGTGTAGGTGTCGGCTACCTGTCCGTTGATCCACACTTTGCCATTCTTAATCTCCAACGTATTGCCTTCATAAATCTGAATGATCCTGCTGTAAAGCACATAGTTGGTGGTGTCAATATTGACTTTTTCACCGGCCTTGGGGACTTTGAGCGGACCAAAATGATCGCGGTTCCAAGGGAAGGCTGGCGAATGTGGGAAAATGCCGGGATCCCATCCTGAATCACACAACATTTCAGGGGCCTTTGCCAACAAATTGCCATACGATGCATTGAATTCTTTAAGCATGTCGTAGGTCATTGGCAAAACCAACTCGTTTTGAGGCAATCCCATTTTGGCCGAATTGCCATAATCCTCAACACTCACACCCATAGACAGAATCTTTTTTCGAGGGATAACCGTACCCGGCTTGAAAACAAACCGATAGTTGTACTGCATTTGCTCCGGATTCGCAAAGGGGGCACCGTTAACAAAGAGCTGATTGCTTCTCACCTCAAGCACGTCGCCAGGAATGGCTACACAACGTTTGATATAATTCTCGCGCTTATCGACCGGACGCACCGTGATTGGCATTTGTCTCAAAAGAGCATTGCGTGTTGTTTTGAGGAACTTCGGAAAGTCTTCCGGCTTCATGTTGTTCTGCTGAGCCATTCTTACGGCCTCGTTGATTACAACCACATAATAGGTCACCGCCTGATTATCAACAAACACCGTGTCTCCAGCCGGAAAGTTAAATACCACCACATCGCCGTTTTCTATGCTTTCAAGAGCCGGGTATCGGTAATATGGAAAAGTAATCCACTCGAGATAACTTTTGCTGCTTTTTGTGCCGGGCATAGTGTGATGGGTAAACGGAAACGACAGAGGGGTCATGGGAACTCTTGAACCATAGTGCACCTTGCTGACAAAAAGAAAATCACCCACAAGCAGTGATTTCTCCATCGATGAGGTTGGAATGGTATATGCCTCGATGAAAAATGTACGGATCACTGTAGCTGCAACCACAGCAAATACGATGGCTTCGGTCCACTCGCGAACAATGGTCTTTTTCACCCGAACCTGATCTTCGGGCTTGATGTAAAGCAGCTTTTTATTAAAACCCAGATAAGGGAGGTACACAAACGGAAACATGATGCCCAGGAGTTGAGCCCCGATGCTGGTTTTATTGAATGCCTTCTGAGTTTCAACAATCAAAAGCATGACCATAAAAACATTGATAAATGGCATCAGGGTAAAGATAAGCCACCACATTGGCTTTTTCGACATCCGGATCCAAATCACGGCATTGTAAACAGGAACAAATGCAAGCCAGGGAGAATAGGATGCTTTCTTGAAAATCATGGCCATTCCGGCTACTGCTGCCAGAAAGAAAATCAACGTGAACAAAATGACACTATCCATGTGTTTGTTTTTTTCAATGAACGAATTTACTGCTATTTATTGTGCAATCCCGAAATTTAAGCAAAAACATCAGCATAACAATAGAAACCTTGGTGATGAAGCAGCCACTCGGCTGCGTCGATGGCTCCCTGGGCAAATCCCTCGCGGCCTCCCGCCACATGAGTGATTTCGATTTGATCGATGGCAGAGCGAAAAAATACCCGATGAGTACCGGGAACCTCTCCTTCACGAAACGATTTGATTTCCATCTTTCCTGATTCCTCAACGGCTGTCCATCCAGCATAACTTTTGAGATGGGGAAGCATCGCTTCGGCTGCCGCAATGGCTGTTCCACTCGGAGCATCCAGCTTGGCAGCATGATGTGTCTCCTCCATAAAAACCCCGTAATCGCTCATGTTTCCAAACCATTCGGCTGCCTGTCCAATAAGTGCCAGCCAAAGATTCACCCCTTTGCTGTAATTACTGCCATACATGACCGATCCCGAATGCTGTTGACAATACTCACGCACTTCATCAAGATGACTCAGCCATCCGGTGGTGCCCGCAACAACAGGCAGTCCCATGTCAATACAACGTTTGATATTTGCTACAGCAGATTCTGGCCGTGTGAACTCAATCGCCACATCGGGTCGTTGGTCCTGATGCATCACGGGCCAGGGCTCCCCCTCGTCGCTGATGGCACATATGCTGTGACCACGCTCTGCAGCCAACTGCCCAATCAGCTTGCCCATCTTCCCATATCCGATCAGAAAAATATTCATCGTTAAAATGTAAGTCGTAAAGTGAAACCACATGATGGCGGAGCACTGAATGAACCGCTCTGTGGGGGAGTCGACAACGAAAAACTCAAATCGTCGCTGATATCAAAATCGAACAAATGTGCATCGACCGATGCATCGACAATATTCAGAATGTAAATAAACGAAGTGATAATCACCGATAACTCCAGGTTGTGTCTGTAATAATTTCGCAAATCAAGCAAATTCGATTCTGAATAATAGCCTTCAAATGGATCGGTGGTGGCTGGGTCTCCATCCGTTCGGCTGATGTAAGCCTGCCGGTAATCGAGATACTTTGACCGGTTAAATGAAATGGCATATACCGATGCTCCCAAACCGGCATACACCACCGGTACTTTCCAGTACTTGCGGTTATAGACCTGTCCCAGTCCCGGCAGACATGCCGACATGATGGCCGCTTTTTTTGGTGAATGAACAACCGTAACCGTATCATCGATGTTCTGGGCAAAAAGGCCTGCAGAAAAGCAGCCAGCCAGCATCAAAAACAGGATTACGCGCTGCATGATTAGCGGAATAATGTCTCGATTTTCTTAAGCTCTTCGTCGTTGCGAAAATGAATGGTCAACGCTCCTCCCTTTGGAGATGACTTCACCGATACCTTCATGCCGATTTTCTCCGACAATGACTTCCTGAACAGGTCGAGCTCGGCAGATACAGATGTCGACTTCGATGCCTTTTTATCCTGCGGCTGCTGCACTTGTCGCACCAACTCTTCTACCTGTCGGACCGAAAGCTCATCGGCAATAATGCGGGCAAATAATTCCTGCTGTTTCTTTTCGTCATCGATGCTGATCAGCGAACGGGCATGCCCCATGGTGATTTTATTATCACGAATGCCCGCCTGAATATCAATGGGCAGTTTCAACAAACGCAGATAATTGGCCACAGTGGTACGCTTCTTTCCAACTTTTTCCGAGAGTTCTTCCTGCGTAAACTTGCACTCCTCCATCAACTTGTCGAAGGTCAGGGCAATTTCTATTGCATTCAGATTTTCGCGCTGAATGTTTTCGACCAGGGCCATCTGAAGCACCGCTTCGTCGTCAGCTTCACGAATAAAAGCCGGAATTTGTGTTAATCCCGCCATTTTTGAAGCTCTGAGCCTTCTCTCACCGGAAATAAGCTGATATTTTCCGTTTTCGAGTTTCCGAACCGTAACTGGCTGGATAAGACCCTGATGCTTTATTGATTCCGACAGCCCTTTCAAGGCTTCCTGCTCAAATCGATCGCGTGGTTGATAGGGATTGGCTTCAATATCGTCGATATCAATGAGCGGAAAAGCATGCACAATGGTGGTTTGCTGCCCCTGTTCCTGATCTGCACCATCGAGCAGCGCACTAAGACCACGACCTAAAGCGTTTTTTCTGGTATTCATGTTAAATAATCTTTCGGTTAAGTTGATTGTTGAGGCTGATTCCGTGTAATGATTTCACGCGCAAGGTTTAAATAGGCCACAGCTCCTTTGCTTTCTGCATCAAACATAATGATGCTCTCGCCAAACGACGGTGCTTCTCCCAATCGGGTGTTTCGGGGAATAATCGTTTCGAACACCATTTCCTTAAAATGACTTCGAACTTCATCCACCACCTGATTCGATAAGCGCAAACGCAGATCGTACATGGTGAGCAAAATCCCTTCGATGGCCAGCTCCTGATTGAGCCTCGTCTGTACAATCTTTATGGTGTTCAGCAACTTGCCAAGACCCTCGAGCGCAAAATATTCGCACTGAACAGGAACCAATACCGAATCTGAGGCTGTGAGGGCATTCACGGTGATTAACCCCAGCGACGGCGAACAATCAATGATAATATAATCGTATTGATCGCGAACCTGACGCACAACCTTCCGCATCATCCGCTCCCGATTCTCCATGCTGATCATCTCAATTTCGGCTCCAACCAAATCAATGTGCGCAGGCAAAATATCAAGGTAAGGCAACTTCGTGTGAAGAATGGCTTCGGAAGGGGTAACATTGTCAACAATACACTCGTAAATGCTGGCCCGGATATTCTTCGGATCAAATCCAAGGCCCGACGTTGCATTGGCCTGCGGATCAGCGTCAATCAACAAGGTTCTTTTCTCAAGAACAGCCAGACCCGAACACACGTTAATCGCAGTTGTGGTCTTCCCTACACCACCTTTCTGATTGGCAATAGCAATAACTTTTCCCATAAAACGGATACTCCAGTTAATTCAAAGTTCAAAAGTACAAAATATTTCCGCTTGCGGAAGCAAGGGATATTTATAAGTGCCATATGCAGGAGCCTACAACATGTTGGGGTCGTAAAAACCTTGCGCATCTTGCGCTCCGATTTCCTCCTGCTCATCGGGAAGATGCTCCCCCGTTTTGATGAAATGAATCACCGAGCTCAATCCATGGCTGAATTTCTCAAAATCTTCCTTGTAAAGAAAAATTTTATGCTTTTCATAAAAAAACTGCCCGTTATCGGCATTAAACCGCTTTTTGCTTTCGGTAATGGTGATGTATAACTCACCACTCTTCATCTCTTTGACATCGAAAAAATAGGTTCTCTTCCCAGCCCGAACAGGCCTGGAATAGATTTCATCGCGCTCCTTTCTTTCCTGATCTTCCATATAATTTCAGATTTCCCCAACGTGCACAAAACTATGTAATTATTCCGGTTTACCAAAAAAAAATTATCAAAAATATTGGGCAGCTCTTACTCTTCTGGGATTGATATATTAGCGCCGACTTTCTATATATCCAGCAGAGGACTGACATTTCAAAGAAACAACACCAGAAATAAAACATATGCTTTGGAAGTCCAGCACTTAAAAACAAGCAGAATTGAAGTTTACAGATTCTACACAACTGCCCTCTAATTTTATTCAGCATTCATTTTCAGAACCACTTCTGAATGCTTTTATTAGAAATGAGCCATTTAGCATGAATCACATATTATCGATGTTGAGTATTGATTTTTATGTATTGTAGATTGCAACTTCAATGCGCTAATGTTAAGTATCGGTTAAATTTTTGCTCAAAATGATTGATTTTATGATCTTTGTGATTGAGAAGCCATTGGCATTCTTTGTGTGATGCAAGTATGCATCCGCCTTTCAGGGAATAATCTCTTCATCTTTGAACTAAGAGCCCTGATTCCTTATTAACAACGAATATGTGTCACTTATTACACGTGTTCATAAATGCTTTATGCTATGGAGACAAGAATCATCAAGAGCTTATCTGATTTCACAGAACCCATCACGAGAAAAGAATTCTGTCATTTTCTTTATCATTATTTGCAACCTTATGGTGACCCCATGCATGATATTGAAAAATGTATTGATTATTCGTTACTTGATAATAGAAAAGCTGGTGGCTTCATCATTGCAGTATTCGAAAACCAACAGATTATTGGAGGTTTAGTAGTGAATCGAACAGGTATGAAAGGCTACATACCTGAAAACATCATTGTTTATGTTGCAGTTCATTCGGAAATGCGCGGTAAGGGCATTGGGAAAATGATGATTGAAAAGGCCATTGAGCTGTGCGAAGGCGATATAAAATTGCATGTTGAATATGACAATCCTGCAAAAAGGTTGTATGAAAGAATTGGTTTTAAAAACAAATATGCTGACATGCGATTAATAAAATAACCATATGGCTGAGCTAAACATTTTTCTTGATCGAATAACCGACAACATTGATTCAATCAGTCAATTTCTTGATTCGCAAAACATAACATGGAGTCTTATTACAAAAGTTTTTGCCGGAGAGCGCGACTTGCTCGAGCATATACTATCCAAGGACAGAGTTAAAAAATTACATTCTGTTGGAGATTCAAGAATTTCTTCGATTAGAAATATTAAAGAGATTTGCTCTGATACTCAAACCATATATATTAAGCCGCCAGCAACAGCATACGCAGAAGATGTTGTACGATATGCCGACATCAGTTTAAACTCATCACTTCGCACGATTGTCATGCTGAATGATTATGCGAAGAAAATGAACACACGTCATCAAATCATCATCATGGTTGAACTAGGTGAGTTAC
>CAZLHV010000046.1:0-18111 GCA_964559205.1 uncultured Bacteroidaceae bacterium
GGAGTTTCAAAAATGAAAAAAGGGCTTCCTGAAGTTCTTCTGGGAGCTTCCCGTCGTAGTAATCGACGATGAATTCTATATAGTTGTCTTTGTTAATCATTACAGCACCAGATCAGGGTTTTTTATGTAGTTTTTTAACTGAATTCTTCCCCGGTATATGTATACCTTCACCTGGCTTTCGTTCAGCCCTGTGATTTCACCGATTTCTTCGTATGAATACCCTTCGTAATCTCGCAGCAAAATGACTGATTTCTGGATCGGAGGCAGCCTGTCGAGGGCTTCGTTCAGAATGGCCTTCAGGTCAAAAGATGACGATTTTTCAGTGGTTGCCGGATGCCAGTCGCTGTGATCATCGTCGGCAAAGTCATACCCTGTTGCAAATCGTTTCTTTTTTCTGAAGTAATCAATCATGGCGTGATAGGCAATGCTAAACAGATACGAGCGGGCTTTTTCGAATGAAATCGATGAGGCTTTCTCCCATAACCGGACGAAGGACTCCTGCACGATATCCGCTGCGTCGTCCGTATCGGCCGTGTGCTTCAGCACGAAACGGTATACTCCATCGGAGTAAAGATTAACACAGTGGTTGAATTCCTTCTTGTCCATCAATGCGTTAGATTGGTTTTTGCAAGCGTAGGACGTGATAAAAGGCAAAAAGTTACAGGGCGGAAGAATTTTTTTTTCGATACTGCTGATTCAGCAGCTGATTAGTCTGCTCTGGTTTTTTTTGCAGCATCTTTCGTGATATCCGAAGTTTCTTCGGGCATAATGCTCATGACTTTGGGCAAAACTGCAGGAGCGATCCTGCCGGTAGGGCCATAAAGAAGGCTCCCGTTGCGGGTTTCCTGCTTCAGAAATAAGCCATGAGGATCAGCAGAGTTGATAAAATTGATGATAATGCTGATAATCAGAATAAACTTGATAGATGCGAATACCCCACCAAGAAGGCGGTTAATTAAACCTAAATGAACTGATTTAACAGCATTTTCGACACGGGAAGACACAAGAAACACCAGCGCCAGTGTTCCCAAAAAGGCAATTAAAAATGCGATCAGCTGAGTTTGTTGCTCGTCGGTGTTCAGGAGCGAGGCAATGCCGCTTCCAATCCAGTCGCTAAGGTACAGACCTGCAAGAACGCCAAGCACAAGGGCGGCAACCTGTGCCAGCTCATGAACAACACCTTTAGAGAAGCCTTTGTACATGCCCCAGCCGATGGGAATCAGAATGATCAGATCAAGAATGTTCACAGTTGTTTGCCTTTTAGATGACGGGTGAGCTGTGTGGCATAGATAAACTCATTCAGCTCTTTGTTTTCTGTTTGAAGAATTTCTTTATTGGTGCCATTCCACCAAAGATTGCCCTCGTAAATGAAGGCAATTTTATCGCCTATTTCAATCACTGAATTCATGTCGTGAGTGTTGATGACTGTAGTCATTTTGAACTCATGTGTCAACTCACTGATCAGATTGTCGATGACGATGGAAGTTTTCGGGTCTAGGCCCGAGTTCGGCTCATCACAAAACAGATATTTGGGATTCAGCACAATGGCTCGTGCAATGGCAACCCTTTTTTTCATTCCACCGCTGATTTCAGATGGAAACAGCCTGTTGGAACCATCAAGATTGACCTTTTTCAGACAGAAATTCACGCGGTCATGCTTCTCGCTTGCACTCATTTCGGTAAACATCATCAGTGGAAACATGACGTTTTCCTCAACCGTCATGGAGTCAAACAGGGCTCCTCCCTGAAACACAGTGCCAATTTCCTGTCTGATTTTTTTCTGTTGTTCGCCAGTCATCGAAGTGAAGTTCCTTTCGTCGAAAAAAATCTCCCCATTATCAACCTGATGTAACCCGAGCAGGCATTTCAGAAAAACCGTTTTTCCTGAGCCGCTCTGTCCGATAATGAGGTTGTTGATTCCCGGCTCAAACACTGTGCTGACATTTTTTAGCACATGTTTGTCGTCGAAGCTTTTGTTGATGTGTCTGACTTCGATCATACAAGCAAAATTTGAGTAAGAATCACATTAAATAAAATAATCATAATGCTGCTCTGTACAACCGCCTTGGTGCTGGCTTTGCCCACCTCAAGCGCTCCTCCGCTTACCGAATAACCGAAATAGGCGCTAACCGATGTAATGATGAAAGCAAAAAACAACGATTTGATAAGAGAATAATAAACTTCGAAGGGATAGAAAAACGAGCGAACTCCGTACATATAGGTCTCAGTCGTGTAAAGATCGGATAAAACGGCCACCATGTATCCGCCGATCACCCCTAAAAACATCGAGCAAACTACAAGAACAGGAAAAATAAGAACAAAAGCCACGATTTTCGGCAGAATCAGAAAGCTGGCTGAATTGATGCCCATCACATCCAATGCATCAATTTGTTCTGTGACCCGCATGGTACCAAGCTCTCCCGCAATTCTGGATCCCACTTTTCCTGCCAGGATCAGACTCATGATGGTGGTTGAAAACTCGAGCACAATGGTCGATCGGGTGATGTATCCAATTGTGTAGCGGGGAATGAGAGGGCTGTCGATGCTATAGGCGGTTTGCATAGCGACAACAGCTCCCATGAATACACTGATGATGCCTATGATACCAAGCGACTCGAATCCAAGCAGTTTGAATTCGGTGAGCACCTGCATGCGAAACTGCTGCATCCGGTCAGGGCGCCTGAACACCCTCATCATCAACAGCACATAGGCTCCTATGCTTTCGAAAATAGGTCGAATCATGATGCGAATGTAGAAAATTATTCTGAATTGGATTTGAAAGGTTCGGCTATTTCGCATAATGAAACATGATCGTCATCAAGGCATGCAAATCTTAATCGCTTCTAGAGCCATGCAATGGGTGTCAAAAATTCCCTGTGACCCAAATGCTCTTTTTGCGTATTTTTGTAAAAAATTTCAGATACATGCTTACATTATCCCTGCTCAGACATGATACCCAAAAGGTGAAGGACCGTCTTTCGCTGAAAAATTTCAAGAATATAGCCCTTGTTGATGAGATCATAGCCCTCGATGATGTCAGAAAGCGTCTGCAGCTTGAACGCGACGAGGTACAGAATGAAATGAATGTCAGATCGAAGGAGATCGGAATTGCCATCAAAGATAACGATCAGGTCAGGGCTGCAGACCTTAGAAACATGACGGCAGCACTTAAGGAGAAAGTTCGATCCCTGAGCGAGACACACGACAGCACCGTCGAAGCCTTAAACGAAAAGCTGGTTCAGCTTCCCAATCTGCCACATGAATCGGTGCCTCCGGGGTTTTCAGCTTCAGACAACGAAATAGTACATGAAGAAGGATTAATTCCCACACTGCATCCGGAAGCGTTGCCTCATTGGGAGCTGGCATCGAAATACAGCCTGATCGATTTTGAACTTGGGAATAAAATCACCGGAGCGGGCTTTCCCGTTTACATTGGAATGGGAGCCAGGCTACAGCGTGCCCTGATCCATTATTTTCTTAGTGAAGCGATTCAGGCCGGTTACACCGAAATCCAACCGCCTTTGATGGTTAACGAAGCATCAGGTTATGGAACCGGACAGTTACCGGACAAAGATGGTCAGATGTATTTTGCTCAGGAAGACAGACTTTATCTTATCCCAACTGCTGAAGTGCCAGTGACAAACATCTATCGGGATGTGATATTGAAAGAAGAAGATTTGCCTGTAAAAAATGTGGCTTACAGTGCTTGCTTCAGACGTGAGGCTGGTTCCTACGGAAAAGATGTTAGAGGGCTTAACCGGCTTCATCAGTTCGATAAAGTTGAAATTGTTCAGATTTCACACCCCTCACAATCCTACCAGATTCTTGATGAAATGAAAGCCCATGTGACGCAGCTCATCCGCGGACTGAATCTGCCATTCAGGATCCTCAAGCTCTGTGGCGGAGACATGAGTTTTACATCTGCATTGACTTACGATTTTGAAGTGTATAGCGCTGCCCAGGGAAAATGGCTTGAAGTGAGTTCAGTATCTAACTTCGAATCGTTTCAAAGCAACCGCATGAAATTGCGTTTTAGGGATGAAGAAGGAAAGACCCAGCTTGCTCACACCCTCAATGGGAGTGCTCTGGCACTTCCCCGAATTGTGGCAGCCTTGCTTGAGAACCATCAGACTCCTGATGGGATCAGGATTCCTGATGTCCTGAAGGGTTTTATGAATGCCGACACAATTAAATAATTGATGATGAGAAATTTTGCGGTTTTAATGCTTTTGTCAGCCCTGATGCTTGCCTCATGCAAGCCAGCTTACATCAGAAAGGGCCTGCGAGAAATTCGCTGTGAAAGACAACGACTTGGTGATGCCCAGTCGCAGTTTGCAGTAATGGATACCGCTCAGGTTAGAAGCGTTTACAGCAGTTATCTGGCTAAAATTGACAGCATCAATGTCTATTTCAAGGATCAGTATTCTGATGGAGCCTGGCAATTGATGACCGAGTTTGGTCAGATTAAAAAGCCTCTCAAGACGTACCTTATGGAATACCAAAGCATCAAGGGGCAATTCAATTATTCCTTCACTCAGTTAGCCGATCTTGAGTCTGATCTGAAAGAAAAGCTGATCAGCAGGGAACAGTTTGTCATATATTTCAAAAGTGAGTCAGAAGCCAACAGCCAGTTGATCATTCATAGTAATCTGGTTTCAGAAAACTGTATTCGCCGCGTTAACCATTATAATGAAATCAGTCCACGAATCGACAGCCTAATCATGGTGTTTAAAGCTGGCTTTAACAAGTGAAAATCTGGATTCTTTTTATCGCATCATTTCTGACAAGCACACAGTTTGTCGGAGCTCAGCAAAACGAAAAGGAATTGCTGGCTCTAGAATACATGTCTGCTGGTGAATACGATAAGGCGTCTGTATTGTATGGTGAGATTTATGCAAAAAACAGCTCTGCTTATATCTATGACAATTATCTCGAATGCCTGATTCAATTGAAAAACTGGAAAGAGGCTGAAAAACTTACGCAGAAACAAAAGAAAAACCAGCCAGCCATTGCTCGCTATCATGTCGATGAAGGTTATATCTATTATTTGCAGGATAACCTGAAGCAAGCCGATAAAATCTTCAACAGTGCCATTTTGTGGGCGGTCTCGTCCGAAGTTTTGATTCTTGATCTTTCAGATGCATTTCAGTCGAGAGAACTCAATGATTGGGCTACCCGGACATTACAACAAGGCAAAAAGAGCTTTCCTTCTTCAGGTCAGATGAGTGTTCACCTTGCCCGTGTGTATTATAAGGTACGCAGCTATGAGGAAATGATTGATGAATACTTGTCGCTGCTCGAACGGCCCCTATTTGGATTAGACGGGGTACAAAAGCTCCTCCAGTCGTTTATTATTGAGGATAGCGAGGGAACTATTTCAGGGATTTTTTTGCAGAAAATGCTTGAGCGTGTTCAGAAAAACCCTCAGTCGTTTGATGATAATCGTTTGCTGATTTGGTATTATGAACAGAAAGGTGAGTTTTCAAAGGCATTTGTTCAGGCCAGAGCTTATGATAAACGATCAAAGAATGATGGCGATATGTCGTATGAGGTGGCTCAGACATGCATTGCTGCCCGCAACTGGAGTTTGGCCGAGGATGCATTGACTTTTGTGGTTTCACTCGGCGATGAAAAGGCTCTTTGTGACGATGCGAGAGATCTTTTGTTGGAGGTCAAGTATCAAAAGTTGACCGACAACCCGTCCTCGGATAAAAGCGAATTTGTCTCCTTGTCGGCAGACTTGAAAAACGCAGTTAGAAACACCGGATTCAGACGCAACAGGTACAACCTGCTTATGCGGCTTGCCTTTGTCGAAGCATATTTTCTTCAGGAGCCTGATTCGGCCATTCAACATCTCAACGAAATCATTCTGAACCCTGGCTATCTGCCGGTTCAGGTGGCCGAGGCAAAACTGCTTCAGGGCGATGTGATGCTGATTAAAGGCGATGTGTGGGAAGGATCACTGCTCTATTCGCAGGTCGAGAAAGCATTTAAAAACGATACCATCGGGTTTTATGCGAAATTCCGAAATGCACGATTGTATTATTTTCTTGGCGAATTCGACTATGCTTCGGCACAGCTCGAAATACTCAGTGGTGCAACATCGAAACTCATTGCCAACGATGCCATGGAGCTTTCCTTGCTGATTCAGGACAATGTAGCTTGGGACAGTTCGTTTGTTCCTCTTGAAATGCTTGCAAAAGCTGATATGAAAAGATTTAGTCTCAGCTACGATGAATCTCTGATGATACTTGATACCATCGTCAAAAGCTTTCCCGATCACCCGGTTTTGGATGAAGCATTTTTTCGAAGAGCAGAAATATATGTCATCAAAAAAGAATACCTGTTGGCAATCGAGGAGCTGAAAGTTATTCTCAGTAGATTCTATTTGGATATCCTTGCCGACAATGCATTGTTTTTGCTTGGCGATATTTACGATAGGCGACTTGGTGACCGGGAATTGGCCATGAAGTATTTTCTGCAGCTTATTACTGATTTCCCGGGAAGTATTCTGGCAAGCGAAGCCCGTCAGCGATATCGGGCGCTTAGGGGTGATCAATTAAATCAATAGCATGTTGCCTGTTAAACCAAAAAAACAGTTGGGGCAGCATTTTCTGAATGACAGAAATATTGCTGCGAAAATCGCAGGATCACTTGTCGATTTAGATGACCAAAGTGTCATTGTCGAAATTGGCCCTGGCAGCGGATTCCTAACCCGTTTTCTCCTGAATTTGTCAGGCCGGCTCGAGTTGATAGAAACCGACAGGGAAAGTGTTGATTACCTGACTGGTGAGTTTCCTCAGCTCTCCGGACAAATTCATCATGCAGATGTGCTAAGCCTTGACTTGAGAAAAATTGCCCAAAAACCTGTTCACGTCATTGGAAATATGCCATACAATATTTCGGGTCCGCTATTGTTCATGGCTTTGGAGCAACGCGATGCTGTGCTGCAATGGGTAGGAATGCTTCAAAAAGAGGTGGTTGACCGCATAGTTGCAAAGCCTTCTACCAAAGCCTACGGAATCCTCAGTGTGTTGCTTCAGGCCTATTTCGATGCTACGCAATTGTTTCAGGTGCCACCTCATGTTTTTATTCCTCCGCCAAAAGTACATTCATCTGTTGTGCGTCTTCAACCAAGACAAACTGATGTGCCCTTATGCGATTATCATGAGTTCAAGCTTGTGGTAAAAACAGCATTCAACCAGCGTCGAAAAACCATGCGTAATTCGTTAAAATCGCTTTTTCCGGCTGATGTATTGTCGGAACCTGTTTTTAACAAGCGGCCCGAAGAGCTGGGATGGAGAGATTTTGAGAAACTGCTGCTTTTCAGAAAATAGTTAAAGCGTTTTTGACTCATCGTCGCGAGCTGTCTATTTTTTCAATTCATTGTAAAAAATCTGCACAATTTCCTGTGCAGCAGTGTAAGGTGAAACCGCTGAGGAAAATACACGATGTTCCATTTCACTGCTGTGCCTGATCACTTTTTCCGAACGTTGAAAGTCAGACTGAAGAATATCGATTATGGCCTGATGAAAGCGGTTGACTTCCTGATCATGCCGCAGGTTTTCGAAGAAACCGGTTTGCCGTGCAATCGTGCAGTAATCTACAATGGTTTTCCAAACGTCTTCGATTCCCTGGTGCTGCAGTGCAGAACAAAGCCCGACCGGTACGGTCCAGCCCGATGGGTGGGCAGGCATAAGATGTAACGCATTACGTATTTCTGCAGCAGCAAGCTTTGCCCTTGACAAAAGCTCACCTTCGGCTTTGTTGATATAAATGGCATCGGCCATTTCCATGATTCCTCTTTTGATGCCCTGAAGCTCATCTCCGGCTCCAGGGAGTTGAAGAAGTAAAAAGAAATCGACCATCGATCGGGCAGCTGTTTCGCTTTGTCCCACACCAACCGTTTCAACAATAATCACATCGAATCCTGATGCCTCGCAAAGCACGATCGATTCGCGGGTCTTTCTGGCCACACCTCCAAGGGTGCCCGCTGATGGCGAAGGGCGAATGAATGCATCAGGGTTGATCGATAATTTTTCCATGCGGGTTTTATCACCCAGAATACTGCCCTTCGAAATCTGACTCGAAGGATCTATGGCCAGAACGGCTACTTTTTTGCCGAGTCCGGTCAGATACATTCCAAACGATTCGATAAAGGTGCTTTTACCAACACCTGGTACCCCTGTGATGCCAATACGGATGCTCTTTCCTGAGGCCGGAAGACACTTTTCGATCAGTTTCTGAGCCAGATCCTGATGTTCGGTGCGGGAACTTTCAATCAGGGTAATGGCCCGGCTTAGCAAAACCCGATCTCCGCGCGTCACTCCATCAAACAATGCCTGAAATGAAGGCAAATGAGCTTTGATGCCCGCCATGTTTTTTATGGCTTCCTCGTTTGTTTGTGCAGGAGGTTCAATGCCTTTCTGAACTTTCAAAGCCGACTCGAACTTTTTTTCTTTGCTCATGATCAGACAAAATTAACCCCAATTATCCTGACTATTTCTGTCCGTTTTCAAGAATTTTCAACCAATCACTTTCCAGTGACTCAATAGGAGTCTCCGTGATCCTGCCTATTTCGTTTTCGCCCTGGTAAAATATAAACGTTGGCACCTTCTCAATGGCACTTTGTACAATCAGATCGCTGATCGCACCACAGTGTTTTTTTCGGTCTAAACACCAAATACTTATTTGATCAGGCGATATGCCTGCAAGGTCGGCGATTTTGATAAACCTTGGAACCTGCTCCTGACTGTCGCTACACCACGACCCAAGAAAAATATTGATTCGATAATCTTTTGCTTTGCGGGAAAGCTGATTCAAAATCATTGTGTCGGGGTTGTACATGTTATAGGTCGGATCAAACCCGGCAAACTCAGGTTTCAACAGCCCATCTCGATTGCATTCGCCAATCAGAATCATTTCATTGATGGTTGTGTCGAGCATCACAGCATTGATCTCCTGTGCCTGCAAGGAACCGGTTAGGAAAATTGCCAAAAGGGCGATGAACAGTTTCATAGGTTTCAGAGTTGGAAAAGGGGGGGACTTTAAAACTATTCCAAAAATAGTAAAAAATCCATCTGTAAACTAATTTCAGTTAATATAACCCAGATTGAAAACACATGATGCCTTCCTTTCGCCTGACGAATAAGGTGCTGGTTTTATCCTCGGAAACCATGATTTTAATCAGAATCAATACCAATGGAAATATTTTTCGTATTTTTGAAACAACAAAACAGGAAAATCATGAATAAGAAAATGGAAAAAGCTCTTAATGAGCAAATTAACGCCGAAATGTATTCCTCTTATCTTTACCTTTCCATGTCGGCTTATTTCACCGACATGAATTTGAACGGCTTTGCCAACTGGATGCGGGTTCAGGCTCAGGAAGAGCTTGCTCATGCCATGAAGTTTTTCGATTTTGTGAACGAGCGTGGCGGCCGCGTCGAGCTGAAAGCCATCGACAAGCCACAAAAGGAATGGAAATCGGTTCTAGAAGTAGTTCAGGAAACCATGAAACATGAGCAACATATCACAGCCCTGATCAACAATTTGGTCAATATTGCTATTGCTGAAAAAGATCATGCTTCCAACAGCTTTCTGCAATGGTTTGTAAACGAGCAGGTTGAAGAGGAGTCAAACGTTAATGACTTGCTGGCACAATTAAAAATGATTGAAGGAAAGGGTCCGGGTTTGTTTATGATGGATCGCGAATTGAAAACCCGTGTGTTTGTGCCTATTGCGCAAAATGAATAATGATTTCCCGGGCAAATGAGTTTTCAGGCACTATTTTTGCCAACCAACGACTTTTGCATATATTAAACCCAATAACCATGAAAACGTTTTTCTTGAGCCTTTTGTTTCTGATGACCTGCAGCGCGGCCATGCAGGCACAAGTTGTGTACAGTTGCGATTATAAAAGCGACGCACAGGTCAAAGTGTATGTAGCTGATTACAAGAGCGATGCCGACCTTGTGGTTTACAAGTGCGATTATAAAAGCGACGCTACCGGAAACGACGGACTGTGGTATTTTGCTGATTACAAGAGCGATGCCGACAAGACCATTTATTTCTGCGAATACAAGAGCGATGCAGATCTTGTCATTTACTTCTCGGAGTATAAAAGTGATGCCGGTTGGCAGAACAGCAGTAAAAAATACCTCATGTATTGAAATGAGCATGAAAAAAAAGGCCGTTGTGAGAAACAACGGCCTTTTTTTTTCATCAAAGACTAAACTGTCATGATGTCTTTTTCCTTTGCAGTGAGTATCTGGTCAATTTTTTCGATGTGTTTGTCAGTGATGGTTTGAATCTCTTTTTCGAGGTTCTTCACTTCATCTTCTGGAATGCCATCCTTGGTGAGTTTTTTTGCTTTTTCAAGCACGTTGCGGCGCACATTTCTCACAGCAACCTTAGCCGATTCGCCTTCAGCTTTGACCTTTTTCACCATTTCCTTTCTGCGCTCTTCGGTAAGAGGCGGAATACTTATGCGGATAATTTCGCCGTTGTTTACCGGGTTAAAACCTAGATTAGCAGCCATAATTGCTTTTTCGATGGCTCCGAGTACTCCGCGATCCCATGGTTGAATGACAATGGTACGTGCGTCGGGAATGTTGATATTTCCGACCTGCGCCAAAGGGGTCATGGTTCCGTAGTAGTCAATTTTCACACCGTCAAAAATGGCCGGACTGGCTTTACCTGCTCTGATTTTCACAAGCTCGCGGTCGAGATGAGAAACGGCATTGGCCATCCCTTCGGTGGTTTCTTCAATCAGCAATAGAGAATCATCGCTCATATTCAGTGGATTTAATCGTTACCTGTTTGTGGGATCAGTTGATCATTTTCTTTCCTGTTGTTCCTTGAGAAGTTTTTCGTATTCCTGTTCAATCCACTTCTCATTCCATTTATACACTTTGAAATAGTGATATGCAATTGCGACTCCCCAGCCTAGAGTGGGGAAGAGTGCCCAGGGGAAAGTTACGCTAAAAATATAATACAGCAAAATCCAGAGCAACCATATCATGACGTTGCCCAGGATAAAAATGGTGAGATGAGCCTTGAAAGCGACCCTTTCGCGGGCAGTTTTCATTAACACCGGGTTGGGTTGCTGTGATTCCATGAACTTATGATTTGATGGTTGTACCCACTGCTTCGCCCTTAATCACCGCCAAAAGGTTTCCGGGTTGCGTAAAACCAAACACCACGACAGGCATGTGGTTTTCTCTGCAAAGGGTAAAGGCGGTCATGTCCATGATATTCAGGTGCTTATCGTAAGCTTCGGAAAAGGTAAGCTCGCTGAAACGAGTGGCTGATGGGTCTTTTTCAGGATCTGCCGAATAGACTCCATCAACGCGAGTGCCTTTCAACAGGGCATCAGCTTCAATTTCAATAGCACGTAGAGCTCCTGCAGTGTCGGTGGTGAAATAGGGATTGCCGGTTCCGCCAGCCATAATAACCACATGTCCTTCGTTGAGCAACCGGATCGCTTTTGGTCCACTCATTTCATCACACAAAGGATGGATGGTAAGTCCCGATAAGACGGTGCATGGAATGCCACGTTGAACCAAAGCATCCTGTAAGGCCAGACTGTTGATCACTGTGGCGAGCATGCCCATATAATCGCCCTGAGTGCGAGACACGCCTTTTTTACTGCCGCCAAGACCACGGAAAATATTTCCGCCACCAAGCACAATTCCTATCTGAGTCCCGGCAGAATATGCAGATTCGATTTCAGATGCAAAATAGTTGAGCACCTGTACATCGATACCAGTTCCCGCTGTTCCGGCAAGCGATTCTCCGCTAAGCTTAACCAATACTCTTTTCATGCCTAGGGTAGATTAAAAAGTTTCGGTTTTGATTTTCTTTCCGTTTTCGTCATAAAATTCCCATTCGCCTGAGCGTTGGTCATTTTTGTAATTTCCACGGTATCTTAAACGTCCGTTTTCGTAATAAACCTTTCTGATACCTTCGGCTTTTCCTTCGTTAAACTCGCCTTCGCTCCACAGGTTGCCGTTTGGGTACCAAACGCGCCATAAACCATCGCGTTTTCCATTTTTGAAGTCGCCTTCAGACTTGAGTTTTCCGTCGTTGTAATACTGTTCTTCCCTTAACTTTTCGTGCTGGTCGTCGTCGGAGTAAAACACCACAATCTGCTCTTTGCCGTCGGGCCATGTTTTTTCTACAACCCGGACAGTTTTCGATCCGCATGCAGCAAAGAGCAAGATGACAAGTAAAGCTGGAATTAATGGTTTCATTCAGGCTTATATCTTTGGTTGAGTTTTTCCATCACCGATCCTGTGATATCAAGTTTATCAGAAGCATACAGAATCCCGCCGCCTTTGGCATATCCAAGCACATAGTCATAAGGAAATTCTTCGGGATAGCTTTTGATTACGCTGACAATTGAGTCGAGAATCTGAAGCTGCATGTTCATTTGCTGCTGCTGCATCATTCCAAGGTAAGTTTCTTGAATAGCTACAAGCTTCTCTTGTTCGGCTCCAAGCTGCTCTTCAATCTTTCGTGCTTCGTCAACCGTGGTAATTTTTCCATTCTGCATATTTTGCTGATAGGCATTCAAGCGGGCCTGAAATCCTTTTCTCTTGGCTTCGTAATCTTTGTCGAGACTGTCACTGAATCTTTGCTTTCTTGCATCGAGTGTATCCACGAGGGTGTACCCGGACATGATGCTGTCGGTGACAACATAGGCGATCGATGCAGTTCCGCCGTCGCTTCCAACAACCTGTGTCGGTTTCTTGGCAAAAGGATTGAAAAACTGAAGAATGAGTAAAAACACAATCGCCACGCCGGCGACAATGTTAAAAATCATTTGAAATCGCCTTTGACAGGAAGATTGATGGTCCTGACAGCAGGGCTCTTCATTTTGTGTTTGGTTTTCCATAGTGGGGGTGTGATTAATTGCCAATATCGGACATGAACTTGATTCTCATAAGACGGATTTCTTCAACCGTGTATTCATTTTCACCCAGTTCTAGCAAGGCCTCTTCGATGGAATCGGTTTCAGCTTGCCTGAAATAATCGAATATTTCTTCCTGATGATAGGGGTCAACAAACTCATTGATATAATAGTTCAGATCAATTCTGGTGCCGCTCGACACAATTCGTTCGAGCTCGTCGAGCAATTCGTCGAAGGAAAGATTCTTGGAGATAGCCAAATCTTCAAGAGCGACTTTCCGGTCGATCGCCTGAATGATGAAAACCTTCAATCCGCTTTTGTTGACAGGTGACTTCACCACCATGTCCATTGGCCGGATGATTTCATTTTCCTCGACATAGCCTGAAATAAGCTTGAGGAAAGGGTCTCCATACTTTTGTGCTTTTCCGGCGCCTACGCCGGTAATGTTTTTAAGCTCATCCATTGTGACCGGATACTGGATGGCCATGTCTTCGAGCGAGGGATCCTGAAAAATGACAAAAGGAGGAAGGTTCTCTTTTTTGGCAATCTGCTTGCGCAGGTCTTTGAGCATGGCAAACAAAACCTTGTCGGTTCCACTGCCACGTCCATCACCGGAGTTCATTCCTTCTTCTTCTTTTTCTTCCTCGATGTTACGATCTTTCGTCAACATAATTGGTTGTGGATTATTCTGAAATTCTTGACCTTTTTCGGTGATTTTAAGTACACCGTAGTTTTCAATTTCTTTCGCGATAAGATTCATGATGAGCATTTGCCTGATGACGGAATTCCATATGCGTTCCGATTTCTCAATGCCTTTGCCAAACACCGATAGTTTTTCGGCTTTGAGTTGTTTCATCGAGGGCGATTTGCTGCCAAGAATGATATCAACGATGCTTTTGGATTTAAATTGTTCCTGTGTTTCTTCAATGGTGTCAAGCACAAGCAACACATCGTCTTCACCTTCAAATGTGTCGCGTGGGTACAAGCAATTGTCGCAGCTTTGACAGTTTTCGTGGGGGTAGTTTTCGCCGAAATAATGCAGAAGCTGTTTTCTGCGGCATACCGAACTCTCGGCAAACGATATGGTCTCAAGCAATAAGTGCTGAGCAATTTCCTGTTCAGCTACGCCCTTGTCTTTCGCAAATTTTTCGAATTTCTGCAGATCGTCGATGCTGTAAAAGGCAATGCACTGACCTTCGCCACCATCGCGGCCAGAACGTCCTGTTTCCTGATAATAGCTTTCAAGACTTTTGGGCATGTCGTAATGAATCACATAACGGATGTCGGGCTTGTCAATCCCCATGCCAAAGGCAATGGTGGCAATCATCACATCCACTTCTTCCATTAAAAACATATCCTGATTCTGCCGGCGTACCGCCGCTTCAAGTCCTGCATGATAGGGCAAGGCCTTGATTCCGTTTACCTGCAGAAACTCAGCAAGTTCTTCGGTTTTTTTCCGGCTCAGACAATACACAATACCGCTTTTCCCTTCGTTCGACCTGACAAATTTGAGCAAATCCCGGTTCACATCTTTGTATTTCGGACGTACTTCGTAATAGAGATTTGGTCGGTTAAACGAGGATATGAAGACTTGTGGATTAATTAGCTTTAAAGTCTTGAGGATGTCTTGTTGTACCTTTGGTGTAGCAGTGGCTGTAAGGGCAATGATAGGGACTTTTTTACCGATGGCTTCAACGATGGGCCTGATCCGTCTATATTCTGGTCTGAAATCATGACCCCATTCCGAAATGCAATGTGCCTCATCGACCGCATAAAAAGAAATATCGATCCCTTGCAAAAAATCGACATTTTCATCTTTGGTAAGCGATTCAGGAGCCACATACAGCAGCTTGGTTTTTCCCGAACGTAGATCGTCGTGCACTACATTCATCTCTGCTTTGCTCAGCGAGGAATTCATCACATGCGCAACTCCGTTCTCTGTGCCTAAATTTCTGATATTGTCCACTTGATTCTTCATCAAGGCTATCAGAGGCGAAATGACAATGGCCGTGCCCGGAAGCATGAGCGCCGGAAGCTGATAGCACAGCGATTTTCCGCCACCCGTGGGCATTATTACAAATGTGTCCCTCCCTTCCAGAAGACTTTGGATAATCTCCTCCTGTTCGCCCTTGAATCGCTCAAAGCCGAATACATTTTTCAGAACACCACGAATATCATCAACCTCAATGTTTTTCATTCCGGAAATAACCCTCTTTCATTTTTATTGAATTGCAAAAATAACATTTAAAGGTAATAAGAAATATTTTTATTCACTTGCGAAAAAATAAGCTTTGCTGCGCATAAAATACCTATTTTTGTTAATTAAACCCGAAAGTTATGTCTATTGTGGAGGATTATCAGCTTTTCCGTGAAGCCATGAATAAAAAACTGCTCGAGGGCGGCAATACGGTCATCAAACGAATTTATTCAGTTGACAATCTTGCTTATCAGCCCGGAGCACTTGATTCCAGGACAAAGGAAATGCTTGGGCTGGTTTCTTCGCTGGTGTTGAGATGCGATGACTGTGTGAAATATCATCTTGAGAAATGTGCGCAGCTTGGCGTATCGAACGATGAGATGCATGAGATCCTTGGAATTGGCATGCTGGTCGGTGGAACCATTGTGATCCCTCATGCACGCCGTGCCGTTGAATTCTGGCAAGCTCTTCAGAAATAATATGATTGTACCCAACCGACTTTCTCTGATCGTTGCCCTTGGACTGCTCTTTTGCTCAGCCTACACATCAGGCCAATCCACACGTGTGCTTGGGCATGTGTCCGATTCGCTTACAAGTGAACCCCTCCCATTTGTAAATGTGGTATTTGCCGGAACAACCACCGGAACAACCAGCGATTTTGAAGGCTCTTTCAAACTTGAGTCCGCCAACCCTTGCGATACACTCATCGTTAGCTGTATGGGTTACAAAAAGCAAAAAATCGCACTAAAAAGAAATCAGTTCCAAGAAATAAATGTGTTCCTTGCTTCAGAAAACTACACGTTGGACGAAGTAATCATACGTCCGGGCGAAAACCCTGCTGAAATATTATTAAAAAAGGTTCAGGACCGGAAAAAATTCAATGACCCCGATCAAACTCCATTTTATGAAGTGGATGTTTATAATAAGGTGCAGATCGATGCAAATAATCTTTCCGAAGATTTTATGAAACAACGCGCTTTGCGAAAATTCGACTGGATTTTTCAATACACCGACACGTCTCTCATTAACGGAAAGGTGTATCTGCCGTTGTTTATTACCGAAACGCTTTCAAAAGTCTACTTCAGAAGCGAACCCCGTTCGAAGCGCGAATTCATCAGCGCTGTGCAGGTGTCAGGTATCGAGAACGAAAGCATTGCTCAGTATCTGGGTAATATGTATCAGAATATCAACATCTATGATGGTCACATCACGCTCTTTGACAAGAACTTTGTCAGCCCGATTGCCGATGTGGGACTTGCCTATTACCGCTATTATCTGATGGACAGTACCATGATCGATCAGTCGTGGTGCTATAAAATCATGTTTAAACCACGACGTAAACAAGAACTTACCTTTTCTGGTCATTTTTGGGTGGCCGACAGTTCTTTCGCCGTGAAGCAATACGAAATGCGAGTTGTGGCAGATGCCAACATTAATTTTGTGAACGATTTGATTGTTGAACAGTCTTTCATCCGCTCCGATTCAGGTTTTTGGCTGCCTGAAAAAGAATCCCTGGTGATTGATTTCAATGTGGGCCAGAACGATCAAAAGGGCACCATGGGATTTTACGGGCACAAAACCACGAGTTACCGAAACTATGTTCTGAACCAACCAAAGGAAAATCAGTTTTACGGTGCACCCGAACGTGTGGTGGTGGCCGACGATGCATACGAAAAAGGAGCTGAATTCTGGCAACATGAGAGATTCGACACCCTGAGCCGGGATGAACAGACCATTTATTTCATGGTGGACAGCATTAAAAAGATGCCCACCTTCAACACATGGCTCGACTTTGTCAACATGTTTCTGTCGGGCTACTATGAGTGGGGGAAGTTCGATATCGGGCCATTTGCCTCCATGCTTAGCTTCAACGAAAACGAAGGTACCCGTTTCCGTTTCGGAGGCCGCACTTCCGAAAAATTCAGCAAGAAAATCATGCCTTCGGCTTACGTGGCCTGGGGTACAAAGGATCAGCAGTTTAAATATGGAGGCGGATTTTTATGGCTGTATTCAAAAAAACCACGACGCGGTTTTCAGGTGTTGTATAAGCACGACATGGAACAATTGGGCATGAGCCCGACCGGTTTTCGCGAAGATTTTCTCCTGGCAAGTTTTATTACCCGTAACCCGGCCAACAAGCTCACCCTGGTCAACGAACTCAAAGCGCATTATGAGCATGAGTGGTTCACAGGTTTTTCAAACACCATACGCTTTCTGCATAAAGACATTTTTCCAATCGGGGATACTGTTTTCGACTTTGGTGAAGGGTTCACCCGCGACAGGATTACGGCCAGCGAAGTGACGTTTGAAATGCGCTTTGCGTATAAAGAGCGATATGTTTACAGCGATTTTATTCGCACCAGCATGGGGACCACCTTTCCAATTATTCAAATACGCTACAGTAAAGGAATTGAGGATTTGTGGAATGGTGATTATAACTACCAGAAAGCTTCGTTCTATTTCAACGACTGGTTTAACGTGGGTTCGCTCGGATGGTCGAAATACGTGATCGATGCCGGCAAAATCTGGGGAACATTGCCCTATCCGTTTTTAAAAATGCACGAAGGCAATGAAACCTATTTTTTCGATGAAACATCGTTTAACACGATGAATTACCGCGAGTTTGTGAGCGACGAATGGGTCAGCCTCTATTACACGCATCGCTTCGACGGATTATTTCTGAACAGAATACCCCTGATGCGAAAACTTAAATGGCGCGAAGTGATCTGGGGTAAAGGTCTTGTGGGAAGACTCAGTCGAAATAACCGCAACTACAGCGAGTTTCCCGATGGCATGTACACCCTAGGCAAGCCTTATCTTGAAGCAGGTGCCGGCATCGAAAATATCTTCAAGTTTCTCCGTGTCGATGGTGTTTGGCGCCTGAGTTATCTTGATCATCCCGATATTGCCAGGTTTCAGGTCATGTTTGGAATGCAGGTGTTTTTTTGAAAAGCACTTTTCAACTCGGTTAAGTTTAAAACGACCTGTTTAATACTAAACA
>CAZLHV010000047.1:0-3672 GCA_964559205.1 uncultured Bacteroidaceae bacterium
ATTTGGTGAGATCCGTATGTGTTTTCTTTCTGATTTTTTATCCGGAGTGTTGCCTGTGCCGCTCCTCATTGTGTTGCAAAGGTATGCGAGCTTTTCCAAAATCCAGCACCTTAAAAAATTGTTTCATCGCATTTGATTTGTGTTTTCGGCGCATCAATGATTTGATTTTTGCATGTTGGCTGTTTTGCATCTCAAATCAGTCAGCATACCATTCTGAGATTTTTGAGAGCAGTAAATATATTGCGCATGCCTGTGCAAGAGCACTCAGGAGTATCGGTGTCCACTTAATATGATTCCAGTTTGAAATCAAATATTTGATTGTCAGGATGAGCCAGATAAAAAATGAAAAAACCCACAAATTTCCGCTTACATCAATAAAGGGTGAATAATGAGAATATAGACTCAGCGTTTTAGGATCTGGCTGGTTATAACTAGGCAAACAACCAAGTTGATATCCTGCATGGAAATAAAATGCCAGCAATGATAATGAATGTATGAAAGGGATCAGCCCAAGGATATAAAATACTTTTTTCCAATGATTCATACTCGTTTTTTTGAATGGCATACTTCTTTATCTGTTTTCTGAAATGTCAAATCTTATGTCATTCGTTTGTGTAATTTCTGAATTTTTATCTTCGAATAATCAGCTTCAGATTTTCGGAAATGTCATTGGATTTGATCACTAGAATATACAAGCCTTCATGTAAATCCCCCACGGGTATTGCGTGTTGGTTTTGTTCAATGTGGATCGATGTTACCAGCGATCCTATTGCATCGTAGATTAACAGTTCAACTGCTTGAATATCCGGATTGCCGGAACGATAAAACAACACATTGTCAACGGGGTTGGGGTATATTTGAAAATCAGAAGTGCCGACAACATGATCAGTTTCAGTCAATACCGAATAAGTTTGTTCCAATGAAAGGAATTCGCATTGGTTCTGGTCTGTTGCAATGACATAATAGTTTCCTGTTTGATTGATGTTCACAGAGCAGTTGTTTGACGCATAGGGCACTCCATTATAAAACCATGAGCAGTTTTGATAGCCCGTAACCGACAGCGTGTTTCCTGTTTGGGTCACCATTGGTGTCAAGGCGGCAAGACCACTGAAAGGTAAACTGTCAATGGTTGTTTGATAGCCAATGCTTTTCAAGAGCGAGTCGTCACCAACCGTGATGCCCGGATTGTATGAACTATGGCCAGGGTGGCTCTTGAAAATGGTGGTATATAGAATGTTTGCAATTACATACGATCCAAACAGCGAAGGGTGAACATCATCGGAACTCCAGAGATTCATGGAGGGATATGCATGGATGATTCTCTTAAACGCTGGCCCGATGGGAGCCAAAACCTGTCCTGCGGTGTCGAGCAAATACTGATAATTGCGATAAATGCTGTCAATCAGCGCTTCTCCTGTATCGCCATATGGCGGATACCCGTTTTTAGGTCCAAAACCCGCGTACCATATCATATGCGCACAGGGATGATAATGCAACAGGGAATCTCGGATTTTTATATGACCTTCAATAACCAGACTGGATGATGGAAACTGACCATATCCCAAACAAAAGCGCCCCTGGTTGTCCTGCAATACTAAATAATCCCAGCTGTTGCTTTTAATGAGTGAATACACAATGGGATTGTTCATGTGTGCCGATGTGCCCTGTGCAGTGTCGCCTACCGAAATGCCGCCAGGCATGTGCGATGCAACCACTACGTTTTTGCCTGAAGCCTGAGCTAGCTGATAGAAAAGATTGGGCAAATTGTTCTGACTGGTAAAACTATTGCCAATAAAAAGCACTTTGGTTGTGTCTTGCGCATGACAAAGCACATGAAATAACAACAACTGCAATACAATGAGTTTCTTCATATCAGGTTTCGTATTGCAAAAGTATGATTTTCATGAACAAATGTTGTTGCAGTTTTTTTATCCGGAATCAAAGCACTTCAGATAAGATTATTCGAAATGCGTTTGCCAAAGTTGTATGGCTTGCCCATTTCCTTGCTCCGCCGATTTTTTTATCAGCGATTTCGCTTTAGATAAGTCCTTTCTGACTAGTTTTCCCTCAAGATAGATCAATCCTAAGTTGTATTGTGAGATGTGACATCCCTTTTCGCTGCCGGCCTCATATGTTTCAATGGCTTTTTGAACATCCTTTGTTACACCACTTCCGCTTAGATAACACCAGGCCAATGGTGCATACGCTTCTTTTAAACCCTGTTCTTTTGCACGTTTAAACCATTGAAAAGCCAGAACAACATTCTGTTCAACCCCAATGCCATTTGAATAGTGAACTGCTAAATCGTTCATAGCTTCCGGACAGCCTTTGTTTGCCGATTTTTTCAACAAGTTAATAGCTTGATCCATGTTTTTCTCAACCACAATTCCAACTTTGTAAAATGATGCCAGATTAAACATCGCTTTCGGATCCCCTTTCTCGGCATTTTCGCTATATATTTCATATGCCTTATTCACATCCTGATCAACACCACGCCCTTTCAGATAACAAAATGCAAGGGCGTTTTGAGCATCAATATTTCCCTTGTCTGCCGATTTCTGATACCACTCAACTGCTTTTGAATAATCAATGGTTGTGTCGATGCCATAATAAAACGCATCGCCCATTAAGTTCTGGGCCATGGAATCACCATTGTTTGCCAATTCTTCAAGTTCCTGAAACGACAAGGTTTCATAATCAAACGTTTTTGAAACATTTTGTTTTGAACCTTGTTCAATATCCGTGTTTTGCTTACCCTGATTGTCGCATGAACATAGGATTAAAGCAGAAACAAAAAGCAGTGCTGATATTTTCATCATTTTTGTGCTTTAATTGCAAATATACCCAAAACCAGTCAGACAAATCACACCCCAAAACCGGCTGCACCACACATTAATGTTCGCTGCTCTTTTGCTTAATCAATTTTGTTTTTTTGGCAGGCTGTGGTGATCAGAATGTGCATTCTTAATTACACTTCAATCTAAGGTTTTCCTGTTACCGGTTCGCGCCTTTTTCCGTCTGCACATGGCTCTGCTTCATCTTGAATTGGAACAATTCAGCATCAAATGCTCCTCGGATCAATGCGAAAATCTGTTTTTTGTGAGATCCACGAGGTAAATATAGAAATATTTTAGGTAATTTTTGCCATTTGCCCCGGCATGGGAGAAATTTTCTGATGCCAAAAGCAATCTGCCACTGCACAAATGTCAGCCATCCCTGCGATGAATACAAGCAACATCAAACCTCTTTCGGGCCTTCATGACAGCAAAAGAGTTACTTGAATCTTTTCCCTTATTTTATCACAACCCTCCGGGTCAACATATATTCGCTTGTGTTTACCGTAACCAGATACACCCCGCCCGGGAACCCCGAAACATCGATGCTGCGGCTGTCGGCCGGAACATTCTGAAATGCGTGAACGTAAACGGCATGTCCCATCATGTCGTAAATCTGCAGCAAGCCATCCGAACGCTGAGGCAGGTTAAAGTCAACCATAATCTGCTCTTCGGCCGGATTGGGATAAACTTTCAGCATGGGTTCATTGGTAAACGAATACTCCTCGTTGTTATTGGTCAGCCCAACGGTAAATTGTCGGTAAACTTCGCCGCCAAAATCGGCTCCGAAATTAAACAAATACACGCTGTTGTATGCACTCTTGAATTTAATGTAGCC
>CAZLHV010000047.1:3682-17529 GCA_964559205.1 uncultured Bacteroidaceae bacterium
GACGTATTGGCCCAAAACGAAAGCCCGTCTTCGCCTGTATCGCTTAACCGAAACTGGTAGCAGCCTGTACCTAATGTCATGGTATCGCTGTATGTTGTGTTGGCAGCCAGGTTGTTTCGCTCGAAAACCACATTGCCCATGTCGTCGCTCAGCACATAGCTGTTTTCAGCGGGATTGTTGTTTGTTTTCAGCAATATCACAAATTTTTCGGGCATCACGGGTACATACTCAAAAGCCGTTATGCGGGTGTTGTTGGGAGCATACTGATCGTTGCCACCGTTTGGATTTTTCAGCGCAATGATAAACTCCGATGCCCCTTGTCCCCATGCAAACGTGTCGAGCTCCACTTGTTCGGTTTCCATGAAATCAAGGTTACCAGTCCAGTGATAGGTCGAAAGGCTTGTACCATTAATGCCATAGTCGATATCAAGCGAAGTCAGCGTGCTGCTTCCGGTATTGCGAATTACGATCACGGGTGCGGTGCAGATTGGATTCAATCTTAGCCACATTTGGTCGGTGCTTGGGGCAAGCACCTGATCGATGGCGGCATCGAGGGTGAAATTCGGAGCTCCGTAAGTGACCAACTGATCTTCAATCTGAAAATAGTCCCAGCCGCTGCTGTGCACATAGGCCTGCACATTGTGATCAAGCAGGGCTGTGTCGCCAGCGCTCACATAGGGCGTTAGCTCAAAGTCGTAGGTCCAGACCTCGGCACCCGGACACCAGTTGGCCCGATCATATACCCAGGTTCCGCCTTGCGGGTACAGGGGGTTCAGGTCGCAGTTGTCTCGCCACACCAGTCTTGAAAACCGTTGTACACTGTCCACCAGAAAATAATGAAACTTGGCGCAAAACTCGGCGCAATTTTCGGGGCTGTCCATGCCATGACCCGTAATACGCGATTTCCAACGGGCAGCGGCAGCATTCGACGGAATCAGCACTTTTCTCTCAGTAAGCCATGTGTCAATCGGATTGGCGGCATCGCCATAGTTGAAGCCCCCATTCCACAGATTTTGTATCGAAAGCACATTGCGCGGAGGAGTGCCTTTAATCATTAGAAATTTCATGTCGAGCAACTCCTGCCAGTTTCCGGCGGCAAGATGCACGCTGTCGGCAAGAAGCGTACGGTAATCCGACACATCGAAGGTCCATGTCCAGCCATCGCCCAAACTAAGTCCGTTTCCGTAAGGTGTGATGTAGCGGGCCAGTTCGTAGCGGATCACTTGCGGAAAATACTGGAAGTAATCGTAGTATTGCTGATTACGGATGCTGTCGGGACTCACATACACCGAGTCGTAGGCCAGACCCGATGCATTGTACAGATAGCGGTAGAATCCTGCCGGCCAGACCATAAGGGTGTCGACCGGCTCTCCGGGATGCAGCAGCGAATCTGTCAAATAAACAATTTGCATCGGAGTCAGCTGTATGGTATCGTTTATCCACAGCGAGTCGGTATGCCACAGAAAGTTCCCCTGTTCAAAAGCAGCGTATGGTCTGAAGGTTGTTTCAGTAAAGCTTGTGTAATCCTCGGGGGCAAGCAACGGATTACTCACGCCTGCAAGCCCCGAAGGAATGGTGTTGCCGGCTGCAGAATCGGTCACGGTGGCATGGTTGCCTTCGTCGAAACAAAAATGCATCACGAGCTTATCAAACTGCGGGTGGGTCTGATTGATGTCGCGTTGACTCCAGTCGGCAACTTCCTGTGCACTCAGTTCGCAGCTAAATACCGCAAAATCGTCGATACCGCCTTCGTAGCTTTCCGATCCGCTCCAGTTGCCTTTGCCGATCCGGAACGAAGCAATGCTGTCGAACACGCGTGTGAATCCGGTTCCGCTGTGCCAAAGGGCGCCATCGAGATATATCTTCATGTTGCCGTTCACTGCATTTTTAGTCATGACCCAACGATGCCATTGCCCTTCGGTTTCCGAGGTTGTGGCGGTTTTATTAATACGGTCATAACTGCCTGCGTCATTGCCTGCATCCCAGTACACACCAAGATTCGACCAGGGTACATGGGCATTCAGTACCCTGTTGCCGGCTGTGTTTACACCTTCGAAGCAGGTGCCCGATTGTGGCTGGTATGGCGGATTGCCAAAGGCGCGAAACGAAACCGACAGTGTCGAATCGACCGAGTTTAGGGTGTCGGTCACATGAACCGGAATAAATCCGCCCCCGCGAAACCATGCACAACGGTTGTGTCCGGCTGCATGAAGCCCCGATTTGAATCCTGCATCATACGATGCCATCATCCAGTCGCTTCCCGTGTTATTGTTTTGAAAGGATATCTCAATCATTAGGTTGCTGCTGCCATCCCATACAAAGGGCTGATGAAACTGCAATGAACTCCACCCGATGGTTTGACTGTGATCGCGGCGAAACACTTCGGTCATGCCGTTCAGATCGCTTGCCGTGGCACTCAGGGTGTCGTCAGTGGTTTGTTTAATACTGATGCAAAGGTTTCGCAACTCATTGCCAAAGCTGTTTGCATAGAGTCTCATTCCGCTAATGTTTCCTGCCACAAGCCCTTGGGCGATCAGTTCCGATGCTTTCCACAAATATACCGACCGTGATACGGGTTCCGAAGCCCCAAAAGGCTGAGGCATGGCAGATGCATTGCTTCCGATGGTCAAAACCGAAAGCGACAGGGTGTCGTCATAGACAGGAAAATACTCCCAGTGACCGCTGCTTTGCCAGGTAGGTGTGAGCGAAAAAACAAGGCTGTCGGGCACATTGCCATTGAGCAGAAAGCAAGGTTGATGCACCACAGACGAATCGGTGAGACCGGTATGATCATAGAGATAGGTATAGGTCAGATAATCCCATTCACCACAGGCCGGGTTTTGAGCCGGATTACACTTCAGGGTGTATTGCATCAGAATTTTCTCAAATGCAACGGTGTCGGCTGGAAACTGAAACCAGGCATCCTGAGGCGAGCCAAACGTAAAGGTTTGCACAGTGATGGTGTCCTGCGCCTTTAGCTGGAATGAAAAGGCAAAAAGGCAAATGGCAAGTTGAAATATCAGGGTTTTTTTCATTGAAATAGGATTAACAGACAAAAATAGATCAATATGTGGCATATTTGGTTCATGCCTTGCCAGCGTTGGTCAAAAATACGTTGCGGGATATCAAAAAAAAGTATGATTCAGCTTAATGTGATGATCAATTCTTCCATATGAACATGGGGGAAAAGTCAGGACGGCTTCATGGGTATGATATTTATCAGTGAGGGCTATGGCCCAGTGACTTGTATTACATGACTTGGTTTTATTATCTTTGTGGCATGAAACCAATGCGGCTTGTGGCTGTAGTGATATTGATTCCCTTGATGATCCTGTCGTCGGGTGGTTTCAACTTGTTTGTTCATCTTTGTCATGCCACAGGTGAGCGAATTGTTTCTGTGAAAGGACCTGAATCCTGTGCCCACGATGATGCACAACACGGACATGAAAACGGCATGCCTGAATCATGCGGCCATTGTTGTTCCGTTGAGAAGATAAAGCAGGCTTCGTGTTGCGAAGACGAGCATTTTTTTATTCGCACAGTTGAGGTTGCTGCCGGCTCGGATCATGAATCAGATGAGCTTGGAAATCATGAGCCGATATTGCTTTCCGTCAGGCCATTGACTCCAGAAACACTCTGTTGTATTCCTGAGGGATATCAATACACCGATTTTGCTGTGCCGCCCGAGAGGCAGGCCAAATACATCCCAGTTCTGTTTGGCCAGCTTAGGCTCGATTGCTGTGTTTCTTGAGGATCGTTTTCTCAATTATTCACATCGTTTTCTCAATTATTCACAGTAAAGTCATTTATCATGAAGCTTTTTTTTCTGATGGCCATCATCATGGCCATGGTTTATTCAAATGCTACCGCTCAGGTTAGCGGAGTGGTATACGGTAGTGGTGTGCAGAGTGTATGGGTTGTGCTTCCTTTGGCCAGTGTTTACTGGGAGAATCACGAAAAGGGAGTTGCAGCAGATATGGAAGGCCGCTTCACCATCGATTCTCCACCCGCAGGAATGGGTTTGGTATTTTCATATGTGGGGTATCACAACGATACCATTAAGCCGCCCTTTAAACAACCGCTTGAAGTTGTGCTTTCGGAAAGCAATTTATTAAATCCGGTTGACATTGTCGATCATGCCTCGAATACACATATCGACAGGCTGAATCCTTTGTGGACGCAGGAAATTGGATCAGGCGAACTGCAGCGCGCCGCTTGTTGTAATTTGTCCGAAAGCTTCGAAACCAACGCTTCGGTCGATGTCAATTACACCGATGCTGTGAGTGGTGCCAAACAAATTCAGCTCCTTGGCCTTGCCGGTGTATACAGCCAGCTGATGATCGAGAACATTCCGTTTATGCGTGGCCTGGGGTCTGCTTTTGGTCTGGAATACATCCCGGGTACCTGGATGAATTCAATTGCGGTTTCGAAAGGAACCTCATCGGTGCTCAACGGCTACGAGAGCATCACAGGCCAGATTAATGCGGAGTTTAAAAAGCCCGAAGATAAGGAGAGGTTTTTTTTCAACTACTATCTCAACAGTGCCGGAAGGCAGGAATTCAACACCAATGTTTCTGTCGATTTCGGGAAACCACTTAGCTCAGTCTTCATGGGGCATTATTCGTTCAACAACCATCCTGTCGATCATAACAATGATGGTTTTCGTGACCTCAACACCGGACATCAGATCAATGCGGCCAATTTTTGGCAGTATATGGGTAAAAAGGGTCTCGAAATGAGATGGGGAGTTCGCATGCTTGACGAAAAGCGACATGGCGGACAAATTGACGGAAGCCCTGATGTGACTGCCGATCCATTAGGCTTGTGGACTTCTGAAATCAGAAATTCCCGGGCTGAATTGTTTGTGAAGACCGGTTATGTTTTTCAGAAAAAGGCTGGAACAAGCATCGGCTTCATCAATTCGTTTTCATGGCATCAGCTTGATACGAAATTCGGCCCTGCCTTGTATGGAGGGGAACAGCAGTCGTTTTATTCCAATCTGATCTGGCATTCGCAATTTAAGGATCGCCGACACTCCTACGACGCCGGCTTGAGTTTTGTTAAGGATCAGGTGAGAGAGAATCTGAACGACAGCAACTGGATTACAAACGAAGCTGTGGCTGGTGCATTTGCTCAGTACACGTATAGCATGCCTGAAAAAATCACCCTCATGGCCGGATTCCGGGCCGATTACAACTCGCGTTTTGGATGGCTTGCTACACCGCGGATTCATGCAAAAATTCATCTTGGAAAGCGAACCACCTTCAGACTTTCGGCGGGCGTGGGTTATCGATCGCCATACATGATACCTGAAAATATTGCCTTGCTGTCTTCATCCCGAAATCTTGTATTTCTCGACCCACAGGGTCTTGAACAGGCCTTCAACTACGGGGCAACGCTGGTGAAGTATGTCGATGTGATGGGCAAGGAGATGAGCGTGTCGCTCGAATATTTTAAAACAGATTTTCAGCATCAGATGCTGATAGATATGGAGTCAGATACTTCTGCCATTTATGTCTACACGCTTCAGGGAAAGTCGTATGCTCATAATGCACAGGTCGAGGTAAGCTATCCGGTTTTGCGTCGCATCGAGGCGCGTGCTGCCATTCGATGGAACGATGTGCGCTATACCTTACCCGATGGCTCTTTGCAGCCAAAGCCTTTGCTGAGTCAGTTCAAGGGTTTGCTCACCATGTCGTTTGCCAGCAATATGAAGCGCTGGCAGGCCGACCTTACGGCTCAATATGTTGGCAAATCACCTTTGCCCGACCGAAGTGCTTTTCCGTCTCAATACCAGTTGCCGAAGTATTCTGAGGCGCATCCGGTGATTCATCTGCAGTTGACCCGAAATTTCCGTCACTGGAATGTCTATGCAGGCGTTGAAAACCTTACCGGGTTCAGGCAACATCATCCAATCATAGCATCGGATGAACCCTATAGCCCTTATTTTGACAGCAGTGTCATTTGGGGACCTGTAATGGGGCAGAAATTTTATGCTGGGTTCCGGGTGTTTTTTAATAAAAAACAATCATGATGAAAGCAAAAATTCATATCGAAAACCTAAAGTGTCACGGATGTGCAAATACCATCCGAAAGAACCTCGAGACACTGGAGGGCGTTGATGAGGTGCTGGTGAATGTCGAAGAATCAGCAGTCTGCATCACATGGGAAGGCGATACCGATCGCAGCGAAGAGTTTCAGGAAATCCTTTCCAAACTCGGGTATCCGCCGCAGGGCAAAAACAGCCCTGGAAAAATTGTCAAATCCTATGTCAGCTGTGCCATAGGAAGAGTTTCAAAAAAAAACTAATCTAAACCTATATGAAAAAAATGATCATTTCGTTTGCGGCCGTCGTTCTTTTTATGGCGCCCGTTGTTTTGCAGGCTCAAACCGAAGAAAAAGCCGGCAAAAAGGAACAGGAAATTAAAATTGCAACCAATCTTCACTGCGAATCGTGTAAGGCAAAAATTGAAAGCGATTTGGCCTATGTTAAAGGTGTTAAGGAGGTGAATGCCGATGTGGCTACCAAGGTGGTGACGGTGAAGTTCAGTACAAAAAAAACAAGTGCTGAAGCCATTGTTGAGCGAATTCAAAAGCTTGGCTATCAGGCAAAAGTGATGGGTGATGGCTGTTGTCCAGGTACCACCGGTGGCAGTGGCTGCAAAGGCTCTGGTTCGGGCGAAGGAAGCGGCTCCTGCAAAGGACAGCAGGGATCTGGCGATCATTCCGGTTCCTGCAAAGGGAAGCAGGGAAGCGGCGAGGGATCCGGATCTCAGGGTTGTGGTGGAAAACACTAAGTGATTTATTATCAATAGAAAGGACGTCACGAAATGACGTCCTTTTTTGTTGAGCAAGCGTAAATATACCTGATTTCTGTACCGATTCATGAATGAGGTCAACCGATTGTTGTGCATCGCATTGTTGATAATGTAACTTTACATTTCAATGATCGGGGGATTATTATGAAAACAGGGATATTGATAACTTTCTGGCTTTTGCTTTTCGTGCAAGGTCGTGCACAGGTGGTTTTTTGGAGCGAAAACTTCGAAAACAATTGCTCGTCGGGTTGCGCGGCAACGGCATACAGCGGTGCAAATGGCGCTTGGTCGGTCACCAGCACAGGTGTGAATGGCCCCGATGCCAATATCTGGTTTGTAAGCTGTGCCGAAAATGGTCAGGCTACCGGAATTTGTGGTGCGGGTTGCGGAACCGACGAATCCATGCACGTGGGCTCGTCTATCTATGGCGATCTTGGCGCAGCATACCTTGCGGGCGGAATGGGAACCACTCCTGAAACAAACCGGCGAGTCAACTCTCCTGTAATCAACTGCACCGGACGCAACACCATCACTTTGTCGTTTGTGTATATAGAAAATGGGGAAGGCACCACCGACAATGCCACACTGAAAATTTCATATAATGGCGGAACAACCTGGAGCGATCTGGCTGACATGGGCAAGACCCCTTTGTGTGTGAGTGGTCAGGGTCGCTGGCAAACCTACTCGGTGGTATTGCCTGCTTCGGCAAACAACAATGCCAATGTCAGATTGGGTTTTAACTGGACAAACAATAACAATACCGGCACCGATCCTTCGTTTGCAGTAGACGATATTCAGCTGAGTGTTGTGGCACCTATGCCAGTGGAGTTGGTTGAATTTAATGGCAAATGCTCGGGAACAGGACAGGCTGTGCTTAGCTGGATGACCGCCAGTGAAACTGGTAACGATCATTTCGAAATTGAACAGTCGGCCGATGGGGTACAGTTTCATACTGTCGCAGCTCAGGCCGGTGCCGGGAATTCAAATACAGCCATTGCTTATGAACAAGCGGTCTCACTACCCGAACAAGGCGCCTGGTATCGGCTGAAACAGGTCGATTATGACGGGCAGTTTGCGCTTTCTTCTCCCGTCAGGGTTGAGTGCCTAAATGCAAATGGATTCGACAATACGCTGGTGGGGTATCAACAGGAAACAAAACAGGTGTTGATGCATTTTTTACCACCTGATTTGCTCATGCAGGCCATGCTGAGCGATACCCGTGGCAGACCAGTGTTTGAAAAGAATTTCTATTCTCAGTCAGGCATCAATTATCTCGATGCAGGCGATGTTTTGCCAGGAGTTTATCTTTTGAAACTATCTTCAGATCAGCAGTCAAAGTCATTTAAACTGATCATAAACTGATCTGTCTAATCCTTAAATTTTTATTTATGAAGTGGATTTTTCCCTTAGTTATTCTGGTCCTGCTCCTTGAGTCGGTTCAGGCTCAGACAATTTTCTGGACCGAAGATTTCGGAAGCGGCTGCAACGATGGTCAGCTGGCAACTGCTGTCACCGGTCCCAACGGAGCCTGGGCAATTACCTCCACAGGAACCAATGTCACCTTGTCAAACACTTGGTATATTTCTGCTTCAGAAAACGGAAATGCAGCAGGTGCCTGTGGAACGGGCTGTGGCAGTGACCGCACGCTTCATGTCGGAAACGTGGACATTCTGGGAATCATTTCTCCTGACGGAGGAGCCCGATACTATGCTGGAGGTCTTGGCAATGCCACCACAAACCGCAGGGCCGAATCGCCTGTGATCAACTGTGCGGGAAGAACTTCAATAACATTGAATTTTGTTTACATGGAATACGGTGACGGCACTCTCGATAATGCAACGCTGTGGTACTTTGACGGCTCCAGCTGGGCACAATTGGCCGATTTGCCCAAAACGTCCATTTGCGGCGGTGGTCAAGGACTATGGACCGCCTATTCCATTGCGCTGCCTGCTTCAGCCAACAACAACGCCAATGTGAAACTTGGCTTCAATTGGACGAACAACAACGATGTTTCAGGCACCGACCCATCATTTGCGGTCGACGACATTACATTGTCAGTGCCATCGGGATCACCGGCACCGGTTGCAAATTTCAGCTCGAGCGACACCACCATTTGTGTGGGTCAGTGTATTAATTTCACTGATCTGAGCACCAACACACCCACATCATGGTCATGGACATTCACGGGTGCTGCCACTGCTTCAAGTACCTCGCAAAACCCAACAGGAATATGCTATAATACGGCAGGAACGTTTACAGTAGAACTCGTGGCAACCAACGCCAGTGGTTCTGATACCGAAACCAAGACGAGCTTCATCACAGTGGTGGCAAATCCATCGGTAACCGCATCGGCCACGGTTAATCCGGTCTGTTCCGGGCAAAGCACCACACTCAATGCAGGGGGGACGGCCACATCATTTACTTGGGACAACAGTTTGGGAGCAGGAAGTTCGCATCTGGTTTCGCCTTCATCGACCACCACCTATACTGTCACGGGAAGTGTTGCCGCAGGATGTTCAGGCTCAGCACAGGTGACCATAACGGTAAACGCCTTGCCATCTATTGGCATCAGCGGAACCAGCCCGATATGTGCCGGAAGCAATTCCACCCTGACGGCTTCGGGAGGAACCGGATATTCCTGGAGCACCACTGCAACCACCACCAGTATTAACGTGAGTCCGCTTTCGACGACCACATACACGGTGACTGGAACCGATGGAAGCTGCAGCAACACCGCATCGTTTCAGGTAGTTGTAAACGCTTTGCCGCCTATTGGCATCAGCGGAACCAGCCCGATATGTGCCGGTGATTTTTCAACGTTGACAGCTTCGGGTGGAACAGGCTATACATGGAGTACCACCGAAACAACCACCAGCATCAGTGTGAGCCCAGGAATCACTACCACCTACAGTGTCACCGGAACCGACGGAACATGCAGCAATTCAGCCACATTTCAGGTGATAGTAAACACGATGCCACTTGCAACAATCAGCGGTCCTTCTTCGGTTTGTGCCGGCGAAACTGCTACCCTCACCGCAAGTGGAGGGAGTGGTTCATACACTTACAGCTGGAGTACCTCGGCAACAACAGCTTCGGTTGATGTGTCTCCGGCTACGCTGACAACCTACTATGTCACAGTTTCTGCAGGGACTTGTTCGGACTCGGCATCGCATACCCTAACCGTGAATTCTTTACCCTCAATTGGCATTTCGGGTGACAACAGTATTTGCGCAGGTGAGTCTTCTGTGCTTTCGGCCTCCGGTGGAACGGGATATATTTGGAGTACCACCGAAACCAGTTCCGGGATTACGGTAAGCCCTGCATCAACCACCACCTATACCGTAACAGGAACCGATGGCACTTGCAGCAATACCGCATCGTTTCAGGTAGTGGTGAATGCATTGCCGGTGATTGGCATTGGTGGAAACAACAGCATTTGCGAAGGAACATCCACCACCCTCACAGCCACAGGGGGGGCATCGTATCTGTGGAGCACTACCGAAGCCACGCCGTCTATTACGGTGAGTCCAGCAGGAACCACCACTTATACAGTGACAGGTTCTGATGGCACGTGCAGCAATTCTGCATCAGTAACAGTTACGGTGAATAGTGTGCCTTCAGCGGTGATTAGTGGCGACACCATCATCTGTGCCGGAACGAGTACGTTGTTAAGTGCCTCTGGGGGTTCAACCTATTTGTGGAGCAACTCCGCCACGAGTGCAGCGGTAACCGTAAGCCCGGCTTCCGATCAGACTTACACGGTTACGGTAAGCAACGGAAATTGTAGCGATGTTGCATCAATCAACGTGCATGTAAATCCACTTCCGATGGTGGATGCCGGCAACGACACCACCATTTATCTGGGAAACAGCGCAAATTTGAATGGCAGTGGCGGGCTTATTTATGCATGGTCGCCTCCTGACGGATTAAGTTGCACCGATTGCCAAAATCCGACCGCCACACCCGATGAAACGACGCTTTACACATTGACGGTCACCGATGCCAATGGGTGCAGTAATACCGATCAGGTGTTGGTTACTGTTGAATATAATTGCGGTGATGTATTTGTACCTAATGCCTTCAGCCCAAACGGTGATGGATTCAACGATGAGTTTCTTGTTCGCGGAAATTGTATCACCAGCATCACCTTTAAGGTGTTTGACCGTTGGGGAGAGAAGGTGTTTGAGACGCAGACTCCTGGCATGGGATGGAATGGTGATTATAATGGCGATCCTCTTAACGGAGGTGTATATAGCTATTATTACACCGGCACCCTGATTACGGGTGAAATTATTACAGGGAAAGGCAATGTAACATTAATCAGATAAGGAGTAGCGCCATGAAAATTACTGTAATCAATATATTCCTGTGGGTGTTTTTGTCTACGCTGAAAGCCCAGGATCCGCATTTCACCCAATTCAACATGCAGCCAATGCATCTGAATCCCGCCCTCACCGGCAATTTCACCGGTGATTTCAGAGCCAATATCAATTATCGCGATCAGTGGCGCAGTGTTTCTGAACCATATACCACCATGCAGTTTTCGGCCGATGGGCGCGTCAGTAAATCAGAGAATGCCCAGTTTAGTCTTGGTGCTTATGTGCTCACTGACAAAGCGGGAGTATCCGAATTTCGGCAAACCATGGCAGGCGTGAATGCGGCAGCAGGAGTGAGAATTGGACGATCATCATCACTTACTGCCGGTATAGGCGGCGGAGCTTTTTCTCAGAACCTGAATCCTGCTAACTTGAGTTGGGACAGCCAGTACAATGGTATGCAATACGATCCGTCATTGTCATCAAATGAAAATCTTGCCCTGCAAAGTGTGACAAAGTTTGATCTTCATGCAGGTGTGGTGTATAAGTTCATGTCGGGATCAACCAACCCGTATTTTAATGACGGGGTGAAGGGAACATTGGGCGTATCGGCTTACCATTTGACCCGACCCGAACAAGTGAGCATGCTTACCGAAGACGCAAAATACAGTCGAATAACTGCTCATGCAGATTTAAGCATTGGTTTGGCCGGAACCAACATGGCAATTCAGCCATCGTTTCTGATGATGCTACAGGGATCACAGAAAGAAATCATGCCGGGCTTGCTTTTTCGTTACTTGCTGAGGGAGCAGTCGCGCTATACAGGTTTTATCAAGAGTTCGGCATTTACTATTGGCGGATATTACCGTGCAGGTGATGCCATCAATATTGTAACTTTGTTTGAATTCAGCAATTTTGGTGTGGGCATCAGCTACGACATCAATGCATCGGGACTGACCAATGCCACCAATGGCTCAGGAGCCCTTGAGCTGGCACTGCGTTTTATCACTCCGGCGCCAAACAAGGCAAGGCTTAACAATAACCCCTTATACTGATGCAGCCATTGCTTGGCTGTTTTTACATCTGATACGGATTTCTCAAAGATTTCTGAATCCGACAATGCTCTTTCTTTTCTTTCTCATCTGAATGAGGGCAAGCACATATGCCATCACCATGGCAATTGTGACTGCTGTAATTCCAACATTGTTGAGATTCCATGACGTGAGGCTGACGAGCAATACCATAACAAAAAGTAGTATGAGGTTCGGAATGACAAATAAAATGAAGCCCCAAGATTTAGACCTGAGCATCATGAATGAACCGAACCATTTCATGAGCATAAATAACTCTCCGAGTGCAACAACTAGGTAAAACTTTGTCTCATTCAACTGAAAATCCATTTTGAAGGATCGCCTGAGTGCAGCATTCAGATAGGATGAGAACATGGTTTTGTTTGATTCTTCGAGTAACATCCAGCTCAGGTACTGGTATGAAAAAACCAGAGTGAAGAGACCAGTCAGAATAAACAACACTTTCATTAAGAGCGACGGTTTGAATTTCATTGCCATGGTTTCAGGATTTGGTAATCAAAACTACAAAAAAAAACTGCCCGAAGGCAGTTTTAAAAAAGAATTACATTGCTGGCTGAGCTGGAGCTGCAGGCGGGTTGTACTGAGCAGATCCATTATTAAGAATTAAAAGTTACCGCCTATGTAAAATTAAACAGTTTGTTCTTTAGGATTCGGGCCATACTGATTTTCACCCGGAACGCTATCAGTTGCTAAAAGAACGATAAGCCAAATTGCTCCAACAATTGGAATTAAAGAAATTAAAACCATCCAGCCACTTTTGCTAATGTCATGAAGTCTTCTTACAGCAACTGCGAGTCCAGGAATTAATAAAGCCAGAGAGTACAGCAAGTATAATGGACCATAGCCAATTTCTTTGAATGTAATTCCCAAAGCCCTGTCTAAAAACATTATTATTACTCCAAAAATAATATTGAATAGAACAAACATCCAATATTCTTTTCTTCTTGCTCTTCCGCTAAAATCAGCGTACTGTTTTAAAACTTTTAAAAACCATTGCATAATTCAAATTTTTTGTTGCTTCTTACTCATATGGCTTTTCAGTGCCGCCCCGTTTTTTTAAGTGGTAGCTGGCTCCACTCCTGACTTATTTGCTACTTAATCACAATAGCATTTGTTTAGGTTAGACTTTTTATGTAGTTCAAAAATTGAACCCTCTGGAGAAATTCATATTACTGTAATTCAGACCAACGGCAAGGGCAATGATGATAGCAATGACCATGAGGGCCAAACTGACAATCATCAGAATGCCGCTGGTGAGAAAAAAGTTTTTCACTTGTTTGTGATAGTCGGCCAGATCTGATTGTGAACCGGTCATCAGAAATGATTTTGCACGGTTTGCACCATTAATAAGAAACAGTCCGAGTATAAACGGAATCCAGGCAACGATTATTCCCACACCAAAAGAGACGATTGTGGTCAGGGCAGCATAAATGATAAAGAAAACACCCATAAACATCATCCAGCCCCGGGTTTTGGCAATGTGGTCGTTGATTACGTTTTCCCACGTCATTTGTGGCTGTTGCGGTGGATAATAGTTCTGCTGCTGATTCGGATCCTGATAATAGTTGGGTTGCTGTTCCATAATTATTTATGTTGGTAGAACAAATATATAATAAATTTTA
>CAZLHV010000048.1:0-17516 GCA_964559205.1 uncultured Bacteroidaceae bacterium
AGGTCGACAGCATGCTCTCATTTTATTCAAGAGCCATGATGCCCATGGGAAAAGGAAGCCACGGGAAAAACCCCCATCCATGCTCCAATCATGAAAAACCCGCGAGGGCACAATAATCAAAATTGAAGATTCAAACAACAAAATAAAAAGAAATACCATGAAACGTTTCATCGTCATCGCAGTTCTTTCAGCTGCATCAGTCCTTTTTTCAAATGTTTCTGCCCAGGGACCGGGTTCAGGTTGTCAGGGCAAAGGGCAACACGTGAAAAAAGAAGGCACGTGCGAAATCCCAAATCTGACTGAAGATCAGAAAACGAAAATCGAAGCTCTGAAAATTGAACACAAAAAGAAAATGCTCGACATCAATAATCAGATTAGGGAAAAAGAAGCTCACCTCATCACCGTAACCACGGGAGAAAAAATCAATAAAGATGATGCCTACAAAACTATTGATGAAATTGCTGCGCTTAAGGCAAATCGCGAAAAACTCAAGCTCGATCACAAATTGGCTGTAAGGGCATTGCTCAGCGAAGAGCAAAAACTGTGGTTCGACATGCATGGAATGAAAGGTGGTCATGGGCAACATCATGGACAGGGCCAACCACAAGGGCAAGGCTGTCAGAGTCAAAGTCCGGGATGCGGACAAAACAAGGGCCAGGGAGCTGGATGCGGTCAAGGTCAGGCTAAAGGCAATGCTGGAGGCTGCCAGTCACATTAAAAAGAATCAAGCTGTACAATAACCTTTGTGCAGACTGGTTGGTTTATTTGCAGAGAAGCCTCTTTGAACAAGAGGCTTTTTTTATTGCGCAGTTTTGAACACGTTGTCAATTCAGGTCAGATAAACCAGAATATGAACATTTTCTTGCTTTATAGCGCTGTTTTGAAAAAATAGCTGTTCAAAAGCCAACAACTTTCATACATTCAGTGTATGTTATTGCGTGTGCTCCGCAACGATTAAAGACTAAAAATGTTATTCTTTAATAAGCAATACGGTGACCATGGCAGCAATAGCTTCGACACGCCCAGTGGCATCCACACCTTCGTTGGTTTTAGCTTTCACCGAAACCCGACTTTCATCGGTTCGTATTGACAAGGCAATACGTGAAGCCATCAATTTTTTAAATGGTTCAAGTTTAGGCTTTTCGGCTACTACAACAATATCGACATTGGAGACCCGGTAACCTTCTTTCACAACCATCTCTACCACTTGTTCAAGAAGAAGCATGCTGTCGATCCCTCGAAATACAGGGTTGTTGTCAGGAAAATGGGAACCAATATCTCCAAGTGCCAACGCACCCAACAGGGCATCACAAAGGGCATGAACCACCACATCAGCATCGCTGTGGCCAGATAGCCCGAAATCACATGGAATAGTCAACCCACCGAGGACTAGTGGACGACCCGGGGCAGTTCGATGAAGGTCGTAACCAAAGCCCTGACGAATATCCATTGCTTAATTGCTGCTGACTTTGTCGAAATTAAACACAAGAGTGAAACGCAGCGTGTTTTCAAGCGGGTTTCTTTGCTCTAAAGGCACAAGGTAGGAGAAATCGAGACCAAAGACATTATACCTGAGGCCAGCCCCCAGAGTGATGTACTTGCGATTTCCTTTGGTTGGGTGCTCATAGAAGAATCCTGCACGAAGAGCAAATTGTTCATCATACCAATATTCGGCTCCCACCGAGTAGTTGATCTCGCGCATTTCTTCCTTAAAACCGTCAGGTGCATCGGAGAAAGAGCCCAGCATACCACTTACAATCCCGCGATCAGGATCTTTGCCGTCTTCGATAATATATTCGCCATTGTCATCTTTAATGGGCTGTCCTGCTGAATCGAGTGCGTAATCGGGAGGAGTTGGAACCAGCAATTTATTGAAGTCGAAGGTGAATAAAACGGTATTGTAGTCGTCGATATCCATTTCGAGTGAAGGACCAAGGCGAAGGTTGATCGGAATGAATGACCTGTCCTGATTTTCAGTATAGGTAATTTTAGCTCCGATGTTTGAGATATCAACGCCAAATCCAAGCAAGCCAGGGGTTTTGCCAAGTTCGAGCTCTTTCTGATAATAGAATGCGATATCGGTTGCTATAGACTGACCTGGTTTCGACTGGGCCCCATTGACAAAAATTCCACCGGTTAAATTGGAATAGATATAACGCAGTGATACAGCACCGCTAATATAGTCGGAAAACTTGCGGCTGTAAGCACCATCGACAGCAAACTCGTTTGGACTAAACTGACCGATTTCTGTTCCAATGTTGTCGGTAAAAATGATGTTTCCTAATGAGAAATACCGAAGAGAGCCGGCAATAACCTGGTTGTCGTCGATTTTTTTATATCCGGTGAGATAACCCAGACTAATATCATTAACCAATTCGCTCAACCAAGGACTGTAGGACACTGAAAATCCGACATTTTTGTCAATAAATGCATATTTTGCAGGATTATAGTGCATGGAATAAACATCGGGTGTTGTTCCTGCTCCCGCATCGCCCATTGCACCGCCGCGTGCATCAGGAGCGATCAATAAAAATGGCACCGCTGTGGTTATGGTGTTAATTCGGTACGCCTGCTGCGTGAGATCCTGATTAGACTGAGCAATAACACCCGCCATATTCAGCATCAGAACGGGCAGTAGTACGATTAATCTGCTGATTTTCATAAAGCCTCTTTGTTTGAGTTTGCAAAATTACAATAATTCCTTTTATCTGAGTATGACGAGCTTTTCAGACTTCTCGGCATATTGCCCGTCATTGTTTCGAACCCTGAGCCGATAAACATATACGCCCCGTGCTAAGGGTGCACCGTAATCATCCAGTCCATCCCATACAACAGGATCAGCTCTGAAACCATTTGTGTTTACATCCTGATTGATGGTCTTTACCAGACGGCCAGTAATTGTGAAAATCTGAATCTGTACTTCAAGACCGCAACATGGTTGGTTGTGTTCAAACCAGAATTCAGTGCGTGTGGTGAACGGATTCGGATAATTCAGCACATGACTCACAGAAAGGCCGAATGATGATGCAACCAGAAAATCGATGGACACTTCAGAGGAGTTGTTCAGAATGTCCCAGGCCTTCAAAGTAAGTGTATGCTCACCATCCGACAAAGACTTGTAAGGATAACGAACAGAACCGCTCTTATACGAGTCCTTCTCTGCTTCATAATAGTCATTCAGAACCACCGAAGCGCTGTTGTTTCCATCAATCACTGCGGTGATATCGTGACCAATTCCTGTTCCCACCGTATTAATACCGCTTTCGTCAGAAATATATGCCAGCAACACAGGGCTTTCGTTGGTAATTCCTCCACTCACAAACTGATCATTGTTCATGTAGAGGCTAATCACGGGACCAGCTGCATCGTTCAGCACGGTATCGGCGCTTCCGCCAATAATAAAGTCCTCGAACCATCCGGTGGCATCGTCGGTTCCGTTCTCTGCATAATAGCTAATTCTTCCTGAACCATACGTGTATTGAATATCCTTTGGTACAATGAATGAAAATGTAAAATCACCATTCACCACACTTGCCTTGCCTCTATAAACAACATTTTTCTGAAGGTAAAACGGCGCAACATAGTTTTCTGAAGGGTTATTCGCAAGGGTATGATACTCAAGGGTCTTGTCGTAGACAGTAGGATATATGGTTCCATTAAACCCGCTTAGTTTTGCTCCGACAGGATCAGCCAAATATCCCTTTACAGTGATATAGGATAGTGCCGAAACAGTGTCATCGAACGAAACCGCTGACTGACCATTGATCTCGGTAGTCACCACCTGATTCTGAGGAATGCTCATGGTGAGTGCGGGATCGCCAAGCAGCATGAAATTGCGCAGGTAGGAAACCGATCCATTATCTGTCTTTGAAAAAGTCGTAAGTTCGCCCAAGGTCAAATAAACACCGGATGAACGGTCGAAAGCCATGTCATAAAAAGAGTTGTTTAATGCTTCATTGTAGCTTGCGTAAGCAAGTCGGGTTGTGGTCAACAGGGCAATGCCACCTCCGGTGGTGTTCAGAATCACATATTCTCCTGCCGAAGTGCGACCCGGGTCATCAAAGCGGCTAAATTCACAGGTTGCAGTAATGAAAACAGGAAGATTGCATGAATTGTTCCAGTTTTGTATGGTGGGAACATCGAGAATGCGCTCGAGCGCCCATCCCACTTCTCCGCCATGACCAGTGTAATTAATAATCAATGCTCCTTTTTCGACGCGTTGCGAAATGGCATCGTTTACCTCAGGGCAGCGTTCGCCTCCAGTAGTACTCGATTGATTATATGCATCGAGGTAAATTTTATCGATATTGAGGAAATCGTGAATGGTATCAAGACGTTTTGCCATGGCATCTGCCTGAATGAAATGAAGATTCCCATCTCCATCATCGGCTACAAAACAGATTTGGTTTCTCCAGTCATCCATGTTCGACACAAGACAATCGCCTGACTGACATGAGCTGCCGCCTGTTTCAATTTTTGTAGGTGAAGTATACCTTTGCAATTTTGTCACCATAGCATCGGCCTCTGATGTATTGTTAACAGGTAGGCGGCCAACGGCAATGTCGAGACTGCCATAGCAGTCGAGGCCTTCGCTGTCGTCGAGTAACCCGAAGAAATCGTCAGAAGCATAAGAAGAAATGGGCGAGAGCGAATTAGAGGATTCAAAAGTAGGAACCAGATTGTTATTATCGGCAACCCGGTTTTTGTAATCATATGATGCATCGCCCATCAACAGTAGAAATCGTGGCATCTCATCTGGTGTTGCAGCGCGATCGTAAAACATTTTTACAAAATCGCGTATGGCAGCAGGATCCTGCTTGCCTCCTGAATACTCATTGTATATTTCCTGAGGCGTTACTACCACATATGAGTATCCTTCGATGTCCTGATGCAACTGACCAATAGCCGTTGCCTGTGAACGGAACGTAGGATGTGAAACGATCAGATAATCGGTTTGCCCCAATGCATGCAGGTTCTGATTGTCAACCGCCCCAACAAATGAAGGGGAATGATAAAGTGCGCCATTGAATGCCACAAACTGCTTCAAGCTGTCATGTGGCAATGTAAAAACCAGTTCCTGACCGTTCAGGGTGCCTGATACCTCAGCGGGGACCAATGGATTGCTGATATCCCAAACCCTGACCTGAGAACTGGCATTTGCCAGCCTGAATTCAGTTACACGTCCACTTCCATACAGCAGGGGGTTGCGAAAAAGCATTTGGTTCCCTGCAAAAGTCAGATGCCGCCAGGCAATTACTTCAATGTAATCGAGCCAGCCGGTTGCTTCGTTGTTGCCGCTCTGATTATACTGAAGGGTTATAGGAATCGTATTTCCGGTTGGATTCATCGACAGGCTGAGCGAGCCATATTTTGCATAATCGCTTGTATAGCCCGAAGTTGAAGGAATATTGACCGATGTTGACTGACTGCCGGCTGACAAAGCAAATGATGAGATTGTTGAACTGCGCCCCGCAACACCTGCCCTGATCATAGCTGTTGAATCTGTAATCAGATTGGCAAAAGTGAAATTGTAGTTTCGGGAAAGCGAAACCGACTCAAACAGATCACCAAACCAATTCTTCCCACTTTTGATCAGATTGTATTGATTTAGTTCGTAAGCCTGAAAATCAACATAACGGTCGCATACGGCATCGGCAGGGAGTAATGTAGAATTTATGGGTTGTATTCTAAGACCCGGACCATTGTCGAATGTGAGGAAATAATAACTCTTGTCGCTGTAAAGGTTTATGTCTGATGTAAATTCAGTTCCAGTCGAATGTGTCCAATACTGGATTCCATCGGCATAAAACAAAATATAGTCATCCTCATCAAATGAGCCATCTCCACCATCCACCACATCAATAGCATTTTCGATGAGATCGTCGGAACGGGGTTCTGAATTCAGTTCAGGGAGCATCGCCGATCCATTACCAAACAACCTGATGTCGGAGGGCTGAATGCCTGACGGGTCGATTCCCCAATTGAGCAGATCATCATAATCGATTTTATGCAAACCCGTTACGGAAGTGCTTATTCTATACCATGTTCCGGAAGAAAGGACCGACTGGGAAGCATATGTTCTTTTCAGCTGTGGTTTTTGGCCGATGACCGGCCCGGGAGTAAAGGAGAGGCTGAATTCGGTAAGTTTTTCATATGATCCAGACAAAGAATTGTATCGGAGGGACTGAACAAACACGTGTGCGACAGGTTGCTTCTTAACCTTGGAATAGTTTACCTCAATCGCAAAATCAGCACCTATTTCATGAAGGTTTACGCCATTGAGGTCGGCTTCTGTAGCCTGAATAACAACGACTTGACTTAATGCAGGGTTTATAGCATTGTGATCAGATTCCAGATTGATGATTTCAACGTAACAAGGCACCGTTGAGAGGCCATTGAGCACCAAAGACCGTTGAGCCGAAGCCTGGGCAGATATTCTGCTGCTCCTGTCATCAGTCGTTTGTGCTGCACAAAAAACTGACAGCATGAATAAGAAAGAGAAAGAGGCAACTTTCATAATGAGGTCGGTGAAAATTTTGACAAAATAACTCATATCTTTCCGTATTATTGTTGGTGAATCACGTCAATTAGAAAATAATTTTTGATAAAGAGTTAAATCAGAATTAAAAATTTGCCTTATCTTTGTAACCTTTCGGTGAAAAACAAGTATAAATTTTCCGAACGGGTTGTTTTTTACTGAAAAATTGATATTTTTGTCATTAAATTTAATACCATGACTGGACGTTTGGCGCGCATCGCACTGGTTACGGCAACTGTTGCCGTTATGTCCGTTTGGGAGTCCCAAGCACAGGACCCTCATTTTTCTCAATACTATGCCAACCCGCTTTATTTGAATCCTGCGATGGCGGGGGCACCCATCTGTCCGCGCCTGATTCTCAATTACAGGAATCAGTGGCCAAGCATTTCGGGTCAGTATGTGACCTACAATGCATCGTACGATCAGCATATCGATGCGATTTCTGGCGGAATAGGACTGCTGGTGAATGTTGACCGTGCCGGAGAAGGCACCCTTAGTACCACCATGGCGAGTGGCATTTACAACTATCACATGCCACTTGGGCGCAAGTTTTCGTTGCGTGCCGGAATTCAGGCCACTTTTCTTCAGAAGAATCTTGATTGGACCAAACTCACATTTCCCGATCAAATTGACCCGCGTCACGGATTTGTTTTCAACACCAACGAGCAATATCCAGCCGACGGACTCACCCGTACGGTCGCCGACTTCGCTTCGGGTTTGGTGTTATACAGCGAAAGATTTTTCTTCGGGGTATCGGCGCATCACCTTACCACTCCAAACGAAGGCTTTATCAGTTATTCTGAACTGCCAATGAAATGGACAGCCCATTCCGGCGCCATCATCAGCATTGAAGGAGATAATAGCCGCAAGCGCACCATCGAAGAAACAAGCATTTCTCCTAATGTCATGTTCCTCAAACAAGCCGAATTCGAACAACTCAATTACGGCATGTATCTCAATAAATTTCCTTTCGTTGGCGGACTTTGGTACCGTCACAACTTCGACAACTCCGATGCCGTAATTGTACTGCTTGGCTTTATACAGCAGTCATTCAGATTTGGCTACAGCTACGACCTGACAGTATCTAAACTCACCAACGCTTCAGGGGGTGCACACGAGTTTTCTCTTACCCTACAGTTTGAGTGTTCTCCCAAGAGAAAGAGAATTCGTGCAATAAACTGCCCTTCGTTTTAGTTAATTCTTTAATTTTGAACCGAAAATCTCACGAACATGCTCAATAAAAACAGGATTTTAAAGGGTTTCATCGCTTTAGGTCTGCTCTCTGTCACACTTTCTTCGTGTTACAAAGAAAGATCGCGTACCACAGCCTGGTACTACAACGATCCCAAATGGGGCGGATTTGAAGTCGTTCCTTACGAAGAACAGGAAACAGGTCCCGGACTTGTACTGATTGAAGGGGGAACCTTTGTAATGGGACGCACCGAGCAGGAAGTTCCTTTCCGCTGGGACAATATTCCAAGACGAGTCACCGTGTCATCGTTTTATATGGACATGGCAGAAGTAACCAATGTCGACTACCGCGAATATCTTTACTGGCTATCGCGTGTATTTGGAGTTGATTACCCTGAAGTCATTAAACAGGCGTTGCCCGACACCTTGGTTTGGCGTTCCAAACTGGGATATAACGAGCCATATGTGGAGTATTATCTTCGCCATCCGGCCTATGCGTTCTATCCTGTGGTAGGAGTAAGCTGGGTCAAAGCCAACCGTTATTGCGAGTGGAGAACCGACCGCGTTAACGAATACATCCTTATTCGGGAAGGCATCCTGAAAATTGACCCCAATCAACAGAACGAAGAAAACTTCAACACCGACGCCTATCTGGCAGGACAGTTTGAAGGTATGGTAAAAAATGATCTCTACGACCTCAACCCCAATGGTTCTGGCACCCGCAAAGTACGTATCGAAGACGGAATATTGCTACCTAAGTACCGTCTCCCGACCGAAGCTGAATGGGAATTTGCCGCGCTTGGACTCATTGGCAATACTCTGTTTGAACGGGTTATCGAGCGTCGCATTTACCCCTGGAACGGACACCTGCTTCGCACCGATTATTATAAAAATATGGGAGAATTTACGGCCAACTTCAAACGCGGCCGTGGTGACAACATGGGTGTAGCCGGAAATCTTAACGATGCGGCCGACATAACTGCTCCGGTATATTCTTACTGGCCAAACGATTATGGTCTTTACAATATGGCTGGCAATGTGGCTGAGTGGGTCATGGATGTTTATCGTCCGCTTTCTTTCGAAGATTTTGATGATTTCCGCTCATTCCGTGGAAATGAATTTATGACAAAAGTGACAGACGAGGAAGGCCTGATCGCTGAAAAAGATAGCCTTGGCCGTATTCAGTGGCGTCCGATAACATCGGATGAAGCTGCCACAAGAAGAAACTATCGTTTCTCTGATAACCGTGACTATCTTGATGGTGATTTTACCTCATCGATTTATTACAGCGATGATATGATGAAAGACGAGGAAAACATCGGAAAAGTGATGTATGAATACGGAAAAACCTCTATGGTGAACAACAAAGCACGTGTTTATAAAGGCGGTTCATGGAAGGATCGCGCTTACTGGCTTAGCCCGGGCACACGCCGTTACCTCGATCAGGAACTTTCGACCGATTATATTGGATTCCGTTGTGCCATGGTTCGTGTTGGCAGCCCGATGGGATTCTGACCGGAATGAAACGATTTTCTTAACTTTACCCCCATGTTACCCATGGGGGTTTTTTATAACTATGAAAGCACTTTATCAAGCTTTTTTGCAATGCAATGGTGTTTCGACCGACACCCGGAACCTCAAAGAAGGAATGTTATTTGTTGCCCTGAAAGGCGATCGCTTCGATGCCAACACCCTCATTGATGAGGCACTGGCAAAAGGCGCATCAGCAGTCATTACTGAAAACAAGGATTATATTAGGCATTCACAATGCTTTATCGCCAACGATGCACTGGATACACTCAGGCAACTGGCTACTTTCCATCGCAAGCATCTGCAAGGGATCATGATTGCTATTACAGGAAGCAACGGAAAAACCACCACAAAGGAGCTTTTGCGGGAAACGCTTTCGGCAGCCGGAAGTGTTCAGGCTACCCGTGGTAACCTCAACAACCACATCGGTGTGCCCCTGACCTTGCTCGAGATGAAACCTGAAACCCAATTTCTTATTGTTGAAATGGGAGCCAATCATCCCGGTGAAATTGCCGATTTGTGCGAGACTGCTCTACCGCAATATGGACTAATCACCAACATCGGACACGCACATCTTGACGGTTTTGGCGGTTTCGAGGGTGTTGTTCTTACAAAAACCGAAATGTACAGGCATATTGCTACCAAAGGACTTGGATTGTTTGTTCATGCCGAAGATCCATTGCTAATGCAACATTCGGAAGGCATGAACCGGATACTTTACGGAACTGAAACACTGTCTGCCCATATCAAGCAAGGGAAAACACCATTCATGGAGCTACACTGGAGTCATCTTGGAGAGGAATTCAACAGTGCCACAAGACTGATTGGGAATTACAATTTGCCCAATGTGCTGGCCGCCATTGGCATTGCACTTCATTTTGGGGCTCCCGCACAACAGATTCACCAGAAAATTGAGGCCTATATCCCATCAAACATGAGATCGCAATGGCTCGATAGCGGTAAGAACATGATGATACTTGATGCATATAATGCCAATCCATCGAGTATGCAAAAAGCGCTGGAAAATTTCCGGCAAATGGATGCCCCACATAAACTTGCCATCCTTGGTGACATGCTGGAACTTGGCGAATACGCCAAGCAGGAGCACCAGCGCATTGTTCAGGAAGCATCAAACGATCGGGACATAACGTATATGTTTATTGGGCCTGAATTTGCGGCCTTTGCCTCAGCATACAAACACATGCAGTTCTACCAGACCACGATTGAAGCCGCAAATGAGCTGAAAAAAACTCAGATTAAGGGGTACACCATTCTACTTAAAGGATCGAGAGGCATTGGGGTGGACCAGCTGAAAGACATACTGTAATGGAACAACTGCACCAATCAAAATGGCACCGTGGTATTGGACTCATGTCGGGAACTTCTCTCGACGGAGTCGATTTAGCTTGTTGTAGTTTCTGGCAAAGTCCAGATCAAAGCTGGGAGTATTGTATTGAACAGGCAGAAACTATTGCCTATCCCGATGAGTGGAGTCAATTGCTCTTTTCCATGCCGGCATTATCGGGAAGTGATTTGATTGATGCTGACAGAAAGCTAGGTCTTTTCTATGGAAAATTGGTCGCTGATTTTTGCGAAAGACATCATCTCCAGCCAGAATTTGTCGCTTCACATGGTCACACAATCTTTCACAGGCCTGATTCGGGCTTTACCTATCAGGCCGGGCACGGTGGATACCTTGCCATTGCCTGCGGTTTGAAAGTCGTTTGCGATTTCAGAAGTCAGGACGTGGCATTGGGCGGACAAGGTGCTCCTTTGGTTCCAATTGGTGACGCGCTCTTGTTTGGCAAATACGATGCGCTGATCAATCTGGGAGGCTTTGCCAATATATCAATGAAATCAGGACAGAATAGACTTGCCTGGGACATATGTCCGGTCAATATTGTTTTGAATGAACTGGCACAGAGGCAAGGTCAAGAATTTGACCTTGACGGATTGCTCGCTCGCTCGGGCGAGGTGAACACAGCCTTGCTGCAACGTTTGAATCACACCGATTACTATTTGCGATCAGGGCCAAAGTCCCTTGGCCGGGAATGGGTCGAGCAACAGTTTATGCCGATCATTGATGATGCAGTGAAGGAGCTTGATGTTCGGGATATCATGGCCACAACGACTATGCATATTGCCGAAAGAGTTGCAGAAGCTGCCGAAAAATCTCAACATATTCTTGCTACGGGCGGTGGAGTTCACAATCTGTTTTTGACAGAATTACTACGTAAGAGGATGGGCAACAGACTTTACATACCCGAAAAAAAGTTAATTGACTTCAAGGAAGCCATGGTATTTTCATTTCTTGGGCTTTTACGACTCGAAGGGCTGACAAACACCTTAACAGAAGCCACAGGTTCCTCCAGAGCCGTAAGTTCAGGAGCTGTATTTCTGCCATAATAATTGGTTGTGGAATCACGTTAATTAATTAACAGTTCCGTGTTGACAATAAAGCCGTGCCGGAACAGGTGATCAATTGAATTGCGGGTAATTTTACAACAAAATTAGGCATATGATAAGCACGATTCTTCTCGACGTTGTATTAGGCGGCGACAGCGCAGCAACCGACACCGTAAAACAGGCGGCAGAAACAGTCTCTCAACAGTATGACACTCTCTCGCTTTGGCAGCTCACCCTGAAAGGCGGACCAGTCATGATCCCAATCGCACTGTTATTGATTATAGCTGTTTATATATTTTTCGAGCGCTTCATGGCCACAAACAAAGCAGCAAAAGAAGACACTGGCTTGATGACCAATATTAAGCTAGCCATCAAAGAAGGCCGAATTGACACCGCCCTCACACTTTGCCGCAGCAACCCATCACCGATGGCAAGGATGATCGAAAAAGGCATTTCAAGAATTGGGCGCCCGCTAAATGACATATCGACCGCAATCGAAAACGAAGGAAAGCTTCAGGTGGGCAAGCTTGAAAAAAGTGTAACATTTCTGTCTACCATTGCCGGAGTTGGTCCGATGCTTGGATTTCTTGGCACCGTTACCGGAATGATAACTGCATTTTACAACCTGTCGAAATCAGGAAACAACCTCGATATTGGCATGTTGTCTGGTGGAATCTACGAAGCCATGGTGACCACTGTTGCAGGTCTCGTGGTAGGAATACTTGCATTTTTAGCCTACAACATCATTGTTGCGCGTGTTGAAAAAGTGGTTTATATGCTGGAAGCAAAGGCAACTGAATTTATGGATATTCTAAACGAACCAGCATAATTCACCAGCCATGAACATAAAAAGCCGAAATAAACGCAGCACAGATTTCAGTTCCGCTTCGATGTCGGATCTGGTGTTTTTGTTGTTGATTTTCTTTATGCTGACCTCGACCCTTGTGAGCCCAAATGCCATTAAGCTTCTTCTTCCTAGCAGCAAAAGCGACAGACAGATGGTCCCTACTAAAGCCGTCAACGTATATATCGACGAAAATCTGCAATATTCCATTGACGAAGTGGTTCTTGACGCACCGGGACTTCGTGAAGGAATTATTAAGAACCTTGAAGGTCAAACAGAGGCATCGGTGGTTCTTCGATCCGATGCAACCGTGCCCATTCAATTTGCTGTGAATGTGATTGACATTGTCAATTCAATCAATAAAGAAAAAGGCACCGCTCACAAGGTTGTTTTAGCTACTCGGCCCGAGGAATCTCAATAATTAAACATTCTGCATTATGGAAAAGAAACGAAAAAGACTCGCTGCCCTCTTCACCTTGCTTTTCAGTGCTGGTGTCGCTGTTATTCTGTTGTTCTTTTTCGGATTCAGAACACCTTTGCCGCTGCCTGAAGAAAAAGGGGTTGAGATAGAGCTTGGTGGTGGCGGAGGAGGCGGAGGCAGTGACTATAACAATGCTGTTGCCGACTATTACTCGTCAAATGCAAATAGCGGCAACCTAAATGATGATTATATAACGGACCCCAACAGCGAAGCCCATTATTCAGCCGGGCAAACCAGTTCTGGCAACAATAATTCGAAACCCCAACCCGACAACAGGATTACGAATTTCAAATGGGGCAAAGGTGGTGGTCAGGGCACCGGAAGCGGGTCGGGTAGCGGCTCAGGTACCGGTTCTGGTACTGGTTCTGGACAGGGATCAGGCAATGGTTCTGGTGTCGGCTCTGGCGATGGACCGAACAGCGGGCCGGGGTATTCATTGGTTGGACGATCGGCCAAAAGCCTTCCTGTACCCCGTTACGATACTGAAGATCAGGGTCGGGTTATTGTGAAAGTATGGGTGGATAAAAAAGGCAAAGTCATGCGAGCTGAACCAGGCGAAATTGGCACAACCATTACAAATAAAAGTCTGTGGGAATCCTGCAAAAATGCCGCAATGAACTCTAATTTCAGTGTCAATGAAGATGCTCCGGAAATTCAAGTCGGAACCATAACCTATTTCTTTGTTAAGCAAAACTAATAATATAAGGTATATTTCATATCCATTGACTTAATTACGCATCACCATTTTGCGCAATGGTTTTGCATTTTTTATCATCATGACAATTCAAGAGCCACATGAAATAAGGGTATATCTTCCAGTCGGGGTAATGCATAAAACAAAACAATGAAAAAAGTCATTCAAACGCTTTCAACCAGTCTATTGTGTGCATTAATGACCTCATGCAACTTGCTTCAACCTTCCCAAAAGCCGTCAGAAGCACCTGAAGGAATGAGATTTCTAAGCCAAATAACCGGAATCTGGTATGGTCCTGTTGTCTCGTCGACCTCCGCCGGAAACTTCACCGAATGGTATGCCGATTTCAGGCCGGTATCGGAATCACAGGTCTCGCAATTCTCGAATCTCGATAGTCAAACAGTAAACAACATAAGCTTTTTCATTGTCAGACACCATGGGAAAATGAAAATTGCCATGCGCACTGAAGGCTGCTTTAACAAGAGTTGCTGCATTACGTACGAAGTTATGGACTCGGTTAACGAGAAAAGTGGATACTATCGTTTCAGCGATTTCTGTGGTGGAGCTAGCCGTGCATCAACCTCGTTTGTATTCAGGGGCGACAGCATGATTATGGAAGTAAAAACAAACAAATTCAATAAAGAAGAGGCTCCCGTTCTCCATAGCCGTTGGCTGGCAGTGCATGGCGATCAAAATTCGGCCAAAGATGCGATGAGCAAATTCAAGTATCCGCAAACACATGTGGTGCGTGATTTCTCTCATGTGTTCGACCACCTGACTGAAAGCATATTTTTCTCCACTGAAAACGACCCCTACCCTTCATGCGAGCAACCCCGGACGGGTAGCGCAAATATCATCATTGAAGTGGATCAGTCAATCAACCTTCCCAAACCATCAGAAATATTTCTGCTACTTTGCACAGAATCAATTTTTGACGGTCTGAAAATAAGGACTGACCGACATGAATATTATTCACGATACATGAAAGTTTCAGCGTTGAAAAACAGGGCAATTATCGACAATATTCACCCAGGATCCTACTTTCTGTATGTTTTTGCAGATACGAATGGAGACGGATTGCATACCAGGGGTGAATTCATGAGTTCTGATCCGGCACATCGTATTCATATCGGCAGGGACTCAATTACAAATGCATCTGTTGTTCTCGATATGATCATCCCCTAGTCCAGCACATTCAGAAAGATGGCAGTATCTGCACTTCATTTTCTTTTAAGTGTTTCGGTACCACTCGCAGGCATCTCCGGATTGAAAGCCCCAATATTCAGGACTTCGCATTTTAGTGGTTCAGAGGCGGATAATCGAGCGAATAGTGTAATCCCCGGCTCTCTTTGCGGTCGCGAGCCATTTTAATGATCAGGTAGGCTACGGTGATTAAATTTCGAAGCTCGCAAATTTCGCGGGTAACAACCGATTTGCGATAGAGGTCTTCCGTCTCTTCGTATAATATTTTCAATCGATCCAAAGCACGCTTGAGTCGCAGGTCGGAGCGAACAATACCTACATAGCTGCTCATGATCTGGTTCAATTCCTTGCGTGTCTGGGTTATGAGTACCATTTCTTCGTTCAGCACGGTTCCTTCGGCATCCCATTCGGGAATGGCCTCGTTACGGGTAGCCATTTTAACATCGATCAGGCTTTGCATCGCAGCCCTGTGGCTGAAAACGGCAGCTTCGAGCAATGAATTCGACGCCAGTCGGTTAGCGCCATGCAAACCCGAACTTGCCACTTCGCCCGTTGCAAAAAGATGAAGAATGTTATTTCGCCCGTGCTCATCGGCCCTGATTCCTCCACACTGATAATGTGCTGCAGGCACGACCGGAATCATATCGCGCGAAATATCGATGCCCTTGCTCAAACAGTGGGCAAAAATGGTTGGAAAATGACTCAGCAACTTCTGCTTCCCTAAATGTCGGGCATCGAGATATACATGATCTGCACCGCTGATTTTCATTTCACTGTCGATCGCACGTGCCACAATGTCGCGTGGTGCCAGCGAAAGCCTCTGATCGTATTTATGCATGAATTCTTTTCCATCGATGGTTTTCAGCACAGCACCGGCACCGCGTATGGCTTCTGTGATCAGAAACGCAGGTTTTTCGCCAGGAAAATAAAAAGCCGTTGGATGAAACTGCACAAACTCCATGTTTTCCACTTCGCCTTTGGCGCGGTAGACCATGGCTACGCCGTCGCCTGTGGCCACCTCGGGATTGGTGGTGTTGCCATACACATTGCCGCTGCCTCCGGTGGCAATAAGCGTAAGCTTTGAAACAAAAGTGTCAACCTTCCCGCTTTCCGGATTAAGAGCATAGGCACCAAAACAGGTGATACCAGGTGTGCGCCGGGTTACTTCAATTCCTAAATGATGCTGCGTGATGATTTCGATGGCAAAATAATTCTCAAGCACCGTAATGTTTGGATGCTCATGAATCTGAAAGGTGAGCGCTCGTTGAATTTCAGCGCCTGTACGATCCTTATAGTGAAACACCCGTTTCTCGCTATGACCGCCCTCACGTGCCAGATCATATCCCCCGTCCGGGCCTTTGTCAAACTGTGTTCCTAGATCAATAAGTTCCTGAATACGCTCGGTGCTTTCCTCGATGGTGAGTCTTACAATGCTCTCGTTATTCAGGCCTGCACCGGCATTAATGGTGTCGCGAATATGTTTTTCGTATGAATCAGGTTGATACATCACTGCAGCAATGCCCCCCTGCGCATAATGCGTAGCGGTTTCTTCGAGACTCGATTTGGTAAGAATGATCACCTTACCGTAAGGCGCAACCTTGAGGGCATAGCTGAGACCCGCAATGCCGCTTCCCAGCACAAGAAAATCACAATAATGCTTCATAATCAGAGATCAAGCAACGTTTCAACCGATGCATTTTCAGGAAGCAAAGCTAATGGATTTTCAATCAGTTCCTTTATTCGTATAAGAAAACCCACACTTTCGCGACCATCAATCACACGATGATCATAGGACAGCGCAAGGTACATCATGGGAGCAGCAAGCACCTGTCCATTTTTCACCACAGGCCGTTCAACAATATTATGCATCCCCAGTATGGCGCTTTGCGGCGGATTGAGAATGGGTGTTGACAGCAATGACCCAAAAACGCCGCCATTGGTGATGGTGAACGTACCTCCTTGCATATCGCTCAGGGCAATTTTTCCACTGCGTGCCTTTTCGGCCATAGCGGCAATGGCTTTTTCGGTTTCAGGCAGCGACATTTTTTCGATACCGCGAATGACCGGCACCATAAGGCCTTTTGGCGTACTGACAGCAATACCGATATCGGTATATCCAAAGGTCAGAATCTGATCACCGTGAATCTGCGCAGCGACCATGGGAAACTGAGTCAGCGCGCGCGATGCAGCAAGCGTAAAAAACGACATCATGCTGAGCTTCACACCATGCTTTTCAAGAAAACGATCCTTGTAATCTGACCTGATTTGATTCAGTGAGGTCATATCAGCTTCGTTAAAGGTGGTAAGCATGGCTGTTTGGTTCTTCACTGCCACAAGACGCTCAGCCAGTTTTCGCCTCAACATGCTCATGGGTTCCATGGTTTCGCTTTCGGCAGGCTTTCTCGAGCTGATTTCCTTCGGACTGCTGCTAAGTGAATTATTGGGATTCGGTTTTCGGTTTTCGATAAAATCATTGACATCGTTTAACCCAAACCGATGATTTCGGATGTATTCAAGCAGATCCTTTTCGGTGAACCCATTTTTTTCGAGCACATTTCGCGCCAGTGGGGTCATTCGCAGACCTGCCTTTTCGTCTATCGGTGATTCAGGTGTTTCCTGCACCTTCACC
>CAZLHV010000049.1:0-17012 GCA_964559205.1 uncultured Bacteroidaceae bacterium
GGGCAGGTGATGAAATACCATAATTATCCGCCTTCAGGCGAAGGAAGCAATATTTATGGAACAGCACTGCACTCAAACATTCATGCTGATTTCAGTGCGGCAACCTATGTCTGGGATAGCATGCCGGATTTTATTGATGAAGATAATCAGTGGATAGCAGAGTTTTTATTTCACTGCGGTGTATCAGTCAATATGAACTACGCCCCTGATGGATCAGGTGCAAATACTGCTGATTCCCGCGATGCTTTTGTTGAAAATTTTAAGTATGCCGATTATGCTTTTCATTCCGATAAGGGTGTGATTGATGATATTTACTGGATTGACATGCTTGCCAACGAACTTCTGTCCCGTAGGCCTGTGATGTACAGAGGATTTGGAAGCGGCGGACATGCATTTGTTCTCGATGGAATGGAATCTAACAACAGGTTCCACTTTAATTGGGGCTGGAGTGGTTATTACAATGGTTATTTTTATTTGACAAACCTTAATCCCGGAGGAGCCGATTTCACCTCCGATCAGGCGGCTATTTTTGGAGTAGAACCTCGTGTTGGTGATCAGATTTATTGTCCCCAAAATCAGCTTTTCACTGCTGCATCCGACACCATTGCCGATGGAAGCGGTGTCGACCGATACGGAAATTATTCCGATTGTTCCTGGCTCATACAACCCCCGGGAACAGGGTTGATTTATATCCATTTCATGGATCTGGCCATTGAAACAGGAGTCGACATGATCCATATATACAATGGAACATCTTCGAATGATCCTCTTGTATGTACTGTCTCAGGTTTCGAAGTCCCTGATGAAATTCTTGTGTGGGGTCCCTCGGCCTATGTGGTTTTTCAAAGCGATGGCATGTTCAGGGCTGATGGATTTACATTCAGATATGTGTCGAGCCCCGTTGGCCTTGACGAGGCATGGAATTCAGAGAAAATCAGCGTTTTCCCTGTTCCGGCCGGAGATTTAATGACCATTCGGTTTGAGGATAATGCCCATATGCTCGTGAAAAGCATCGATCTTATTTCTTCCAACGGCGCCATTGTGACTACTTTGAATCATCCCGACGAATCAGAGGAAATGGATGTAAGTCAAATTTCTTCAGGCGTTTATGCATTAAGGTTTGTTGGTGAAAATGAATCAATAATTCGACTGATCGAAATCCAATAAGCTTTCGGATATAATCAACAGCCTTCATCATGAAATCAATCTTTGTTGTTTTGGCTGCTTTGTGCGGGTTGAATTCCTTGTCACAACCAGCAGTTCAGTGGATAACAGGCTTTTCCGGTACTTACAGTTACCTCGGTGTTCGAATTGACAGATTGTCGGATGGTTCAATGGTAGCTGCCACAACCATTTGGCTTGATTCAGCTACAGCACCCTCTGACTATCATGGGCTCGAAGACTTTTATGTGACCAAACTCGATCAAAACGGAAACGTACTTTGGTCTAAGTGCTTCGGTGGGCCGGGCGAGGATTATCTTTTCGATGTGAAAGCAACCAATGACGGTGGATGTATTGCCGTGGGTTCAGTTACCGCAGCAGGCGGGCAGGTGCAACAGGCTTTTGGTGAAGAAGACATCTGGATGGTAAAAATCTCTGCTGCCGGACAAATGCAGTGGGAGAAAACTATTGGAAACAGCGATATCCAGAATGCCACATCTGTGGTTGTCGGAACTGATGGCTATTATTATATCGCCGGTGCTTCCGAAACCGCTTGGGCAGGATTGAGTGGGTTTCATAATTACGATGATGCAGTGATCATTAAGATCAGCAGCTCGGGATATATCGCCTGGCAAAAGGCATTTGGTGGCAGCGATTCGGAAACGGCTACGGATATTATTGCTCTTGGTGATGGGAATTTAATGTTTTGCGGGTATAGCAATTCATCAGATGGCGATTTGACAGCCAATTCTGGTGAAAGCGATGGTTGGTTGGTTTGTCTTTCATCCAATGGATCAAAAATATTTAGCCAGCAATATGGCGGAAGCATGAACGACGAACTCTGGTCAATCGTAGATGCCGGCTCCGGAAATATTGCTGTTGCTGGCTCTACTGCTTCGGACGACGGAGATCTCGATGGGCTTACAGGTTTGGGTGATGTGTGGCTTTTAAAGACCAATAGCAACGGATTAAAGTTGTGGAGCAAAAGTTATGGTGTCCCGGGGCAGTTTGCAATGTGTTATTCGCTTTCCAAATCAACATCAGGCGAGTTCTTCATTCCTGCTTATTTTATGGACATGAATATATATACTATTTCAGCTATGCTTTTAAAAACCGATGCTGCCGGCATTCAGGATTACTTGATGATTTATCAGGGCGAAATTACTTTGGCACTCGTGCAAAGCTATATTTCTCCTTCAAATCAACTTTTTCTTTCAGGGTATTCAGATGACCCGGATGCATTCTTTTCAGGCAATATTGATGGAGCTGAGTTCGTGGCTTCAATGGGCGATGCAAATGCTGTAGAAGAGCTTGAAACGAATTCATATTCAGTACACCCTTCAGGCTCGTTATTGTACTTGTTTGGGTTTTCATGCGAATCAAACCAGGTTGTCGTCTCGAATATTGTCGGACAGAAAGTACTCACCGAACAAGTATCTCCGACTTGCATCAGATTGATGACCATGCCCGAACCGGGACTATATTTTTTACAAGTGACAGGCCAGGACAAACCAGCTTCCATTCCTTTTTATATTCATTGATTGATCTTGTTGCCGTTAAGATATTTCATTATCTTTGCGGCTCTGTTTTGAATCAGTCTAAATAATGACACTTCAGGAACTTAAGCCGGGCGAAGTTGGTTTTGTGGTGAAGATCCGCGGACGCGGAGCTTTTCGCAAACGTGTCATTGAGATGGGATTCACGCCTGGGCGAAAGGTCGAAGTGATCCGTCGTGCTCCTTTGCAGGATCCGGTTGAATATCGTTTGCTTGATTATGAAATCAGTCTTCGCCGAAGTGAAGCCCGATTAATCGAGGTCGTTCTGGAGAGTGAATTACGACCTGTGAACAATCAGGATGTTTCGAATGGACTGATCACAGAGGCCTGGATCCGAAACAGGGTGAATGAAAAAGGAAAGGTGATTGATGTGGCATTGGTGGGCAATCCCAATTGCGGAAAAACCACCCTGTTTAATTTTGCTTCCGGCTCAAGCGAGCATGTGGGAAATTATAGTGGCGTTACGGTTGAGGCCAGCACAGGTTCATTCAAATATCGCGATTATCGCTTCAATTTAGTCGATTTGCCCGGCACATATTCGCTGTCGGCATATTCGCCTGAAGAGCTTTTTGTACGCCGCCATTTACTTAACAATCACCCTGATGTGATCATTAATGTGATTGATGCATCGAATCTTGAGCGAAATCTGTTTCTCACTACGCAGCTCATGGAGCTCGATTTGAGAATGGTGATCGCCCTGAACATGTACGATGAGCTTCAACAGCGCGGTGACATTTTCAAGCACAGCCATTTTGGCAATATGATCGGAATCCCCATGATTCCAACCATAGGGCATCGGAGTAAGGGAATAGAACAGCTGCTCGACAAAGCCATTGAGGTGTATGAAAGCACACCTGAAATGGGTCGACGAACCTGCTTGCGTTTTTCATCAGAGGTTGAAGAGTCAGTTGCGATACTGCAGCGTGAAATCGAAAACATCCGATTTATTAAAGAGGGTGTCTCGTCGCGGTTTTATGCCATTAAGCTGCTTGAAAAAGATCCTGAAATTCACCGCATTGCGTCCCGAAAGGAGTTTTCGGCTGTTCACGATCAAACGCACCGGCGCATTGAGGCGGTTGAATCGCTGTTTGGGAATGATACCGAAAACATTATTGCTGATGCCCGATACGGGTTCATTAAAGGCGCACTACGCGAAACCTTTGTTTCGGGAAAACGTGAACGCGGCAAGCGAACCCCAACCGAAAGGCTCGATTCCATTCTGACGCATAAGTTTTGGGGCTATCCCATTTTTCTTGCCTTTCTGTGGCTCATGTTCTTTTCAACTTTCTTTTTAGGTTCATTTCCTATGGGCTGGATGGAAAACGGCGTTACCCTGATTGCCGGTGTGGTTAATGAACATATGAGCGACGGTTTGCTGAAAGAACTCATCAGCGACGGTATCATCAGCGGAGTGGGGGGGGTCTTGGTGTTTTTACCAAACATTCTGATTCTGTTTTTGTTCATCGCTTTTATGGAAGACACGGGTTATATGGCTCGTGTGGCCTTTCTCATGGATCGGCTTATGCACAAAATCGGATTGCACGGCAAGTCATTCATTCCACTGGTGATGGGTTTTGGCTGCAATGTTCCTGCCATCATGGCCACCCGAACTCTTGAAAATCCTTCTGACAGGCTTTTAACAATTCTGATCAATCCATTTATGTCTTGCAGCGCTAGGCTGCCAGTGTACATTGTGATCATTGGTGCTGTTTTCCCGAATCAGCCGGTGCTTATGCTGTTCCTTGTTTATATCATTGGCATTGTGCTGGCAGCGTTTATTGCTATCGTATTCAAACTGATTCTTTTTCGTCGAAGCGAAGCCCCTTTTGTGATGGAACTTCCGCCATACCGCATGCCCACACATCGTGTGGTGCTGAAACACATGTGGTTTCGCGGGTCTCAGTATCTAAAAAAAATGGGAGGGGTGATTCTTATCGCGTCCATTCTGATTTGGGCGCTTGGGCGTTTTCCACAGAACAATGAGGCAGAACAAATGCTTCAATCCGAATTGCAGCGCATCGAAGCCAATTGGAGTGCCATGCCCGAAAGCCTGAAAACTGATTCGCAGGCTTTGAAGAAGGATGCTGAAATTGCCCTGGCTCAGATGGTTTATGAGCAGCAGAGACAGGAATCGTCATATCTTGCAGGCATTGGCAAGTTTATTCAACCTGTCATGCAGCCATTGGGTTTTGACTGGAGAATGACAGTTTGCCTGGTTTCAGGTATTACAGCCAAGGAAGTGGTGGTATCGACCATGAGTGTTTTGTTTGCTGCGCCGGAAACTTCTCACGACAGTTGGATATCGAATACGACAAATGAGCCCGAAACGTCACTAAAGGAGCGAATCAGGACAGCAACCCATCTTTCAGGACCAGATGAAGGTAAGCCATTGTTTGACCCTGTGAGTGGATTTGCATTTTTAATGTTCATTCTCATTTATTTTCCATGCATTGCAGTCGTAGCAGCGATCCGTAAGGAAACGGGCGGATGGAAGTGGGCATTGTTTACGGTGCTTTATACCACCTCGCTCGCCTGGCTCGTGGCCTTTGCGGTGGTGCAGGTGGGAAATCTGCTGTTTTAAATCATATTTGACGTACTTGACATGATGATTCATTATCTTTGTTAAAAATAAATCTTTATGAAGTCTTTGTCTCTTTTAATCGTTATTGTCGTCTCTGTTATGACAGCTCGGGCAGATTCTCCACTCACATCAACATCATTCTACACTTCTTATCTTGGCATTCCTGAGGTGAAGGCTGCATCGGAAGCTGGCGGAGTGTTAAACTCCGATCTCATGGATTTTTTAAAGGCGAAGAAGCCTGTGGCTCATAAAATGGCTGTAATCAATGCATTGGGATGGTCGTTTGAAGGACAATCCAATTATCAGCTTTTCAAGGATTATCTGGGGAACAAGACTGGCAAGGGCAAGCGAAAAGCCGAAAATCTGCTCGCACTTGCATATTTGAAAGCTCTCGATAATTATTTTGATTGCCGCGGAGCATTGGCTTTGGCAGATGAAGCCCTATCGCTAAATCCGAAATCGTATACTTTTAATATCATTCATGGGCTAATCAAAGCTCAGGTTCTTTTTGACAGTAATTGGTGCGATGTGTACAATGCTACAAATAGTGTCAGAACCAACAGCGAATTGACCATGGATATGAATAATGGGGCTATTCAGGTGATTTTCACCTATATGGATTTATATAAAGCTGATTGCGAGTAGTAAGACGAGTAATGAATACAAACTGACTATTTTCTTGGTTTGTATGAATTACGCTTTTGTCCTTTGCCGAAGATGCTGAAATGCAGATATCGTCCGGGATTCATCCTTAGGTCTTCCATGAGCATCTCAAGCTCTTTAGAAGCATTTTCCAGGTTGTAATAGAGTGTGTCGTTGTTTACAAGCATTCCCAATGAACCTTGTCCCTGATCGATTTTTGTCATAACCGAGTTAAACTTTTCGAGGGACTGATTGGCATTGTTAATGGTGGATTTGAAATTTGAACGCACTAGGCTATCTGAGATGGAATTGAGATTCTGGAAAATCTGTTTTATCTGATCATTGTTCTCGCGCAGGTTTGCAGTTATTGACTCTACGTTCGCAAAAATATTGGATAGCCTGTATCGTTGCGACGACATAAGCGTATCGAGATTATAAGATGCGTGTTCAAGACTGGCAATCGTGTTTTTGATACTCTCAAATGATCGGGAGAGATTGTCACGGGTGTTCTCGTTGAAAATGGTCTGCAAAATGACCAAAACGCTGTCGAATGAGCCGAGCAGTTCTTCAGCTTTATTTTTTAGCGGTAAAATCTGCATCGACACCTCTTCTTTTAGGTCTTTTTCAAGTTCCCCCTTGAGATAATCACCACTTTCAGCTAAATTGGACGAGTTGCCCAGATAAAGAACCATGGCTTTGCTTCCAAGAAGGTCGCTGCTGATAATTTTAGCGACAGAATTCTCAGGAATATCGATATCTTCCGTGATAAGCATTTTAACCAGAAGCCTGCCCCTTCCTCCTTCAACAAATTCAATTGAGGAAATCTGACCAATTTTAAATCCATTGAGCATGATAGGGTTGGCCTCTTGCAGGCCGGCAACATTGTCATACTCGGCATAAAGGATTGTTTGGGATGAAAAAATATTTTTCCCTTTCAGGAAGTTTATGCCCCAATAGACCATAAATAGGCCCAGGATGAAAAACAATGCGACACGGACTTCCTTTCTTTTAAACACAGGCGATTTCTTTACAAAACTATAAGAAATTTTTCACCGGAGCAAGAAAATTATTGACCTGTTTGCTTCCGTGCATCCTGAACACTTATTTGCTGGCCATTTTTAAATGCAACAATGAATGCGTCAGAATAGCCTTTTGTCTTTGCCTGAGCAAGGATGGTGGATATGTCGCTGTATGAAGTAGTTGAACCACAGTAATATTTATAATATTCACCTGACTTTTGGTATGTTATTTCTCCCAGTCCGGCAAAACGCTTATCGCTGATGGCAATAACTTCTTTGAACGATGCAAACTGAACTTTGAATATGATCCCTGTGGCATTTGCTGTTGCAGCTGTGTCGGTTGACGTACCGATCTGATTCATGGGACCAGCCTTAAACGATGCATTTTCAGTTTCATTACGGTAATCGGTAATGGCGAGGTAAATGGCGTATGCGATTTTTTCTTTGCCTGCATCAGACATCAGAATGGCTTCGTCTGACAGATTCGAAATAAATCCTGTTTCGATGAGTATGGCGGGCATGGCCGTTTTGTACAATACAAAGAAAGGCGCTTGTTTTGTTCCGCGGTCAAGCAGCCCAACCTGTTTGTTCATATGTTTCATGGTAAACTGAGCCATTTTCAGGCTGCGCTCGATGTACATATTCTGGAAAACACTAAAGGCAATGTAGGCTTCGGCAGAATTGGGGTCAATCCCATCGTAGTTCTCTTCGTGATTGTCTTCAAGCAATGCCACAGAGTTTTCCTTCATGGCCACAGCCAGATTGGCTTCCGTTTTTTCAGGCCCCATCACAAATACTTCAGTGCCATTTGGACTGGTTTTCGCGTTTGCATTGCAATGAACCGATACAAAAAGATCGGCATGCACATCGTTTGCTATTCGTGCTCGTTTCTCAAGTTCAATAAACACATCGGTGCTTCTGGTGTACACCACTTTGATGTCAGAAAAATTGGCTTTCAGATATTTCCCAACTCTAAGGACAATATCCAGGACAATATCTTTTTCATGGCTTCGTTTTCCAACTGCACCAGGATCCTTTCCCCCGTGACCGGCATCAAGAACAATGACCCATTGATCCTGTACGGCATTCTGTGCCCGCAGACCCTGGTGTAAAGTGCACTGAATCAACAGCAGAATAAAAAGAATGGACTTCATCCGCGATAATATTTATTTTTGTAAAGTGAAACCCGTAACAAAAGTAAAACTATTTTTCCTTATCACAGACTGTACCATAAATTGAAATCATTATCCGCCTATATCACCATGGTGCTGATGTGGCTTCCTTTATTGGTTGCCGGGCAGGTGGCCGATTCAACTGTTGCGGACAGCATCAGGGTTTCGTTGGATAAGCAAAAAAGCGCTCTTGAAGCAAAAGTTGAGTATTCATGCCGTGATTCTATCCGCTTTGATGTGAAGCGACAAGTGGTCGAAATGTATGGCAGTGCCGTGGTGGATTATGAAAGCATTCATCTCGAAGCGGGTTACATAAGGATTGATTTCTCAAAATCGCTGATCATGGCCTATGGCTTGAAGGACTCGACCGGAAAGGTTGTAGGGATACCAAATTTCAGAGATGGCGATCAGGAGTTTGAGTCTGATACGATTGCCTACAACTACAAAACAAAAAAAGGAATCATTCAGCATATTTATAGCGAGCAGGGAGGCGGTTTTTTGCATGGCGACAGGGTGAAAAAAATGCCCGACAATACGATTCTAGTGCGAAATGGTTCCTTTACCACATGCAGCCTTCACGATCCGCATTTCCAAATTCGTTTTGGAAAAGCCAAAGTCATTCCCGATGATAAAATCATTACAGGTCCGGTCTATCTTGAAATCGAAGATATTCCTACGCCCCTGGCTTTACCTTTTGGATTTTTTCCCAATAAACGAGGACGAGCTTCTGGGATTTTAATTCCAACATATGGAGAAAGTGCCAATCGTGGTTTCTTTCTCGAAAACGGAGGATATTACTTTGGAATCAGTGATTCAATGGATCTGGCTCTGCGCGGCGATATTTATTCAAGAGGAAGCTGGGCCATAAAAACCACTTCGAATTACAAGCGTAGATATAAATACGAAGGAGTTCTGAATGTGAATTTTGCCCGCAATATTTTTGGCGAACGCAATACCCCCGATTATCGGAAATTCAGCGATTTCTTTATTAAATGGCAGCATAGCCAGGACCCCAAGGCGCGACCAAAAAGCCGTTTTTCGGCAAATGTGCAGGCCGGTACGTCAAATTACAATACATATAATCCTTCCTCAGCACAAGAGTATTTGTCGGCAAATTACTCCTCAAGTATTTCATTCAGCACTGCCATCGGTCGTCTGTTTAATTTCACAGCTAATCTGAATCAAAGTCAGAACCGTCAAACTCATGCCTTTAGCATGACCTTGCCCGAACTCTCACTATCAACCACTCGTTTGTATCCTTTCCGAAGGAAGGAAGGTCCACGAAAATCACTCAAAGCTCTTGATAATATCACGATTTCATATGTAATGAACAGTCGCAACAGTCTTAATACCATCGATTCACTTCTGTTTGATGATTTCGACTGGCAGCGATTCGATAACGGAATCAAACATGCGATACCCGTTTCAATGCCCATCAAACTCCTGAAGGTCGTTACCATGAATAACACCTTTACCTACAACGAGCGTTGGTATTTTAAAACCATCGAAAGACGCTGGAATAATGTTGATTCGGCATTAATCACTGATACCATCAGCGGATTTGCAGCAGCCCGTGATTTTTCTTTTGCCTCTTCATTTTCGACCAGAATGTTTACATTCATTTCCTTTAAAAGAGGCCCGATAAACGCTTTCCGACATGTGCTTACCCCTGCAGTTACCTTTACTTTTCGCCCTGATTTCGGAAATGCATCGTGGGGATACTATAAGTACTACATGTTGCCCGGGAGTTTGGAGCCTGTACAGTATTCGGTTTTCGAAGGAGCGCTTTATGGGGGACCTCCCAATGGAAAAGCCAGCATGGCAACGTTTTCTTTGGGAAACAACCTCGAAATGAAAGTTCGCTCAAAGAAAGATACTTTATCAGGAATGAGAAAAGTGGTGCTGATCGATAACCTTACAATGGCAGCCAGTTACAATGCTGCAGCCGACAGCCTCAGATGGTCGATGTTTACATTGTCGGGACGAACAAGGCTGTTTAAAAACCTTGATGTACGGTATGCAGCATTGTTCGATCCATACATTACTGACACTGCTGGCAGAAGACTAAACAGGACTGAGTGGAGCGAAAATCATCGGCTTCTGCGGCAAAACACCGGCCAGTGGGGAGCAAGCCTTAATTACATGGTCAATCAGGCTACATTCAGTGGCAAAAGCAACGACACAACCAGTGCCAAAGGAAGTGGAATTTCATGGTCATTCCAGTTTGCCTATACCTTGCAATTCCTTCAGGATTTTCAGGTCAATGCAAGCGAACCCGAAAAACTGATTCAGACCCTTTCTTTTAGCGGCGACATCCGTCTGACCCCCAACTGGAAATTAAACTTCATGTCGGGCTATGATTTCGTGAATCATGATTTCAGCTATACGTCGGTGAACATTCATCGCGATTTGCATTGCTGGGAAATTGTTTTCAACTGGATACCATATGGCCCTAGAAAGAGCTACAATATGACGATCAGGGTGAAGTCGACTATTCTGCAGGATTTGAAAATTGAAAAGAAAACGGATTGGAGAGATTATTACTGATTTTAACTCCCATGATTCAAGAGGTGATGAAAAAAATAATCATGCTTTTTTCCCTGTCGGTTCCATTGTGCCTGTTTTCTCAGGACATGGATGTCGATCAGGCAATGAAGGGCTGGTACCTGACTGTAAATGCAGGCGTTTATCAGGCTTCGGGCAAACATGCCGGCTACTACGATGGCAGACCTGGAAATGAAAACAACATTGATTATGTTTTCGGTAATCAGTATTGGTATAACGATATTAAGAACGAATTGATTGAGGAGGTTTCTCGCGATCAGTTCTGGATTGCAGAGTATCCAATGGATATGCATTATCAGCCATCACTTTACGCTGGTTTTTCGGCCAGGTATGCTTTTTCGGATGCTTTCGCCATAAATACACATTTCAATTTCAGCAGGTTGAAATTAATCGATGCATTTAATCTGGAAGTGGATCCGCCATTGCCCGGGAGTGTGAGGACATATATTCCCTGCGCGATTGAAGGTGAAGAATCAAGATCAAACATTGATTTATCCATGCAGTTCGCATTTGATCTTGGCAATAATTCACCATGGAAACCACTGGCGGAGCTTGGGTTTAACCTCAACAGCGTTCATGTTAGGGCTTCGAGGATTCAGATTTTCGATCTGGTGTTTAATCTTCGCGATGTGTATGGAGGAACAGGATATGTTCCGGGACAAACGCTTTCAGAGTATCCAATACGGCAGGGTGGTGTCGGATACGGCTTGTTTTCGGCCACAGGAATGCGATATTGTTTTTCTGCTGATTTTTCAGCAGAGCTGTGTGGTCAGGTTTATTATTCAACCATTAAGCTTAAAGGCTACGAAGGGTTTGGCCTTCACTATGCTGCTGTATTAAGACTTGTCATGAGTTCGCGAATGATTAGCTCAAATTAATGGTCTAGTGCCTTTTGCCGACAATCATACACCCAAAGTAATTGTTTCTGAATGATTCCGGAGTGCAGGTGATGGTTTTTCCATTTGCGTAGCCAAAGGTCCAAATGTTGAAACTAATGGATCCGTTTTCATTTTCAGGTTGATACTGGCCGTTGAAAACAGCAAAGTGATTTGAGAACAATGAAAACTTCCCGGAATGATACATGCGGGTATTGATGAGAATGATGGCTTTGTTCCCCTTGTTGTGTTCGTTCTGAAGAAAGGACAGGGTGGCCGATGCCGGCTTTCGTACGGGCCAAAATCCCCCCATGTTGTCTTTTATTCTCGGGAATCCCATCAGTCTGAGTGTTCTGCGGAGATCGGCTGGAAAATTACTACCTGCCATCTTCTCGTACCATGAAGGCATATTACCTCCATAGCCAAGAAAAAGGTTGCATTTGTTGCGCATGCTCGCCAACAATAGCCAATCGGCTGCTGGCAATTTGCCCTTGGAAAAATAATTCGTCTCGGTTCGAACAATTCTCGGTTTCAGTGTAAGACGATACCGCCCGGTTTGAGCATGTCCTTTGAAAAATAAGTCGGATGTGAAAACCTGATATGTTTCCGGCTCAAAACTTGCCAACAGCATGGCACAAGAAGCCATTCCACACAAATTGGTGTAACCCTGATCGATTAATTGCGGATGAATCATTCTTTGCTGAATCTGGTTCAGCAATACAGAATCAGGAAATGAAAAATTTGAATGACCCAAATGATTAAGCGGCAAGGATGTCGCTCCGATTATTTTTTTTTAACAAGCTCGGTCTTGTTATCGTAATTCACCCAATACTTTCCGGATGCCAACGTGCTGATATCGACAGTAGCTCCAGTTCCAGACAACCATTTCACCCCTTTTTCATCGTAAATCTGATACATGGTTTCGCTGCTGAAAACAATTTCGGTTTCCACTGTGGTTTTTTCTAGAAACACTTCAGGTAATTTGCTGGCCAGTTTTACAGGGGTAGAATAAATGATGTTCCCTTTTTCATCAACAAGCTTGATGCGAAACATGTTTTTTCCGCTGTGAGGAACAATTTTCGAGTGGTATGTGTTTATTCTGATGCTGTCTTTAGGATCAACCGAGGTCACCCGAACCCACTTTTCCCAGCGATATTGCTCAACTTCAAATTTCTCGTTACCTGGTGATCCGGTAATGGTCCATTCCAGCATTTCGGTCTTGCGATCAAGAACAGCACTGGTGAAGGAAAAATTACTGGCAGGCTCCAATGCCTCAGGGTTAAAAATAACAGGTTTTTGGTTTCCGGTGTAATAATTAATGGCAATGCTGACTTTCTCGCCTTGCTGCAGGCCAAGTGCCAAAAAATCAATCTCGAAAACACTGCTCTGAATCTCATCATTGGTGCGGTTTCCGTTCACTTCAACAGATTCGACCACAAAGCGATCACCAATCATGGGGTTGATCACCACGAGGTTTTTACCAAAATAATACCCGTTGACATTGATGCGATCAACCGAATTGGCAAAAAGACCTGCCGTCAGGAAAAGAAAACTGAAAAAACAGAAAATTCTCATGCTGATGGGATATATTTATGCATTAAGATGCAAAAGTACGACATCGGAAAATAAACCACAATAAAAACTTTTCAACAAAAGCGAAAATTTTCCTACATTGCAACCAAAATCATCTCTTCTTGTCTTCAATCAAACCTTTGCTTATGAAGCGTTTCTTTACACTCTCATTGTTGTTTTGCATTGGCATGAGCATTTTTGCTCAGGAGTCTTCCCGAAAGTCTGATCTGACTGCTGGTGTGCAGATTCTTCGATCCGATTTTTCACAACTGGTCCTAGAAGTAAATGCAGAGCTACCGGTTTTTCAGGAGTTGAAAACCCCCGGAGGTAGCTTTAACGCACCTGTTTGTGGCTCTATGACCCTTCAGGGACATGCTGGTCATCCAGCATTACCAGTTCTTCGTAAACTTATTCAGGTGCCTGAAGGAGCAAATGTGCAGGTCGAGATTATAGGAACCACCCACTCCGATTATTCATTGACTGATCTTTGCAGCAACACGTATCCCCTCATGCCGTATCAGCCCGATATGCTGAAATCGATGACGGAAAGACCATTTTATTATAATCAGTCGGCATACTCAAGTTCTGCGTTTATTGCTCCGGAAATGGCTTCGGTTAGTGTCAAGGGCAAAATGCGGCACATGAGGCTGGCAACACTCACCATCGCACCATACGATTACAGGGCATCGGACAAAGTGCTGCGCGTTTATCATAGCATGAGAATCCGTATCGTTTTTAGTGGTTCAGATGAATCGGCTACCCGCCAATTGTCCTCCTCATATAACAATCCGTTTTTCAGCAGTGCAAATTCACTTGTGCTGAATCAGGGCCTTGTGTCAAACGACAGAGACACCATCACTTCCTATCCGGTGAAATATGTCATTGTCGCCGACACAATGTTTCATGATCAGTTGCAGCCATTTGTTCAGTGGAAAACGAAGAAAGGGTTTATTGTCGATGAGGCCTATACGTCGAATTCCGCCGTTGGAACCACCACCACAAGCATTAGTGCATATCTGCAGGGACTTTATGATAATGCTACTCCTGCTGATCCTGCCCCGACTTTTATTTTAATTGTCGGTGATGTGGCACAGGTACCGGCATTCAATGGCACCACCAGCTCACATGTTACCGATTTGTATTATGCAGAGTTTACAGGCGATATGATTGCAGATGCATATTTTGGCAGATTCAGCGCTTCAAATACGGATCAGCTGCAGCCTCAATTGGATAAAACTCTTGAATATGAGCAGTATCTTTTTCCTCAGGAAACATGGCTTGATACAGTAGTGATGATTGCCGGGGTTGATGCCAGCTGGTCGCCAACTCATGCAAACGGACAGATTAATTATGGAAACACCTATTATTTTAATGCTGGCAATGACATAGTCTCCCTGACCCATCTATATCCCAACAGCGGCTCAGAAGATGCCCAGATCCGAACTGAAATTGGCAGGGGAGTTTCCTTTGCAAATTACACTGCACATGGTTATGAGGATGGCTGGGGAGATCCATCGTTCGATAAAACGGATATTCCAGCCATGAATAATGCTCATCAGTACCCGTTGATGATCGGGAATGCATGTCTGACGAATAGCTTTCAGCAGCCTGAATGTTTCGGTGAAGCATTGCTCAGAGCCAATCTCAAAGGCGCCATTGGGTATATCGGTGGATCAAACAGTACCTATTGGAACGAGGATTTCTACTGGGCAGTTGGCGTGAGATCAACGGTTACGGCTAATCCTGTATACGATGCTTCTAATCTTGGAGCTTATGACCGACTTTGGCATATCACCGGAGAGCCATTCAGCGAATGGTATGTTTCGCAAGGACAAATGATTATGGCCGGCAATCTGGCCGTACTCGAAGGGGGATCTTCATTTGATTATTATAGCGAAATTTATCATCTCATGGGGGACCCTTCTTTAATGATTTATCTCAGCGTCCCTACTCAATTGAGTGTGACCCATCCAGCTTTGGTTCCTCTTGGACAGTCAACCATTTCGGTGACTACCGAACCTTATGCCTATGTGGGAATTTCACAAAATGGCGTTTGGCATGGGGCAGGCATTGCCGATGCTACAGGTAATCTTACCATTAATATCATCCCTTTTACAGTCCCAGGTGTAGCTGATATTGTGGGAACAAAACAGTTTCGCAAACCCTACGTATCGACTTTTATTGTTCAATCTCCTACAGGTCCCTATGTGCTGTATAATGGCAAAATCATTGATGACGCTGCCGGAAATGCCAATCAGGAAGCCGATTTTATGGAGTCGCTTTCCCTCAACGTCAATCTAAAGAATTATGGTTTGCAAAACGATTCAACCGTTTATGCCATTCTTTCAGTGACTGATCCCAGAATTCATATTACCGACAGCATAGGTATCTGGGGGTTAATTCACTCAATGGACACATTAACTCTGCCTGCTGCATTTTCGCTCAGCATCGATACCCTGGTCACAGATCAGATGAGTGTTCCTCTCAATCTTACTGTGAGAGATAGCAGTGGCAATGCATGGCCTTCGACTTTTCAACTCAAAATCAATGCTCCTGCGCCTGAAATTCTCAGCATGACCGTAAACGATGTGGCAGGTGGTAACGGTAATGGAAAACTTGATCCCGGTGAAACGGCAAATCTGATCATTTCTGTGGTGAACAACGGCCATGCAGATGTTTGGAATGCGGCAGCTGTCCTGAGTTGCTCAAGCCCATATATCACAATCAACAGCTCAAACTGGTCACACGATAGCTTGTTTGTTGGTATTGCAGAGAATGGTGTATATCAAATTTCCGTTGATGCAATGACCCCGATCGGAACTCTGGTCTCTTTCTCTTTGGAGCTTGAAGCTATGCAGTATACAGCAAACAAGATCTTTTCGAAGTCGGTGGGTCTGATCGATGAGGATTGGGAAACAGGTGACATGACCCAGTTTGCCTGGACAAGCAGCGGGAATGCTCCATGGATCATTACTTCAGGAAACCCATACGATGGTGCTTTTGCTGCTGTGTCGGGCGATATTAATGATAATGAAATATCTACGTTGTCTATTTCCATCAATGTGCTCAGTGCTGATACATTGTCGTTTTATAAAAAGGTCTCTTGTGAAGAAGGATGGAGCGGAACGCTATGGGATTATCTCGACTTCAGTATCGACGGCAGCAGTCAGGGACAATGGGGTGGAGAAATCGACTGGTCAAAGGAATCCTTTGTTTTGAACACTGGACAACAGACTCTGGTATGGAATTATGTCAAGGATGGTTCAATATCTTCGGGCTCTGATGCTTCCTGGGTTGACAACATTGTATTCCCTCCGATGCAGGTTACCACGGGACTAAATGACAATTCCGATTTGATTCAGTCAATTGCTGTGTATCCAAACCCCGCTTCGTCCGATTTAATCACCCTTAAGGCGTCTGTGTCAGCAGGTGAAGTCACTATGAAAGTGTATTCAAGTGAAGGAAGATTAATGAACTCAGAGTCGTTTGAGGTTTCTGATGGAATAATATTCCTGCCCATTGATATAAAAACCTATGCTTCGGGTGTTTATACCATTGTGCTTCAAAGCAGCAATGGATACATTTGCTCTCCGTTTGTGAAGATAAATCAATAAACCAACCATATGAAAAGCTGCATTTTTGTTTTTCTGCTACTTGCTGCCTGCTTTGTTTCAGCACAGCAGTATCATTCTCTGGGAAATGATCCGCAGAGACCCATGTACACCGTCTTGTCGTCCGATGCAAATGAAACCATCATCAGGTTCGACTTTCAGGGTTTTACACTCAGCCCGGTTCAAACTTCACAGGGAGTCAAGTATCAGGTAATAATGGAAGGGGCTTCTCCTATGCTCAATGCCGGAGATCCCGCA
>CAZLHV010000050.1:0-16996 GCA_964559205.1 uncultured Bacteroidaceae bacterium
GGACGACACTGTCCTTTTTCGTAAATAATCTGCAGATGATTGGTTAACCTAATAACCACTAATTACAGCTGGATTGTTTAATAATACCAACGAGAATAGCTACTGTCGGTATTTATAAAACAAAATTCATCATTTTCTTTTGAACGATCTTGTGTTTCAAATTGGTAAATCATTCAGGATTCAAAAACCCGAGAAATTGATTCCGAGAAGAAACTCAGTGCGATGCTCGCCTGTGCGCGGTAAATAGGCATATCGCAATCCAAGATCAAGTGGTATAAAGAAACGAAACACATGTGTGTCACAAGTTATTTCAGCTCCGGTGGATGATAAAACAGCCTTGTTTCCATTCAGATATGCCTCGCCATAATCGAAAAAGAAATTGCCTTTAAGTCTTTTGAAATACAGAAACGATCCCACATTCAGATCGGGATAGGCCAGAGGCATGCGATAATTTATCCCTGCACGCCAGGCTTTCCGGGCCGGGACCACATCGTAGCCACGAGGCATGATATAGCGTCGTGTAAACGAAAAACTGCCACCCTCCTGCGCAAAGGCCGAGCCTTCGATTTTCAAACCCTGATGCGGAAAAAATCCCGGAAAAAACAAACGTGCAGTGGTGGTCCACTGCTGACCCAAATCGATTCCGGAACCGATGCTTTTTCTGAAATCAACCGTCACATCCTGACCCCAGCGAGGTTGTAAATCGCGTAGCACTGTTTTCTGCCGGTTAACAATTTCAGCTTCCGCTTCAAACGAAAACGCGCTTCCATCGGGAGCATAAGGAGGCCCTGGAACATAGGCTTCAATGTCATATGCACGCATTGAAGCCGACACATCGTAAAGCTGAAAAAAGTCACGAACCGTTGTGTGAAGTGGTAAAGCCAGCGTGATGCCGGCACTGCTTTCCTTCCATGTAAACAGTCCGTCGCTGAACTCATCCACCTGCGCTAGACCATGCCGGGTACCGAATGCCCCGTCGATGGTCAAAACCGGATACCAGCCGGTGTAAGAGTAGGAGCCATAAAAACGACCGGTCTCTTCCTGCGTGAGATATTCATATCCACCAGTTAACACAGATGTTGACAAAAGGTTTTGCGATGAAAAAGACACACCGGGCATCAAGGCATAATTGTCGGTATTCACCGAAACAGGAAGCCACGAGTGAACATGAAACAGGTGAAGGCCGCGTCGGTATTTTTCGACCTGATACAATGAATCTTTCCAGCTGCTGTCAGGAAAATATGGCTTCTCCTGCTCAACATAAAAACGGGTCAGATCAATATTGTTTTCATGGATCGAATCGAGGCTCAGTGGCTTCAGCTCTTTGCTGAGACCCGATTTTAAAATGAAGCCACTATTGGTGTATGCTGAAAATACATACCGTGTTCCATCAGGACTGAAGCTGATGTTATAGCCGCCAAATTCATCAAAAGTTACCTGCTCGGTTTTTCCGTTGTTGGGATCTATGCGAAACACATTATCAATGCCACTGAACGAAGCATTGAAAAACAAACCGTTTTCATCCCACACCACATTGGTAATATCGGCGCCCGATGCCGGCAAAAGATTTGACCAAAGACCGTATTCCTGATCCAGCACATCAATGCCTTTCAAATCGGGATGCTGTGTGATGCAGGCAATTTTTCTGCCATCGGGCGAAAAAGCAGGTGTCATGGCGAAACTGCCTTCAGGCAATGGATACGAGTTCAGTAAAGCTCCGCTGGCGGCATCGAGAATATCGAGAGAACAAACGCCCTGCTCGCTGAAACTGATGGCAGCGATGCGACCTGCATCGGGCGACAATACCGGACTGAAATAGCGTGACCCATGCGTAATTTGTGTGGTTTTTCCAAGTTCGAGATCATGCATCATGATCACCGAATACGACACATGCTCCCAACGCGGATGCAATTTTTTTTCGGCCCATACAAATCGGTTTTTCTCGAGGCTCAGATTGTCAGTGGTCCATGCACCAGGACTGTTTCCCAACACAGGAATTACGTCGAGCGCCGGCAGTTCTTCCGAAGCATAAAATCCTGCTTTGCAAATGGTTTTTTCTTCACCGCTGCGAATATTTACCGATACAAAACGGGCGTATAAACCCATGCCGCTTTTTTCGGCCAACAACGTGCTGTCGTTTATCCATCGGGCAAATTTATAATGCGTCTGCACCTTCTGCTTCGGGAGCGGAATGCAATGATAATTCACCGATGGTGTTTTCATAGCCTGCATCAGCCATTGATCTTTCAGATCCAGAAAAAATTTACGGTACAGTTGCTTCTTATTTAAGCCTGTTTGTTTTTTAAATGAATTCGAAAGGGGATTCATCATATACCAGTTTCTCGCACTGTTTCGAATGGCATTGTCCCACAACGCTTCGCCATAGTATTTACGGCTTTGCGATACAAAGTAATACCCAAAATAGTACTGATCGGGAACATAATCACGATATGATCCCAGGCTTGCCTTTTCGAAGTTATATATGCCCTCAGTGAGCACCTGAGCCTTCATTTTCATCTCAAACGAAGGCATGCGTCCGCGACCGCTTTCAGAAAAGGCCGTCTCGGTGGTCACCGCATCACCTTCCATATACCACATGGGCATAAACAACCCCAATGTCAATGCGGTGGACTGCTGACCAAACGGCACCTGCAAGATTTTCGTCAGTCCCTGATTGAGTTTGTCCATTTGAATCAAATGTCGGTCTTCGTGAATAATAAGCTGCAGCAACCAGTTCTGTGAATAATTATTCTGATTGGGGGTCATAAAGTATTCGGCCCTTTCTGGCGTCCAAAGGCTGTAAGCATTGGCTACCACGCCGCCGGTATGAATAAGAATCGGGATTTTTTTGGGTGACCAGTGAATGGATTGTGTAATGGCCGCGTAATACTGCTCACTTTGATTGGCCAGGGTTTGTGCACGACTTAAAAATGACTCGGGAAAAACGAAGCTGAAATGCTCAGTTTCGATGCGAAACCATTTTTGATTAGCCCTGTCTTCGCCAAGCATGTAGTATTGAGCTCTTGTGTACTGATGTTGCAAAACCAGCACAAAAAAAACGATCAACAGTCTCATCATTTGCATAGTTAACCTATATTGTACAAAACTAAGCATTTTATAATAATGGGTATTTGCTGCTTTACAAGCTATTTCAAACTTCCTGCTTCATGATCAATGTTTATCTTTTTCTCTATCTTTGCACCCTGGCCCTGTAGTTCAATGGATAGAACGGAAGTTTCCTAAACTTTAAATATAGGTTCGATTCCTATCGGGGCTACTAAAAAGAGAGTGAGAATCAGAGCGAGAGCGAGGATTTTCACTCTCTTTTTCTTCGTACTCACTCTCACACTCAATCTTGAATCAGAGCGAGAGCGAGGATTTTCACTCTCTTTTTCTTCGCACTCACTCTCACACTCAATCTTGAATCAGAGCGAGAGCGAGGATTTTCATTTTTTGCATCTTATTGAATGCATACTTTGCAGGGTTACATCACTCCCCTACCCGCACATACACCACGCTGCGCTTATCGCGCGAATTGCTGGTGATGACCAGCACCCCGAGTGCAGGATTTTTAAGCATCGTTCTGTCAATACAAACGTTTAGCGTGGTAACATTTCCCGGGATCAGCTGCATTTTATCAACTTTTGTATTTACCCAGGGTTGATCGCTTCGAACCGATTCGACCAGAAGCTCTTCGTCACCGGCATTGGTCATGGTCACACGTGCACAAAGTGAAGAATCATTTTTCAGAGAAAACCTTATCTCCGACGAAGAGATGACCAGGAGTGGCCCATTAAGTTTACTGACTTTGCTTCCGGCATAATCGGACTCATAACTGACAATTTGTATTCTTCGCTCACGTGCTGCTGCAATGCTGAAAACCGAGTTGCGCATGTCATTCGGATTATCGCTGACCCATGGCGCTGAAAGAGCCTCTCCAACAGGTTCCTGAATAACGATGAGTTGCCCGCCATTCGGTGCACGACCTTCGATGTAAGGCCTTAGTTTTCCTCCATCAACCAGGTTGAAATAGTTCAGCACACTGCATATGCGACGCTTGGCCAGATTAATGTTGTACTCAGTACTTGTAAGCGGGCTGCAAAACCCCTGGATTTTTAAAGTGACCCTGCTGCCTGCTTCCAGATCCTCCGAAAGCAGTGGAGTAAGTTCAAGCAACTGCCTGAATCCAGCAGTGACATATGCCATGAAAAACACTTCAATTTCACTTTCAGCCTTTTCGGCTTCAGCTCCCGAAAGGCCTTTGGCATATTCCTTTCTGTAACGATCGATCATCGCCGTATAGGCATAGAATGTCTCATCGTAAGAACTCATGGTGACGGTATCTCTGCTTCGGGGATCAGGGATATCGTTGTGAAAATACAAATCAAGCGGGACAAGCTCACTGATCCTTTCTTTCAGCACATTGACCTCAACAGGCAAAGTGTCATCCGGCAGGGTATCGGTTCTCACAGGTTGACCTGCATACCAGGCATATAAATCGTTGCAGCAGGTTTCTCCCTTAAAAAAATAAGAACCTTCGCGATTTGAAGTAAAATACCCATCTCGATCAACCGAATTGATACAAAAATAAAAATCATTTGCAGGCGAGTTGAAAGGCATACCGGCATTCAGCGGACGATTCCATGCGCTCATGCCACCTTCGGAATAATAAATATCGTATCCACCCATTCCATAGTACCAGTCACTGGAAAACCACAGCCGCCCATAAAGTGTATCAAAAAACGGTGTGATTTCATTTCCCGGAGAGTTGATCAGGCTTCCTGCATTGACCGGTGCATTGTATCTGCCATTTTTTCTGACAGAATACCAAATATCGAGTTGTCCCATGCCACCAGATCGATCACTCGAAAAATAAAGCAACTCATTGCCTGCAGTGTCAGTACAAAAAAATGGCTGGGTTGAGGTACTGGCAGGATCATTTATCGCAAGTTTCTCCGGTTTCGACCAGCTGCCGTTAAGCAGTTTCGCATAAAAAATGTCGCATCGGTATTTGTAATCGCTGTTCATTTCACAGCGATTAAACCAAACCTCATCGCCTTCCGGGCTCATCCAAAGATTAGCGGTGTGCTCACTCCGGCTGTTCACCGGTTCAGCAAAAAGTACCGGCCGCGTCAGACCTTTGGGCGTAAAATCACTGTAATAGACCGAAGATAAAAAACCATTGCCAAGTATTCCAGAGCCATCGTCGTTTAATAGTGGCTGCACCGATGTAAAAAACAAACGGTCGTCATCGAACTGAAAACCGGCAAATTCGCTAAATGGAGAATTGACCGGAAATACAAGGTGCTCAACGGTAGCCACCCTGGCTGTGTCTTCCACAATCCCGATCACATCGTCCATCCGGTTCACCTGCTCCGATGCCTTGTCGGCATAAAAAGCCTGAATAGTATCCTTTTCGAGAAATAACAGATAATAAGCCCTTGCCATATGATAGTCACCCATGTTTCTCGATAAATCTGCCATCCAGAATAAAGCCAGAGGGTACTGGCCTTTCCGGTCGCGTTCAAACACAATCCTATAACACTGATATGCTAAAGGATAATTGAAAAGCTCACGTGCCGATTCACCCATTTTAAACCACAAAGCTAAATTAACGCTATCGGTTTTAACTGCCTCATTATAGTAGTTCCATGCTGTTTGATAATTCCCCATTCGCATAGCCTCATCACCCCGAATCTCAAGTTGCTGATTAACCTGCGCCACAACAGTGAAGCAGGAGAAAAAGGTCAATATCAGCAGGAGGGCGAAACGGGGCATAAATTAAAAAATTGGACAGGGTATTTCGCGACTTGTTTTATGCTCAGGTTTGTTGAATAATGCAATCAGACTGAACTCGAAACCGCCACGCAAATCGCTGGCGGGAACAAGATCCGACAGGTTGACATCATAGCTGATTCCAAAACGATAATTGAGGTAATCAAGTCGGAATGACAAAATAGCCCCATCACCGGCCCGGTAAAACAGGCCTCCTGAAAATGCACGGTAGTCCCATGGGTTATAACTTTTTGTCAATCGGTACTCCGCGCCAACAATCACTTCGCGATAAACCCCCTGCATTGAAAAAAATGCTGACGGAATAATGTCGCGATCCCGTCCCACTGCTGTGCGGTAGGACATATTTGCCGTCCAGCGTGTTTTTAGCCGGACGCCATTATCGTTTAAGTGGGATTGTGGCGGTCGATTAATATTCATGGCCGACAATCCTGCCATAAAATCATGACGCGAGTCTATTCGGTCAAAATATGCCAGACCAGAACCAAACACAGGAAACCAGAAGTTGAATTGGCTGAAGCTTTCATCAACAGGCAATGCAGGATCGAAATACAGCCCGTTGAACTGATTATCGAAATACAGGGCAGAACCATCGAAGCTTCGCTGATGAATTCTGGCTGAAACGCCTCCAGACAGAAAACGGTTGTTGAATCTGTTCAGTGCTTTTATGTATGAAAGAGACAAGCCAAAGCCACTGGTGCCAAATCCGGCATCACCGGCTTTTTCGCGCATCACGTCAAGGCCTAACCCCCACTTCCCCAAATGGCTTCCCTTTCGCTGAATGCCCATATCGACAGCAGCCAGATAAGTTTGAAAGGGTGTGGTCACTGCATTCCACTGAATCTTCGAATTGGCTGAAAAGCGATAATTCTCGCTCATGAGTCCCGATTTGGCGGGGTTGAGGTAAAACGGCACCTGTCCGAACTGACTGAAATGCACATCCTGAGCTTCGATGAAAGACCAGCAAATGCAAAGAAACAGGAACGACAGGATACGCTTCATCGGTTATCTCAGCAAAGTGATATTCCCTTTCTTTGTAAAGAGAATGTGATTATAGCAATTAATTTCAAGGTAGTAATCAAAAACAGCCGGTTCCAGCATCACTCCGCGGAATGTTCCATCCCAACCGTTTGCTGGATCCGTGGTTTCAAAGACTTTTTCACCCCACCGGTCAAACACAGCAAAATACATATGATCGATATACCTGCTTCGTATATACAACACATCATTTTTCCCGTCACCATTCGGCGTGAATGAATTTGGAACATAAATGTATGGATCATAGCAAAACACATCGAGTACAACAATCACAACACTGTCGAGATATTTGCAACCATATCCGTCGTCGAGCTCAACATAGTAAGTGGTGGTTTGTAGTGGCGAAGCAGCTGTGTTCGGCACCCAAGGATTCACCAAACCGTCAGCAGGAGTCCAGAGATAATCGACTCCGGGGACCGATGAAGCATGCACCACAGTAGTCTGACCCTGATAAATGGTGTCGTGATCAGCCCAGGCCTGAACCGATGCGTAAATATAATCTACCGGGATGTTGAATGTGTCGAGTAAAAAACAACCATGATCATCGGTCACCGTGACTAAATATGAACCCTGACACAAACCAGTAATATCCTCGCTTGTCTGAGAATTGTCCCACTCCCATTCATATGGAGCCGTGCCTCCCGTGGTGGTGTTATCCACAAATCCGTTGCAGGCAATATCGCAATTCACTGGTCCAGTCTGCGACTCAAGCAACAAAGGCAAAGGCTGACCTAAAATAACATTCGTATTCAAAACACAACCCCTCGAATCCTGAACAGTAAGCGAATAAGTATCAGCACATAAACCTGAAATGGAGGGCGAAGTATCACCTGTACTCCAATCATAGGCAAAAGGAGGAGTGCCACCACTTGGGCTGCACGACAGGCTTCCGTTGCAATCGTTATAACACAGGGGCTCTGTCATGGTCAGATTCAGACTCATCTGCTGATAATCGACAAAAACGCTGTCGATCCAATCACAATATCCATTACTGACATAGAGATAATAGGTATGTGGCACAGAATGCACTGTTGCAGCTGTCGCTCCTGAGGGATAGGTGTTGAGGGTGTCAGAAAAATACGGATCGGAAGACCAAACGTAAGTAAACGAAGATCCACCTGTTGCCGATGCTGTAAGCAATAGTCCGGGAGCACAGGTTACCGTATCGGGACCAGCATCGACAAGCAAATCATATACATTAACCGTCTGATACAAGGTGTCGAAGCAAACTCCATTTGAGATCACCAAATAGTACTGCGTGGTTGTTGAAGGTGATGCGGTTGGGTTTGTAATGGTCGAATTGCTCAATCCTGACGATGGCACCCACTGGCATGTAATATTTGGGTCAGAAAACGGCAGAATACCAATCTGTGTGTAACCGCCGGTGTAGATTCCTGCATCGGGCAAAGTATCGACTGAATTGGCAAGAACCACCACTTGTCGTGTAATTGTATCAGCGCTGTTGCAGCTTGTGGCATCGGTCACAATCAGTGTCACCAGGTAAACACCAGGCGAAGTGTAGGAATAAACAGGGTTACAGCTGCTGCTCGTCCCGCCATCACCAAAATCCCAGTAACAGGATTCCAATCCGGGGTTTGGAAAGTAAGATGTGTTGGTAAAACTGATGGAAGCCGGGAGGCAAATGGCAGGAGGAGCAAGAAAATCGGCAACAATTGCCGGAAGACTAAAATCGATTTTAATAACTCCGTTGTTGCAATTTGTACTGTTATTGGTATTGCTCCATGCTCCTGATGAAGTCGGGAAATCATCGAGCCCGCCACAACCCGCACACACAGACTGATAAATGCGTCCCAGGCGGTCGAAACGACTTGTGCCGCCATCTACATGTTCGGCACTCGAGCCTCCATAATAAGAACCAAAAACCAATGCCGATGCATCGTCGCGCATGCACATGAAATAATAATCGTTATTATCGGTGGTCGCCTGAAATGCGCCTGATGTAACCGGAAGTCCTGCTGTGCCGCCAAATCCATTCAACGACAGGCTGCCCCAGCCTGAGAGATAAATATTGTGGCAATAATCAACCAAAAAGGCTGTTGGGCTGATGTTCACTACTCCGTTTCCGTTTCCGAAACGGGTTGACCAAATCACCGAGCTCAGCAAAGGACTCAGTTTGGTAATAAACTGTCCCCCTCCCGGAGTGTTCCAGGCGGCATTCTGAATCAGCACATTACCGGTAGAGGCACTTTGCCCAAATAAGTACACATAATTCTGCTTATCCGTTTCAACAAAATAGGTCTGATCGTAAGCAGATGTTCCCCAAAAAGACGATTTGAATATTTGGGTTCCGTTTTGATTGATCATACTTACAAAACCATCAGCAGTACCGCCCTGAAATGCAGGCATGATTGATCCCGCAGTGACCGGAAAGTTACTGCTGTTTGTACCACCAGCCACATAGACAGTTCCTGCCTGATTGATCGAAATGCTGTAAATGGCATCTGCGCCATTGCCTCCGAGAAACGACGACCATTGCAAGGTAGTGAGCAGACGATCGCATTTTAATATAAATCCATCCTGACTTCCTCCGCCAAAAGCAGTCTGAAAGCTACCGGAAGTGATTGGAAAATTTGCTGAAGCTGTACTGCCGACCACAAAAACATTGCTGTTTTCATCCACAAGAATTTCGCCCCGGACATCATCGGCATAATTGTGCTTCAACGCCGCATCCATATTCAGATTATCGTTGTAATTGCCCCCAAAATAAGTTGAGGCAATCAACGACGTTCCAGCTGCATTGAAACATGTGATGCCCAAATCGCTTCCCGAAGTATAATTGATCACATAGGTCAGTGTATACGATGTCCCCCCGTTAAAAGTATTATCCAAACAACCGGGAGTTGTGGGATAATTATTAGATCCGGTTGTGGCAAGCACAAACAACTCATCGGCCGAATTCACCACAAGGCTGTTGGGCACCTCAGGTCCGCTGCCTCCCAAGTAAGTGCTGTAAATCAAACTGCTGCCCGAAGTGTTGTATTTGGTAATCACAATGTCGGTATTCCCTCCATAGCTTGTCTGATATGCCCCTACGGTGGTGGGATACCCCGAACCAAAAACATTGCCGCCGGCATAGACATAACCCTGCTGATCGTAAGTAGCGGTATACCCCCAGTTATCTGCCGTTGAGCCGGAATAGGTAGAAAAAACAATGACCGGATCAATAATCAGTTCATGATCGGTCCGATAACCATCGGGAAAAATAAAACCAATTTCATTCTGGTCAAGATCATAGTGACATGCCACAGGAATTGAGTCTCCGTCGATCATTTGCCATGCCACCGGTGGCATTTCGATGATGTCGCCAAGCGAGGTTTTCAGCTTCAATGAATTATCGATCACAGATATGCCATCGACCCCACGATAGCGCACACGAATCGAAGCTGCATCGGCACCGGCCTGAAGATGATACTCATACTTGAGATGATTCCCCGACTGTCGCATGTGCAAATCTATCCCGGGGTAGAGACCGATGCAGGCAATCTGGTGATAACCCTTCACTTTGCTTCGCCAATATGAAGGATCATTCCCTAGGTAGTAATTATAATAGGAATCGACGGTGTCATAGGCCCGAATATCCGATGTAAATGCATTTACAAACTCCATTTCATAGCAATGCGACTGTATGAGGCTTTGTGGCTTCTGCCGAATTTTCCGCTCTTCTTCCGTCAACATCTTAAAATGGAGCAATTCTTTTACCATGGCCTGATCGCGAAGATCAAATACAATTTTGTTATTGAAAACATACATTGACCCTGCCGGCAAATCTGATTTGAATGCATGGCCTTCGGCCCACTGGCCGGCGTTTTCCACAAAAATCAGGTGGCCCTGATCTGCTGAATGATGATGCTGTTGGGCATTTATTTCTGAAACAGAAAAAATGCCCAGCACTACCAAACATGCCGGAAACGCAAATTGCATGACACTAATTTACCACAAAGATAAAAATTATTCAGGTAAAACACAAGTTTTCATCTTTGCATTAACGCATCTGAATAACAAGTTGTATCTTGCGTGATGAAATAATTGCCATGAAATCGTTCGTGTTGATCCTGGGTCTTAGCTTTGCTTTTCATTCCATTGCATTGGCCCAGTTTGTCGAGCCTGATCTGATCTGCCCTTTACCCGTTAGCCTTCACGAATCCTCGGGTCTTGAATATTCAATGGCAGGAAACATCTGGACACATAACGACAGTGGAGATTCTGCCCGGATTTTCAACATTGACACCCTAGGAAATATTCTGCGTATTGTTTATTTCGATGTTGACACAGCTGTCGATTGCGAGGAGTCGACGCGCGATGCCGAAGGAAACTATTATCTCGGCGATTTTGGCAATAATCAGAATGACAGAACCAATCTGCGTATTTATAAAATTCCGGATCCCGACACAATAACAACCGACACGGTGGTGCCACAACTCATCACCTTCCGGTATCCCGATCAGACAGCATTTCCGCCCGATTCGACCCTTTTGAATTTCGATTGCGAAGCCATGTTTCATTTTCAGGACTCGCTTTATTTATTTTCAAAAAACCGAGGCACTTCAACCTATTGTAAAATGTATCGAATTCCAGATCAGCCCGGAGACTATATAGCCGAACTGGTTGACAGTTTCAATACAGGCACATGGGTCACTGCTGCCGACATCAGTCCATCGGGTGAACACATGGTCTTGCTTTCCGAGTCACGTATCTGGCTATTTTCAAACATATCAGGAAGCGATTTTTTCGGTGGCGATTTACATGTGATTATGATGTACACCACGCAAAAAGAAGCAGTCGTTTTTGCAAATGATTCTCTGATATATTTGACAGACGAGTATTTTTGGGGATTTGGCGGAAACTTATATCAGCTCAGATTGCAATCGTGGATAAATCATGTTTTTGGAAATTTCGAAACTACAGACTTTATCGTTTATCCAAATCCTGCCGAAAACATGGTTTATATTCAAACAATCCGATCATATCAGGATGTTCATATCAGCTTATATGATTCTCAAGGTCATTGCATTTCAACATGTCAGAAATGTGACATCCTTCATCTTTCGGGCATAAGCAGCGGAATATACTTTCTGGAAATAAGTACAGAAGAGGGTGTTTTTTCGAAAACGCTGATTAAAAAATAAAGCCGCATAACGACGCCAAACCAAACGAAAGTGTAAGGATTCTGCCATCGGGCGCTGAGAAAATGTGCGTGCACAACAACTACTTGGGTGCCCATTTTACCAGCAGCCATGCAATACCAGCAAACACCAGATTTGGGATCCATACAGCAATGGCGGGTGGAAGATTGCCATTGGTGGCGAAGGTGCTGCTTACCTGCATGAACATAATAAAACCAAAACTGAGCGCAAGACCAATGCCCACATGTAAACCCGTACCTCCGCGCGTTTTCCGGCTCGATACAGCCACACCAATAACAGTGAGAATCACCGTGGCAAAAGGGAACGCGATGCGGCGATGTCGCTCAACTTCGAGTGAAGAAACATTGTCAGCACCGCGAAGTTTTTGCTGTCTGATATGTTGGTTTAACTCAAAAAAATCCATCACATCCACATTCTCCATTTCCTTATTGAAATCCTTTGGCAGCATGGCCAGTGAAGTATCAAGTACCGGCATAAAACGCAGATGCTCAACTGAATCACCAATGGTTCTGTCATAAACCTGATTCAACAACCAACGTCCCGAAATAGTGTCATAAGTGGCCGTATTGGCCGATAGCTTTCGCGACATACCTGTAGTGAAATCGATTTTCTCAATGGTAAACTGATTGCCCCTGTTAGATTTGAACGTAAACGACTCCATGTATACATATTCACCGGGAGCAATCTGCATATGAATATTTCTGGATCCGCCGGGTTTGTTCTTTCTGACATAAACATACTCAAAATCAAGCCTGACCTGATTGGCCGGTGGAATTAAAAAATTCTGCAGCGCGAACGAGAAAACAGCAAGAAACAAACCAGTGAGTACAAAAGGAGTCAACAAACGCCGGAAACTAATTCCACTCGAAAGAATAGCCACAATTTCGGTGTTGCCAGCCATGCGCGATGTAACAAACACCACAGCGATAAAGACAAAAAGCGGGCTGAATAAATTAACGAAATACGGAATGAAATTGAAATAATAGTCGAATAAAATGGCACTGAACGGAGCATGACGTTCAATAAATTCATCAATCTTTTCTGATACATCAAATGCAATGATGATCAGTAACAACAACAGTATCGATAAAAAAAACGACGACAGGAACTTGCGGATGATATATAGATCGAGCTTTCGCATTTTAAAGTCGCTTCATGGTTTGTATTACAGCCTCTTCGGCCCAAGACTGATAATTTCCATCGACAATGGCCTGCCTGGCCTCATTTACCAGTCGGAGATAAAAGGCCAGATTATGGATGCTTGCCAGCACCGGACCAAGCATTTCACCAGCTGCAAATAAATGACGCAAATATGACTTCGATGTCGTTTGATCGATCGAAAGCGAACTGCTTTCATCGATTGGTGAAAAATCGCTCTCCCACTTCTTGTTTCGCATATTCATGATGCCATGGCGAGTAAACAGCATTGCATTCCTGCCATTGCGGGTGGGCATCACACAGTCAAACATATCGACGCCCTGTCCAATCCCATGAATAATGTTTGCCGGGGTGCCCACACCCATCAGATATCGTGGCTTGTCGGCCGGCAATATATCGCAAACCATTTCTGTGATCCTGTACATGTCTTCGGCAGGCTCTCCCACACTCAGTCCTCCAATGGCATAGCCCGGACAATCGAACTGTGAAATAAAGCGGGCCGACTCCTGCCTCAGAGCGTCGTAAACACTGCCCTGAACTATGGGGAAAAGGGCCTGGCGGTGACCATATAAAGGAGAGGTTTTTTCAAAATGAGCATAACATCGCTCAAGCCAGCGATGGGTCAGCTGCATGCTTTTTTGTGCATATTGACGATCGGCCGGATATGGGGTGCATTCATCAAATGCCATCATGATATCGGCCCCGATTACGCGTTGCATATCCATCACGTTTTCAGGAGTAAACTGATGACGACTCCCGTCGATATGCGACTGGAAAACAACTCCCTCTTCAGAAATTTTCCGGATTTTCGACAATGAATAAACCTGATATCCACCACTATCAGTCAACATGGGCCGATTCCATCCATTAAAAGCATGAAGGCCACCTGCCTGTTGAAGAATTTCGGCGCCGGGACGAAGATATAGGTGATAAGTATTTCCAAGAATAATCTGTGCTTTGATATCATTGCGCAACACGTCGAATGTAACGCCTTTCACCGCCCCCAATGTGCCAACAGGCATAAAAATCGGTGTGCAAATCTCACCGTGATCGGTATGAAGTATGCCCGCTCGTGCTTTTCCGCTGATGTGTTGAATCTGAAATTTCATGCCCTTTGAAAACCCAAAATTACGACAATAACATGAATTAACCTTTATAATCAGTCAGACCTGACTGTTTTCGTTCAAATCCATGGCTCCGAGACCCACTCACCTAAACCTCTTTCCACACTTTCACGGGGTGATATTGGTCATGCAGATAACTTTGTTAAAAATGATTGTTTTAACTTTACTCGCAGAATTTGGAACCATGGCAACAATCCACCCCGACACCCTGCAGTTTCTTCGTGAAGTGAAAGACAACAACAACCGCGAATGGTTTGCACCGAACAAGCCACGATACATTGCTGCACGTGAGAACATCCGCAGCTGGCTGAGCGACCTGATGACCATGATGAAAAACGCCGACGAACGCGTGGTGGTCGATCCGGCTCATGGCGTTGGGCGCATTTATCGCGACATCAGGTTTTCGCATAACAAAGAGCCGTTTCGAACCTACTTAGGAGCCTTTGTTTTACGGGCACCTGAAGGACGCAACTGCGAGTTTTATATTCATTTTGAGCCCGGCAATATTTTCGTTGGTGGTGGCATCTACGCGCCGGAGCCTGTTCAACTCCGCCTCATTCGCGACGATCTGGCCTACAGCACGGCCGAGATTGAAAAAATTGTGGGAAAAGCTTCCTTCAAAAAATATTTTGGGCAAGTGGATGGTGAGCGTTTGCAGCGCGCTCCGAAAGGCTTTCAGCCCGACCATCCCTCCATCGAATGGCTGAGGTTGAAACAGTATCTGATTCTACGTCCATTGACCGATGAGCAAGTGTTGCAGGCAAATTTTACTGAAGAAGTCTTCAAAACCTTCCTCGAAGGAAAACCCTTTTTCGATTATCTTGATAGGGCTTTGAATTTTAGGGAGTAGGTTTTTGCTGAAGATCTTAAGTGATTTCAACGATTCATTTTCTCCTTTTAATTGCCAGGCAATTCACTTTTTGAAGCATCACATCTTTAATAATTATCTACATTTGGAAACAAATACGTTAAAGGAATGCAAAAAAGCATCATCACCAACAATTTTGGATTTTTATTTCCAACGCCCATTGTGCTTGTTGGCTTTTGTTTCATTGCGGCTGGCATCGTTTCAATACTTTCCGGTCAATTGGCAGGCATCGTCATTTGTTTTGTGGGCGGTTTAATCGCCCTCACATTCAATGGCGCTCGTATCGACACTGCGAATAAGCGCTTCAAATTGTATTCTCAATGGTTTGGCTTCAGAAGCGGGAAGTGGAAATCAATGGAACATTTCCCATATTTAGCGGTGATCAATCTTCAAAGCGGATATCGGATGGCAAGCCGAAGCAATCGAACGGTCGATATCCCTGATACCACCTACAGCGTTTGTCTGCTCTCTGAATCGCATCGCCAAAAAGTGGTCATTGCCACTGCGCCTACACGTAGTTTGGCACTTTCAATCGCTCAGGAATTAGCACCATCGCTTGAAAAGGAAATTGTGCAATACAGCCCGGTGATATCAGCGCAAACACGCGCCCGTCGCTAAAAATTACACATCATGGACGAATTTATGCAAATGGCCATCGATCAGGCCCGAAAAAGTAAAAACGAAGGCGGCATTCCGATTGGCTCGGTGCTGATAAAATCGGGACAACTGGTAGCTACAGGACACAACAAACGCGTGCAGGAAAACAATCCCATTCTGCATGGCGAAATGGACTGCCTGAACAACGCTGGACGAATTGGTTCATTCAAAGACACGGTCATCTATTCGACTCTGATGCCCTGCTACATGTGCGCAGGAACCATTGTTCAGTTCAAAATTCCCAAAGTGATTGTGGGCGAATCGGAGACATTCTCTGGCGCCCGCGAATTCATGGAACAGCACGGCGTTGAAGTGATTGACCTCAACCTGCAGGAGTGCAAAGACATGATGAAAGAATTCATTGACAAGCGCCCCGACGTGTGGTTTGAAGACATTGGGGAACTATAGGAAACCATCCTTACATTAATAATGGAAGCTTTCATTCATTACTAATGTATAATATTGTTCATTGGTAATGAAAACAATTCCGAAATAGAATCATTTCGAAAAAGAAGGCAAAAGGATTGAGGTGGTGCCGGCGCATGTGTTTATGAAATCGCCGACTTTCTGAGTTAAATAACGCTGAATTCTTATTACTTTTACTCAAAATAATATAAATGCATGAACCCAATCTTGTTTCTTGTTTTACCTTCGGCAGTAATTCTATTCCTTCGCTATTTATTTGTTGAGAACAACTTGTATTTATCGAGGAAAATCGAAAATGTTCTCCTAATTCTAAGTGTTTTTTGCTTAGCATTATCGATAACAGCCGAAGCCATCACCAGACACAATCTCTACTTTGCTGGTTACCGGACCACTTCATACATTATGTTTGTAACCAGTGTTGTAGCATTGCTGTATTATTTACTCGGAACTCCAAATTCTAAATTGAAGGGTTTGCAAACGCTGAAAGTAATCATTGTTTCAATCCTCATGATTAACGCCCTTTTTGTAACCGACGGATTCAAATTTTCATATAAAAAGTATCTGCTGTACAACGAAGGGAAATACAGAATTGAAAAAATAAATGGGTTTATGGCGCCAAATGCATGTAATTTGTTTATCAACGAAGGAATCTTCGATCGCAAATACTACATTGACCTTCCATATTATATCTCGGCAGATAGTGCTCAGGTTGTCGAAAACATTAACGACTCCATTAGCATTTTAATTTATCATCATTCATTGGAAGC
>CAZLHV010000051.1:0-16712 GCA_964559205.1 uncultured Bacteroidaceae bacterium
GAAAACAACCTGCTGAACACCCTGTTCCATGGCACGTTCGGCAATAAGTTTGCCCACAGCTTTAGCTTTATCGGTTTTGTTGATTTTCATCTCTGCAACACCTTTCAATCGCGATGAGGCAGCAAGCAGGGTCTTTCCTGCTTTATCATCGATCAGCTGCACATAAATTTCCTTACAGCTGCGGAAAACCGACATTCTTGGACGCTCGGCGGTTCCGGTGACTACTTTGCGAATACGCATTTTAATGCGTTTTCTCATGAATTCTTTTCTACTCTTGATAGCCATAGTTGCCTCTTTTATTATTTAGCCGCAGCAGCTTTACCAGCCTTACGACGCAGTACTTCATTGACAAATTTAACACCCTTTCCTTTGTAAGGCTCGGGTTTGCGGAATGAACGGATTTTGGCTGCGACCTGTCCGATCAGTTGCTTGTCGTGTGATCTGAGAATAATGGTAGGGTTCTTCCCCTTTTCAGTGATTGTTTCAATCTGGATTTCAGCTGGCAGCTCAAACAAAATATTGTGTGAGTGACCAAGACTAAGATCGAGCATCTGGCCTGTAGCATTGCATTTGTAACCAACGCCGACAAGTTCCATCGATGTGGTGAAGCCTTCAGATACACCCTTAACCATATTGAACAGTAATGCTCTGTAAAGACCGTGAAATGAGCGGGCTTGTTTTTCGTCGTTCACACGTTCCACATGAAGCACCTGTCCGTCGATCGACAATTTGATTTCAGGGGCGATCTGTTGTTGAAGTTCACCTTTGGGGCCCTTAACTGATACCAGATTTTCAGGTGAAATGCTGATCTGGACTCCTGAAGGGATATCAATAAGTTTTTTTCCGATTCTTGACATGGGTTTACCTCCTGAATAATTATGACACGAAACAGATGACTTCACCACCAATGTTTTCGCGACGAGCTTCCTTGTCGGTCATCAGACCGCGCGATGTGCTGACAATGGCAATGCCAAGGCCGTTCATCACTTTGGGAAGATCCTGAGCTCCGGAATATTTCCTGAGACCGGGACGGCTTACGCGCTTGATAGTAGTAATAGCCGACAGTTTATTGGTCGGGTGATATTTTAATGCAATCTTAAGCTTACGCGGAATTGTATTCTCCTCAACTTTGTAATTGAGAATATACCCATTCTCGTGTAACAACTTGGCCAGCTGAACCAACATTTTATTGGAGGGGCACTCCACAATGCGGTGGTTGGCCTTGATGGCGTTTCGAACGCGGGTCAGAAAATCTGCAATGGAATCGGTTACCATTCTATATTGTTTTATTTATTACCAACTTGCTTTTTTAACTCCGGGAATTTCACCGTTCAGAGCCATTTGTCTGAAATTAATGCGCGAGATGCCAAACATACGCATATACCCTTTGGGTCTGCCGGTCAGTTTGCAACGATTGTGCAATCTGATTTTCGAGGCATTTTTGGGAATTCTCTGCAAAGCAGTAAAGTCACCTGCTTCCTTCAGTGCTTCCTTTTTCTGGGCAAACTTTTCGACCATTTCAAGGCGTTTCACCTCACGGGCTTTCATTGATTCTTTTGCCATACCTAGTGTTTTTTAAAGGGTAATCCGAATGCTTTCAGAAGGGCATGCGATTCCTTGTCGTTGCGGGCAGTGGTCACAAAAGTGATGTCCATTCCCGTAATTTTGTTGATTTTATCGATGTTGATTTCCGGGAAGATGATCTGTTCGGTCACTCCGAATGTGTAGTTTCCGCGTCCATCAAATCCTTTGTCATTGATGCCTCTGAAATCGCGAATTCGAGGAATCGAGACGGAGATAAGTCGGTCGAGAAATTCAAACATGTTGTCACCACGAAGGGTTACACGCACACCCACCGGCATACCACGACGCACCTTGAAATTGGAGATGTCCTTTTTCGATTTGGTGGCCACAGCTTTTTGTCCAGTGATGTTGGTCATTTCATCAACGGCGAAGTCAATCAGTTTTTTATCAGTAACAGCATCACCCACACCCTGATTGACTGATATTTTCAGCAGACGGGGCACTTGCATGACTGTGCTATACTGGAATTCCTGCATCAAAGCGGGAACAATTTCCTTCTGGTATTTTTCTTTTAAACGGGGAACGTAAGCCATTACTTAATCTCCTCCTTTGATTTTTTGGAATATCGAACAATGGAGCCATCCTCTTTCACAAGGCGGCCAACGCGGGTAACGTTGCCTGCTTTATCGACAAGCATCAGGTTAGAAATCTGGACAGGAGCTTCCTTTTTCACAATACCACCCTGCGAATTCTTTGCAGAGGGGCGACTGTGCTTTGAAATCATATTGACTCCTTCCACAATAGCAGTGTTTTTCTCGGGAAACACTTCCAGAACACGGCCTTCGCTTCCCCGGTCGTTACCGGAAATCACTTTAACCGTGTCGCCCTTTTTAATTTTAATTTTCACCTTCATAGCATGTCGCATTATAATACCTCAGGGGCAAGTGAAACAATTTTCATATACTGCCTGTCGCGGAGTTCACGCGGAACAGGGCCGAAAATACGTGTGCCGCGAAGCTCGTCCGAAGCGGTCAAAAGAACCACAGCGTTGTCGTCGAAGCGAATATAGGATCCATCGGGGCGACGGATTTCCTTTTTTGTGCGCACAACCACAGCCTTGGAGACTGTACCGCGCTTGATGTTGCCGCTAGGGATGGCGTCTTTCACCGAAACGATGATTTTATCGCCCACCGAAGCATATCGGCGTTTGGTACCGCCCAGCACACGGATGCAAAGAACTTCTTTGGCACCGCTGTTGTCTGCTACATTGAGTCTTGATTCCTGCTGTATCATGGTTATTTAGCCTTTTCAATGATTTCTACAAGTCTCCAGCGCTTTGTCTTGCTCAGGGGACGGGTTTCCATAATCAGAACTTTATCGCCAACGGCGCACTCGTTCTTCTCATCATGAGCCACAAATTTGGTGGTCTTCTTGATAAACTTCCCGTATTTGGGGTGCATGAGACGACGTTCGACCAGTACAACAACAGATTTATCCATCTTGTTGCCGGTAACGATTCCGATTCGCTCTTTACGTAAGTTTCTTTCCATTATCCTGAGATTACTTGATTTCCAATTCTCGTTTCCGCAGCTCTGTTTGAATGCGTGCGATGGTTTTTTTCGTCTGTCCAATGACTCCGGGGTTGTCCAAAGGGTTAACCGCATGGCTCATCCGCAATTTGGCAGCCTGCTTGCGCTCTTCAACAAGGCGCTCTTTCAGCTCGTCGGTGGTCATTTCTTTGATGACTGATGTTTTCATAACTTTCAGTTTTTAGGATTATGCTTCATTATAATCCCTGCGGATAATAAACTTTGTTTTAACCGGCAATTTCTGAGCAGCAAGACGCAATGCTTCGCGAGCAATCTCTGCGGTGACTCCTTCTGCTTCGAAAAGAATGCGACCCGGAGTAACAGGTGCTACGAAATATTCGGGTGCTCCCTTACCTTTTCCCATACGAACTTCGTTTGGTTTTTTGGTGATGGGTTTATCGGGAAAGATGCGAATCCAGATTTGGCCTTCACGCTTCATGTAGCGGGTTAAAGCTTGACGAGCTGCTTCAATCTGACGACCGGTGATCCATGCTTCTTCCATGGTTTTAAGACCGAAAGAACCGAATGCCAACTGGTGTCCACGCTTGGCGTTGCCCTTCATTTTGTCCTTCTGGACCCTTCTGAATTTGGTTTTCTTAGGCTGTAACATGACTCTTCGGTATTATTGGTTGGCATTATTCTTTTTTCCGCGAGGACGGTTGAATCCACCTCCACGATTTCCGCCACGGTCATTGCCTCCTCGTTCGGGACCACCACGACGTTGCTTTTTATCGGTTTTTGGGGCTTCGATACCATAGAAGTCCGGTTTACCAAACATTTCTCCTTTGCAGATCCATACTTTGATGCCTAAACGGCCATAGGTGGTATGAGCTTCTGAACGTGCATAATCGATATCGGCACGAAGGGTGTGAAGTGGGGTACGTCCTTCCTTATAATGCTCGGTGCGGCTCATTTCTGCGCCCCCGATACGTCCGGAAATGGTCACCTTCATTCCTTCTGCGCCAAGTCGCATTGTTGATGCAACTGCAGTTTTTATGGCTTTACGGTGCGACATACGACCTTCGATCTGACGTGCAATATTGTTTGCAACAAGAACAGCTTCCATTTCCGGGCGCTTAACCTCAGAAATATTGATCTGTACTTCCTTCTGGGTGATTTTCTTCAGCTCTTCGCGAAGTTCATCAACGTCCTTGCCTTTCTGACCAATAATAAAACCGGGCTTTGCAGTATGGATGGTGACCGTCACCAGCTTAACGCTGCGCTCGATAAATATTTTGGACACATTGGCTTTGGCAAGACGCACATTGAGGTACTTACGAACTTTGTCGTCCTCGACCAGTTTCTCGCCAAAAGTTTTTCCGCCGTACCAGATGGAATCCCATCCGCGGGTTATGCCCAGTCTGTTCCCTATTGGATTTGTTTTTTGTCCCATCCTGAATTATAGTTCTTGTGATTCAACATTGGATTGTTCTGCCAACCGGCTTCCAAGCTCAATTGTAACATGATTCGAGCGTTTACGGATGCGATGAGCCCTTCCCTGAGGTGCGGGCTGAATGCGTTTGAGCATACGGGCACCATCTACGTTAACACTTTTCACGTACAATCCTGCATCTTCCATACGGATTTTATTCTCGGTCTTTTGCTGCCAGTTATTGATAGCAGAAGTGAGTAATTTATAAAGATAATCTGAGGACGAATTTGAAGATGTTTTGAGCAATGCCAGTGCAATGTCGGCATTTTTACCCTTCAGCAGACGTGCAACAGGTCTCATTTTACGTGGCGAAACGGGACAACCGGTAAGCCTGGCAGTAAACTGCTCCTTTTTGGCTTCCTTACGCTTCTCGGCACTTAACCGTTTTCTAGCTCCCATGATCAATACCTTTTATTTGTTACTACTTTTTGTTTTGTCCTGCATGACCGCGGAAGATCCGGGTAGGTGAAAATTCACCCAGTTTGTGGCCTACCATGTTTTCGGTAACATACACGGGAATGAATTTGTTGCCGTTATGAACACCAATGGTGAGTCCGACAAAATCGGGTGTAATCATCGATGCACGCGACCAGGTGTTGATGGTCACCTTCTTACCAGACTGATGTGCTTCAGCAACCCGCTTCTCGAGTTTGTAGTGCACGTAAGGACCTTTTTTTAATGAGCGACTCATAATACCCTGTTATTTTTTACGTCTTTCAATAATCAACCTGTCTGAAGACTTCTTTCTGCGGGTTTTATATCCCTTAGAAGGAATGCCCTTTCTTGAGCGTGGGTGACCTCCCGACTGGCGGCCTTCACCACCACCCATGGGATGATCGACTGGATTCATAGCCACACCACGGTTGCGGGGTCTGCGGCCCATCCAACGAGTGCGACCTGCTTTTCCACTCACCTCAAGGTTATGCTCTTCGTTTGAAACCGAGCCAATTGTAGCGCGGCAGCTTTGAAGAACCAAACGGGTTTCTCCACTTGGCATTTTAATAACGGCATACTTTCCGTCGCGCGACAACAGCTGAGCATATGATCCGGCACTCCGAGCAAGTTTCGCACCCTGTCCGGGGTTGAGCTCAATGTTATGGATCACTGTTCCAAATGGAATTTCGCTCAGATAAAGTGTATTTCCGATTTCCGGAGCCACGCCTTTTCCTGAGAGAATCTCCTGGCCTACATTAAGCCCTTTTGGTGCGATGATGTATCGTTTCTCGCCATCTGAATAATATACCAATGCAATGCGCGCACTGCGGTTTGGATCGTATTCTATGGTCTGGACAGTTGCCGGAATGCCTTCCTTATCCCTTTTGAAATCGATGAGGCGGTACATCCGTTTATGACCGCCACCAATGTAGCGCATGGTCATTTTTCCGGAGTTGTTTCTACCACCGGTTTTTTTATTGGGAACTACCAGGCTTTTTTCCGGAGCCGCTGCCGTTATTTCATCGAACTTACTCACCAGCTTGAAACGTTGACCGGGAGTAGTCGGTTTGTACTTTTTCAGTCCCATGCAAATCCTGTTTGTTTATACGTTGCTGTAAAAATCAATTTTTTCTCCTTCCTTGAGAGTTACAATAGCTTTTTTGAAGGCATTGGTGCGTCCCTGAACATAACCGCGACGGGTGCCGCGAAATTTACGTTTACCAGCGTACACCATGGTGTTGACTTCAAGGACTTTCACCCCATATAAAGATTCTACCGCTTCCTTGATCTGGATTTTGTTGGCACGTTTTGCAACAACGAAACCAAACTGATTCAGCTCAGCATTTTTCGCGGTCATCTTCTCGGTTACCAATGGTCTAATTAACACGTCCATTTTTGTAAGTTTTTAGTCCTTTTTCTGAGGTCAATTTTCACCTTCACCCAAAAAAATCTGGTCCAATTGGGGTAAACTTGCTTCTGAAATAATGACAATCTGAGCGTTCAGAATGTCGTAAGTGTTTAATTTTGAAGCATTTACAACCTTGACTTTCTTCAAATTTCGGGACGACAAATATACGTTTTTCTTTGATTCATCCAACACTATCAAAGATTTTTTTTCTGAAGACTCGAAATTTTTCAGTATTTCAAGGAATTCCTTTGTTCTTGGCTGCTCCAGATCAAAGTTCTCGATAATCCTGATTGCTCCATCCTGCACCTTATATGATAAAGCGCTCTTACGGGCGAGTTGTTTGACCTTTTTATTCACCTTGAAACCATAGTCACGAGGATGAGGTCCAAAAACCCTGGCTCCACCATGAAGCAAAGGCGATTTTATATCACCACGACGAGCTCCTCCAGTGCCTTTCTGTCTGAAAAGCTTCCGGGTGCTTCCACTAAGGGTGCTTCGCTCGCGTGAATCATGAGTGCCCTGACGTTGCTCGGCCTGAATGCGTTTTACATCGAGGTAGATGGCGTGATCATTCGGCGTGATCGCAAAGATCTCGTCGCGGAGTACAGCGGTCTTGCTGCTCTCTTGTCCTTTGATGTTATATACTTTTACTTCCATCTTTCCAGAATTACATATGAACCATTAGGACCGGGAACTGAACCTTTGATAATCAAGAGGTTTTTTTCCGGCATTAATTTAACGATCTGCAGATTGATCATTTTCACGCGTGAACCACCGTCGCGTCCTGCCATGCGCATACCTTTAAACACGCGGCTTGGATACGATGATGCACCGATTGATCCGGGAGCCCTGCCACGGTTATGCTGACCGTGTGTCTGCTGGTTGACCCCGCCAAATCCGTGGCGTTTCACAACACCTTGGAAACCTTTACCTTTCGACATGCCTACTACATCGATGTATTCACCTTCAATAAATACATCAACTCCAAGCACCTCGCCAAGGCTTTTCTGATGACCTTCCTCAAAACGGGTAAATTCCATCAGAATCCTTTTGGGAGTGGTGCCGGCCTTCTTAAAATGGCCCATCATAGCACCTGAAGTGTTCTTTTCCTTCTTTTCGTCAAAAGCAAGCTGTATGGCATCATAACCGTCAGTCTGCTTGGTCTTGACCTGCGTCACGACGCAAGGACCAGCTTCAATAACTGTGCATGGGATCACTTTCCCAGAGGCCTCATGAAAACTGGTCATTCCGATTTTTTTTCCGATTAATCCTGACATGTTATTCTTTTTGTTAGTTACACTTTGATCTCAATCTCGACTCCGCGGGGAAGTTCAAGTTTCATCAACTCATCGATCGTTTTCGACTGCTGATTGTAATAAATGTCGATCAGTCTTTTGTAGGTGAACAACTGGAACTGCTCGCGCGATTTTTTGTTGACAAAGGTCGAACGGTTGACAGTGAAAAACTTCTTGTCAGTCGGGAGCGGAATAGGACCGTTCACCACAGCGTTCGTAGCCTTCACGATCTTGACTATCTTCTCGGCTGATTTGTCCACGAGATAGTGATCGTACGACTTGAGTTTAATTCTGATTTTCTGGCTCACTGTATTTTGTTTTATTCAGTTTGACTTAATTAGATGGCAATCCGGATTCCCTTCATTTTGAAAATGATATCCTGTGCCAGTTCTGCTGGTGTGATGCTGTAATGTGAAAACTCCATGCTCATGCTGGCTCTGCCTGAGGTAAGGCTTCGCAATGTGGTGACATACCCAAATGTCTCTCCAAGGGGAATAAGGGCCTTCACCGCAGTTGCCTGTACAACACCTTCGATGCCGGTGATCTCACCACGACGCCTGTTGATGTCACCTGTAACATCGCCTACGTATTCGTCTGGGGTGTCTACTTCAAGTTTCATCACCGGTTCAAGCAAATGACATTTTACTTTCCTTGTGGCCTCCTTAAAGGCAATATTGGCGCAAATCTCAAATGCAAGCGGGTCACTGTCGGCTTCATGAACTACTGCATCAAGCAACTCAACTGATGCTGAGTAGACAGGGTATCCTGCCATGACTCCAGTCACCATAGCTGCTTTCAGTCCTTTCTCCACCGCTGCAATCATTTCTTTGGTAATACCATGACCTTTAACACTGCTGACGAAATTTAACCCCTTGAAGCCAGTTGGTGCCTGCGATACGCGAATTTCAATTTCAGCAAATTTACCTTTCCCTCCGCTCTGACGGCGATAGGACTCGCGGTGGATGATGTCGCCGGCCACAGCCTCGCGATATGCCACTTGAGGTTTTCCAAGGGTACATTCTACTTTCGATTCGCGTTTCAGACGATCAACGATGATGTCGAGATGTAACTCACCCATACCGCTGATTATGGTCTGGCCTGTTTCATCATCCTGTCGAATGGAAAATGTAGGGTCTTCTTCTGCAATCTTCTGAAGCGATGTGCTTAATTTATCCAGATCGTTCTGAGTTTTGGGCTCAATAGCGATACTCACTACAGGCTCCGGAAAAGTCATTGACTCGAGCTGCAATGGGAATTTTTCATCACACAGGGTATCCCCTGTTTTAATATTTCTGAGGCCGATAATGGCTCCGATATCTCCAGCTTCGAGTTTATCGATGGCATTCTGTTTATTGGAATGCATACGGATTAAACGGGAAACTCGTTCTTTTTGCTCGTTGGAGGAATTGTAAACCATGACACCGGCATCGAGAGTTCCTGAATATACCCGGGTGAAGGCCAAACGTCCGACATAAGGGTCGTTTGCAATTTTGAAGACCAGGGCACAGAATTTCTCGTCAATGGCATTTTTTCTCGCTTCGCGTTCGCCGGTTTTCGGATTGGTTCCGTTAATCTCGCTTGATTCAGAAGGCGAAGGCAAATAGTCGATCACGCCGTTGATCAATAACTGAACGCCCTTGTTTCGGAATGACGATCCGCAAAAAACCGGAAAAGCCCTGCTTTCTAGCGTGGCTTTTCGAAGCTGGATTCGAATATCTTCGGCAGATATTGAATCGGGATTTTCGATAAATCGCTCAAGGAGCTCAGGATCTTCTTCTGCAGCTCCTTCAATTAGTTTGAGCCGGTATTCATGCATCAGTTCGAGCATGTCGGCAGGAACTGGCACTTCGCGATATTCCCTTCCAAAGCTTTCATCGTCCCATTCAAACGCTTTCTGGTCGATCAGATCGATGACTCCGGAAAATTCTTCGCCAGTAAATACGGGCAATTGAACAGGGACCGGGTTTGCATTAAGTTTTTCACGAATCTGAGTGATGACTCTGAAAAAATCGGCACCCTGCCTGTCCATTTTATTCACATAACAGATGCGTGGAACCTCGTAACGATTGGCCTGACGCCAAACTGTTTCGCTCTGAGGTTGAACTGCGCCAACTGCACAAAACACAGCCACAGCACCATCGAGAACCCTAAGAGACCGTTCTACTTCAACTGTAAAATCGACATGTCCCGGAGTATCAATGATGTTGATTTGGTACTTTGAGCAACCGCTGACCCAATAAACCGTTGTTGCAGCAGAAGTAATGGTGATGCCCCGTTCCTGCTCCTGGATCATCCAGTCCATTGTGGCTGCACCATCATCCACCTCTCCAATTTCATAATTCACCCCTGTATAGAACAATATGCGCTCCGTTGTCGTGGTTTTACCCGCGTCAATGTGCGCCATAATGCCAATGTTCCGTATCAGGGATAAGTCTGCCACTGCTTGGTTAAAATCTGAAATGCGAGAAAGCCTTGTTGGCTTCGGCCATTCGGTGAATATCTTCTTTTCTTTTGAAGGCTGAACCCTCTTCCTTGTAGGCAGCCATGATTTCACCGGCAAGTTTCGATGCCATAGACTTTTCGTGACGCTTACGGGCAAATCCGATCAGATTCTTCATTCCAATGCTGCTTTTGCGCTCCGGACGAATTTCTGAAGGAATCTGGAATGTGGCACCGCCAATACGGCGACTGCGAACTTCAACCGATGGGGTTACATTCTCAAGTGCTTTCTTAAACACATCAAGTCCGTTTTCCTTGGTTTTTTCGCCAACCTGATCAATCGCATCGTAGAAAATCATGTACGAACTGTTCTTCTTACCGCTGAACATCAGATTGTTGACAAATTTTGTCACCAGCTGATCGCCAAATTTTGGATCAGGAAGAATAATTCTCTTCTTTGGTTTTGCTTTTCTCATGTCGTTGAGATATTAGGCTATTTATGCTTTTTTCTTTGGTCTTTTGGCTCCATATTTCGAGCGACGCTGCAAACGTCCTTCAACGCCTGCTGTGTCAAGAGCGCCTCGCACGATATGGTAGCGTACACCCGGAAGGTCCTTAACACGACCACCACGAACAAGAACAATGCTATGCTCCTGAAGGTTGTGCCCTTCGCCCGGAATGTAAGCTGTAACTTCAAATCCGTTGGTCAATCTGACACGTGCCACCTTGCGCATCGCCGAATTCGGCTTTTTGGGGGTTGTGGTGTATACGCGGGTACACACTCCACGACGCTGTGGGCATGATGTCAGCGCAGGGCTCTTGCTCTTATACATAAGCTCCTTGCGGCCTTTACGAACCAATTGTTGTATTGTCGGCATACAATAACGTTTTATTTACAATGTTTTTACCCCAATTTTTTGGGACTGCAAAGGTAGATAGTTTATTTCAAATAACCAACACTTGCAGAAAAATAATTTTCAATGGGTTATCAACCCCTTGTTTATTCGCTTTACCTTTATATATATAACAAATTTTCGTTACTCGCGAAGCCTTACTTCTCTTCATGTCCAAAAAAACACTCATCCAAATGGATCATCGGGCTGGCATACGCCAGGAAAATTTCGCTCTCGACAAATTTATGTTGTTGATTAACAATCCGTAATGAAATAAATCGATCGACACGTGAACGTTTGCCTCTTCCCTGAGCAAGTTCCAGCACCTTGTCATCCCTGCCGAGCCATGGATATCATCAATAACCAGAAACGAAAGATGATTCAGTCGGGGAAGTATCTGCCGGACATATTGATCTGTAGGTCCTTCCAAATGATGCCCATCAAGAAAAACCAATCCCGGTTCAAATGTGGATTGGAGAATATCAGGCAAAGCATCTTCGAACCGTGCATGAATCACTTCGATATTCGGGTTCCCATACCGGCTCAGCATTTCTTGAGCCTGCCGAGCTATCACTGGCACACCTTCGATACTAATGATTCGGCTTTTTGGTGCAGCCATACTCAGGGCAAGCGTACTTGTGCCGAAAGCTGTTCCCAACTCAATAATGGGCTTTCCATTGATCAGCGATGCCAGTTCAGCAATCCTCAAAGCCTGTTTGAGTGGTTTGGCTGTTCTGATAAAAACCTCTGAAACGGTCGATTTCAAATACTCTGTCCGCGACCCAGCCTGTTCAAATTCAATGGGAGTTTGATTTTCAGAATACCCGCGATGTACCTGACTTAACAACTGCAAAGAGTCCTGTGGTATTGCCTGAGGATGCCTGAGCTTCTGGTAAAGTTCATAAAGCCAGGGCGAATGTACGTGCATCACTCCACTGGAAACCATCTGATGTTTAAGCCATTGGAAGGCTGCATGAAAACTCATTTACCATCCCCCTTATTATCAAGCAATTCCATTTGAATGCGAAGCGACTCGTCGTGAATTACTTTCAAAATATCATGAATAAATATCGGATTCAATCCAAGCGCTGTTCCTTTCCTCAGTCGCTGTTCAACCACCTGCATCCACCTTTCGCTCTGCATCATTGTTAGACCTGCTTCCTTTTTGGCATTTCCAAGCCGATGCACTATACTCATCCGCTGAGCAAGCAGCTTGAGTATCTTCTCATCGGTTGAGTCAATTTCACTGCGGAGATCACCTAGACTAACCCCACCGGTTTCCACGTGATGACGTTCACAAACTGCTGACAGAATTTGAGTAAACTGCTCTGGGGTAATTTGTTGGGCTGCATCCGAAAGGGCTGAATTCGGATGAGGATGCACTTCGATCATCAGGCCATCGACCTCCATTTCAAGTGCCTGAGCAGCCAAGGTGGCGATATATGCAGACTTTCCGGCCATATGACTTGGGTCGGCTATCACGAACAAAGCCGGAAAAAGGCGCCTCATTTCAGGCACCAGTGCCCAAAGTGGTTCGTTCCGATACACACTTTGTTCGTAAACAGAAAACCCGCGATGGATCAATGATTGAACCCGCACACCGTTTTTCAAAAGGCGCTCAGTCGCTCCAGCCCAAAGTCTGATATCAGGCACCAGAGGATTCTTTACCATGACCTTTATGGATGTGTTTTGCAATGCATCGGCGAGTTCCTGAACGCTAAACGGATCGGTCACAGTGCGAGCTCCGATCCAGATATAATCGATCTCAGCCTTAAGGCAAGCATCGACATGAGCGGCCGTTGCCGCTTCGGTTGCAATGGGCAAGCCATACTGACTTCTTACTTCTGCCAAGTATTTTAGTCCCTCAGCTCCAGGGCCTTCATATTGACCACTCATTGTTCTGGGCTTCCAAATGCCGGCTCTGAAAATATCGACCAAACCGCTTTCCGTCAGACTGGCGGCTGTCTCAAGACAAAGACCTGCAGATTCTGCGCTGCAGGGTCCGGCTATAATGGTTTTGAAACAGGGTGCAGCCATTGCTTGCAATTTCGGCAAAGTTAGCCAATAAATCCTAAACAAAACGGGCCAACCGTTTACACAGAGCGCAAATGTCTGACATCAGAAAGCTGCTGTTACTGTGGGGCTGAAACTGAGTTTAGCCTGGCATACCGCCTGATTTCATACCGGGCAAAGAAACCACCCCGAAATGCTTACGGCCGTCGACAAGAATTTCCATAGATAATGGAAACTGAACATGTCTCACTAGACCATCGTCATACATAGCTTTTTGGTCGTTCAAATACCAGAAGTCATAATATCCCTGATTGTTGAAATGATTTACAGTAAAATATGCCACCCGAAACGAGGTCAGATTCTGAAAAAAATGCGTTCCCTGACTGGGTTCAATCTGAAAGTTCTGCATTCCTGCCTCAACAATGACCTTGGCAGCACTGATCTGTGACCATTTTACCGGAATACCCAGCCATGGATCGCTGCTACCCCAACGTCCGGGACCTATGAGGACATAGTGACGTTTCGATTCAGATAGCTCGCGGTTGAGCTTTTCGATGGTGAGGGCAATTTCCTCTGACCGGGCTGCATCGAAGGTCTCGGGATTGATATAAATTACATCGCGAATGTGTTCATAAACCCCATTTCCAAGCGCATGTGAAGAGATGATGAGCGAATGGCTTTTCACCACTTGATCTGCACGTACATTCAAGTCTTCTTTCACGTCAACAATTGGCCTGATCTGAAGTAAATTGAAAGTTTTTTGTCCTGATGAGGGCTTGAAATCGACAGCAAATTCAATCTCGACAGGCTTTCCCATTTCCCTAGCACCGATTTTGAGAATGTCGTCGACCATTCGAGACAAAGGAAACAACTGATGCTGAAGCACTTTGCTAAAAGTAATGAGTTTCATTCCTCCATCATGAACCCCCTCTTTAACGCGATCGTCCTGATAAATATAGGTTGAGGCCGCATAGCGGAATGATTTGAAATCAACCGCATCGCGAATTCTAATATGTTCGATGTGAGCTCCATCATCAACTCTGGGTGTAAAAGAATCTCTGCTCAGGTTAATGGCCAACAATTCTTTCTGAGTATCGCGCATGATCAATTCGGTGGTACTGAGCTGGATGATTTTATCAGGATATTTTGGCGAGAAGCGAAGCGAAACCCCGCCATCTACTATAAATTTTCCTAGTCCGTAGGCGATGTTTACCACGCCATCTTCTGCTTTCTCCAGCGCAATAGGATAAAAATTAATCGATCGTGCCACACCACTGACAAAGGGGAAATAGTAGTCACCTTCGCGGCTGCCACACACCTCCTGCAGCACAATTGCCATTTTCTCTTCGTCAATGACATTTGCGGTAGCCGTCATATAAGCTTTACTATCCTGAAAGTACACCGATGCATATACCGATTTGATGCAATTAACCAACATTTCCAAGCGGGTTTCATCGCTTCCCGTATTTGGAATCATGTAGGTGCTGTAAATTCCCGCGAAAGGTTGATAATGACTGTCTTCGAGAAGGCTGCTTGACCGAACAGCCATCGGGGCATTAAACACCTGCAGAATTGTTTTGAGGTCTTCGACAGTTTCAGTCGGGAGGGCTGCATCGAGAAAACGGTTAAGAATATCAGCATCCGGAACGTTCGAAAGCGCAAATGAATACAGATCATTCATGTTCATGAATTCCGTGAAAACTTCTGTCGTCAAAACAACAGTTCGGGGGATGGTTAATTCAATTCCATGAAACTTGTAAATTAAATTGTGCCTCTTGATGATATTATCGATAAAAGCCAAGCCCCGGGCCTTTCCGCCAAGGCTCCCTTCGCCAACCCTGCTGAAAATAATATACTCATTATATTTTTCGCGATTAAATTTGGCAATTACGCCCCTTCCTCTGTCGCTCCTATAACGCGAAATAGCTTCATATAGAAAGTCCCGCACTCCTTTAAGGCTATCAAAATCACGTGCGTCAACCTGTCGAAAGAGCTGCGCAAGTGAAAACAAAGCTCGTGCCCTGAGCCACTTTGAGAAATGGTTTCGGTCAATATGGTATTTAAGAGACTTATCCGGAATGCTGTAAATAGATTCCTGCAAACTTTGCAAATCTTTAGCTCGGCCAATTTCCTCCTGCAAATCCGGATCGATGACCTTGAAATCGCCAAAGGCGAGATACTCACGGATAAAATCAGTTAATTCGTGAAGCAGGGTTTTTGAGTACTTATGCACAAATTTCACCTTCATTTCCTTGGCATAGCGCTCATTGCTCAAGTCCGACGACTGAAGAAGAATCGGGAAATAGGGGTCGTTGGCTTTTACAATCTGACATAGTTTAACACCAGCAAGCTTGTCTTTGGCGTTTCCACGGTTAAACGACACATCGGAGATCATACCGAGCATGTTCGTTTTATACATTTCATACAAACTAATGGCCTGCTCGAAGTTTGTGGCAAGCAAGAGCTTGGGTCTTCCCCGAAGTCGCAACATCATTTGATGTTCGTTGAGACCTTCGGTCATAAATTCCTTCGACTGTTCGAAAATGATGCGATACATGCTGGGCAGGTAGCTTGAATAATACCTCACCGAATCTTCAACCAGAAGAATACACTGAACTCCTACCTGCCTGACATCGTAATGCGTGTTCATTTTATCCTCAATCAGCTTGATAATGGCCAGCAAGATGCTTGTGTTACCAAGCCAGCTAAACACATAATCAACCTCACTCAGATCCTGCTTTGACAAACGTTGAGACACTTCGCGCGAGAATGGGGTGAGGACTACAATAGGGATGTTTCTATATTTCTTTTTAATGCTCCGGGTGACCTCAAAGGGATCCTGATCGCTAATGGACAACATGTTGATCACAAGGTCAATCTTCTCGTTTTCCAGCACAGCAAAGGCCTGCGAAGCTGAGTGTACCTGAAAAAAAACAGGAGGATAACGCAGGTTCAGTGATACGTATTCCTGAAATATTGTTTCGTTAATCCGACCATCTTCCTCAAGGATGAAGGCATCGTAGGTGCTGCAAATGAGCAAAACATGCTGAATTCGCCTCTTCATCAGGTTATCGAATGAAGTATCCTGGAAGAAATAATGTTCGAGGTCCAGTTTCCTGCTGATTGTGCTCATTGTTCAGTATTTATTGTTCGGAAACAGCTGCAATACGTTTTTTTCCATCCATTCTAATATGAAGAGGTTTAGAGAAACGGTAATGTCTGGTGTATTTCAGATCACTGACGACCTCTTGCGATTCAATGAGGCTGTACTTTAGAAAACCGTTATTGGAAACGGGGTCAATGGAAAAGTAACCAATATTTAGCGATGTAACGTTATGAAAAAAATGACTTCCCATGCTGGCGTCAAGTGGAAAATCCTCATGGCCGGTTTCCACAATGGCCTTTGCATTTGAAATTTGATTCCATGTGACAGGGATTCCGATAAAACGGTCTCTGGTTCCCCACCTACCCGGACCAATCAGCAGATACTTTCTTCTTTGCTGCCCCAGAACAGCGTTTAGTTTTTCAATCTCTGCAGCAATTTCAACCGTTTTCGTTTTATCAAACACATCCCGCTTTACAAGAATGACATCCTCAACATGATCAATTCTGCCATTTCCCATGCTTTTTTCAGCATACATAATCAGGGATTCCTTCTCGGCGTCCGAAAGATTGATTTCATAA
>CAZLHV010000052.1:0-16271 GCA_964559205.1 uncultured Bacteroidaceae bacterium
ATTGTGAAATGCTTGACAGAGATGTGAATACTTTTGTATATTCGTCATTTATTTTTGCATCCATGGCGAAAGAATTTACAGTGATTCCTTTTGAGCAAATGTGGTCGATGACCATGCAACAGATTGATAATGGTGCATTTATGGGAATTGACCGGCATTTGTTTTCGGGTATTCCCGATCCTGTGCTGCGCACTTTTCGTTTTGGACAGGTACTCGATACACCTTTTGGAGTTGCCGCAGGTCCGCATTCGCAGTTATCACAAAACATTGTGGCTGCATGGCTTTGCGGAGCCCGGTTCATTGAACTGAAAACCATTCAGACCCTCGACGAGCTTAATGTAACCAAACCCTGTATTGATATGCAGGACGAAGGATACAACTGCGAGTGGTCGCAGGAGTTGAAGATCAAGGAATCATTGGGTCAGTATCTCGATGCATGGATCATGATTCACATGCTGAACCACCGTTTGTATGGAAAAAACGAGCCAGGAGCAGGCACCATTTTCAACATGAGCGCGGGATATAATCTCGAAGGCATCATGCAGCAAAATGTTCAATGGTTTTTCGATCAGATGAACGATTGCAGCCAGCTGTTATCAGAGAAAATCGACGCCATCAGACCACTGTATCCGGCCATTGATGAGCTACATATCCCATCTCAGATCAGCAACAACATCACGCTGAGCACCATGCACGGTTGTCCCCCCGATGAGATTGAAAACATCGCGCTTTATCTGATCCGGGAGAGGAAATTGCATACCACTGTAAAGCTGAATCCGACGCTACTGGGTCCTGAGATGCTTCGCTGGATTCTGAACGGAAAGCTTGGCTACACCACCCACGTACCTGACGAGGCTTTTGCTCATGATCTGAAGTTTAGCGATGCATTGAAGATTATCAGGAACTTACAGCAGGCAGCAGCTGAATCGCAGGTGTTTTTTGGCCTGAAACTGACCAATACGCTCGAGAGCCTCAATGTTAAAGGCACCTTGCCTTTGGATGAGAAGATGCATTATATGAGTGGCAGGGCATTGCATCCGTTGTCGGTTCATCTTGCGTCGAAATTACAGACCGAGTTTGATGGCATGCTCGACATTTCGTTTTCGGCCGGAGCCGATGCGTTTAATATCGCCGAGCTGTTGCGTTGCGGACTAGGACCGGTGACCATGAGCAGTGATCTGCTTAAACCCGGTGGTTACGGGAGGCTCAAACAATATAGCGACGAGATCAAACACTTTTTATGGGAGCACGCCATTCCGGATGTGATGTCGCTGATACCCGAGCGTGGGAAGCTGAGGGCGGTGATGCTGAAAGACTACACTGCAGCTACACTTGAGGACAAGAGATATCGAAAAAGCATGCGGGAGCCCAATATAAAAACCCGGCGCAGTCTTGGCTATTTCGACTGCATTCACGCACCGTGCGTCAATACCTGTCCTACCAATCAGGAAATACCTCAATATCTGCATCACGTTGCGAAAGGAGAATTTCAGAAGGCATTTGAGGTCATTATGCGCACCAACCCAATGCCGAACACAACAGGCGGTGTTTGCGACCACGAATGTCAGACAAAGTGTACCCGGATCAATTATGATGAAAATGTCGCCATTCGGGAAGTGAAGCGATGGGTTTCGGATCTCATCAACGATGAATCTTTCATCAGGTCGCTCCCAAACAACGGTCATCGTGCAGCAGTGGTAGGAGCCGGACCAGCCGGCATCAGTTGTGCTTATTTTTTATTGCTGGCAGGCTTTACGGTTGATATTTATGAAGAAAAGCCCTTTGCCGGCGGCATGGTTGCTGATGTGATTCCATCTTTCAGGCTCAAGGCTGAAGCGATCAGGCGTGATATTGAACGTGTTGAAAAGCTGGGGGCTCGTCTGCATTATGGCACCCGTGTCGACAAGGCATGGTTCGATGCATTGCGAAGTGAAGGCCGATATATTTTTGTAGCCACCGGAGCGCCCATTGCAAAAAAGTTAGGCATCAAGGGCGAAGAGTCAGGCGGGGTGCTTGATCCGCTTGTATTTCTTTCGCAAACAAAGAAAGGCATGGCCAATTTGCCAGGAAAGAGGGTGCTTGTGGTTGGCGGGGGCAACACCGCCATGGATGTAGCCAGAGCAGCGCGGCGCATTCAGGATGGATTTGGTTCTGTGGTGGTGGTGTACCGGCGAAGAGTGGCTGATATGCCGGCCGAAGTTGAAGAAATACAGGCTGCCCTTGCCGAAGGAGTCATTTTTGCTGAACTGATGTCGCCGGTTGAAGTGGTGGTGGCCGCAGGCCAGGTGGGTGGATTGAGGGTCAGAAAAATGAAAGTTGCTGGTAAAGATTCATCGGGTCGGATGCAGGTGGAGCCCATCGCTGGAAGTGACGAAATTCTTGTAGCCGATGTGATTATCCCGGCCATTGGACAGGATGCCCGCTATGATTTTATGAGTTCCGATCAGTTTCAGGGCGATAAGCCTTATTCAACCAAACTGGAACGCGTTTTTGCAGGAGGTGATGTAAGACAGGGACCTGCTAACATCATATCAGCCGTTGCTGATGGACGTCGTGCTGCCGAAGCCATTATTGAGGCTGCCGGAGTTCTGGAAGCGAAGAAGGAAGAACTGGAGCCACGAAACAGTGATTGCTCGATGCTTATGCAGATGAAGGGCCGTCGCGTGTGGTCGAAGCTGCCCGATGAGCACGAAGAATACTCTTCGAAAGTCATTCGCGATGCCGGCGAAGCCATGGAAGAAGCATCGCGTTGTTTGCTTTGCGATGAGTTGTGCAACATTTGTGTCACCGTATGTCCGAATCTGGCAAATCAGAGCTATGTGATTGAGCCTATTGAAATCAAAACTTCCGATGGTGTTTTTGCCGTGAAGCAAAAAATTCAAACCTATAACATTGGAGAGTTTTGCAATGAATGTGGAAATTGTCGCACTTTTTGTCCAACGTCGGGTGCGCCATACCGTGATAAGCCACGTGTTTGGTTAACAAAAAGCGGTTTCGACCATGCCTTATTAGGATTTTTCTATGATCATTCGGGACGGGTGATGTTTCATAAGGAAGACGGGTGTATTTCCTCATTGGCTATGATGGGTTCCGGATATCTTTTCAGGAAAAGTGAGGAAGAGATTGTCTTTGACGCACAGTTTCAATGCAATGACCTGGCTCATGCCAGTGATGACAGCATTGTTGAAGCAGCCGGTATGATGGTTTTAATGCAAATTTTCAAGTAGTTGCCAGAGGGATCAATTTGCGAAATGTCAGGTGTGCTTACAATTGAAAATGCTTATTGAGCCACTGTTGATCTCATATTTCCCGGCGATACAGCTCATTCCCACTGCTCATCTTTTCGGTTGAACATTTCAGAAAATAAGGCAATGACCTGTCGAAATTTCTAACCTTGGATATGAGCAATCTCTATCGGAAACACCCGTCCTTTCGAATAGCTTTATTCGAGCATGTTCGTCTCAATGCTGAATGATCATAAGTCCATTTTCGTATGTTTGTAAAAAAAAGTATGGATACCGAACTGAAAGCCATTGCGGGGCAAATTCGTATCAACATTGTACGTTCACTGGCAAGTGCAGGGAGCGGCCATCTGGGTGCTTCGCTGGGACTGGCCGACATTTTTTCGGCATTGTATTTCAGAGTATTACGACATAAACCCGAAGAGCCTCTTTGGTCAGATCGCGATCGTCTTATTCTCAGCATAGGTCATGTGGCTCCTGTTCTATATGCATCACTTGCCCAGGCCGGGTATTTCCCGGAAGATGAATTGTTGACGTTGCGTAAGCTTGGAAGCCGCTTACAGGGTCATCCGGGTCGTGATCACGGATTGCCTGGAATTGAAATCTCATCAGGATCGCTCGGACAAGGGTTGGGAGTTGCCGCAGGAATGGCTCTGGGACTGAAAGTTTCACATTCCGGCTCAAGGGTGTTTTGCTGCATGGGTGATGGTGAATTGCAGGAAGGAAGTGTTTGGGAGGCTGCCATGAGTGCAGCGCATCATCAACTCGGAAGGCTGACTGCCATTGTTGACCGCAACGGACTGCAAATTGACGGCACAACCGAAAAGGTGATGGCTCTTGAACCCCTTGCACAGAAATGGACCGCATTTGGTTGGAAAGTAGTGCAAATCGACGGACACCGGTTTAATGAAATAATCCCTGCTTTGATGCAGTTTTCAGAAACCCAGCCCACACTCATTATTGCCAGAACGGTTATGGGAAAAGGTGTGCCGGAGATTGAAAACGATTATCGCTGGCATGGAAAAGCACCAAATGATGAAGAGGCCCGCAGATTTATTGAAACACTTTCGCAGCCTAGCGAATGATCATAAATTTATGTGTACTGGTGGCGTTTTGCTGACTGAGTCTGAGCACATATAGGCCTTCTGTCCAAAAACCAACATTCAGTGTAAGAAGTGTTTCAGACGGATATTCCGATGCTCCGCTCAGACTTTCTGAATAAACCAATTGCAGCTGTTGATTGAAAATTTCAATGTAATCACCTTCCATTGCATCATTAAAGCGAATATACAGTTGGTCCGATGCAGGGTTTGGAAAAATCTGGCTGTTCGAATCCTGATTACCTGCTAATATATTTTTTGTTGAAAAAGTTGGAGTCAGAATCACTCTCATGCTGCTGCCGTTAGGGTACGAGCCATATGATAAATCCTGACTTTGTTCGCCAAATATCAGACTATCAATTACAAATCCCGATGCAGAAATCAGCCTGATGGTTCCGTAATTGACATCAATGGCTTTGCAATGCAATCCGCTTTGTGTCAGATCGCCGTCAGCCCAGATGATCACATATGCATTGGATTGAAGCACGCTGTCGGAAAAGGTAAAAAGGGTGTCTGCATCGTTCATGAGAACCAAGCCATCCAACTGTAGGATTTCGCTGCTGCGATTGTAAAGTTCGACCCATGGCTCAGCTTCATCATCCTGATCCCATTGCGACTCTTTTGCCTTGAGTTTCAATTCATTGATCATGACAGAAGATGCGGCGGGCTCAGGCCATGCAGTAAAGTACTCATATTGTGCTCTTTCAGGCAGAAACCGGCCAGCACTGTCGTTTTGTGCATAAAAATAATACTGCAAAGCATCTCCCGCCTGATAAAATTCCGCACCAAAGATGCTGTCACCTGAAAGGGAATCACCATGAAGGCCATCGTCATACATTGGCAACTCGAGAAAACGCGATTCGGTTGCTTGTCGGTAAAAGAGCTTTACTTCGTCGGCGTCGCTAACCTTACACTGAATGCGACAATATTGATTTTTTTTGGGTCGCAGAGGTATCATTCCGCCATTTTGGAGTATGGGAGCCCCCTGCATGCCCGGAAATGTATCCAGATAGGCCAGTCGGGCTTCCATCAGATCGCGCAGTCCCGGATATAAATCCGACGAGGGCCCCGTTGTGCTGTCTGCATTTGCAATGAAATCAGCGTAGCTGTAAAACTTATTGCTATCGGTCTGAACATAAGCGTCAATCGCTGTTTGAAGTTCAATGACCCGGGTGTAATAGGCTTCGCTTCGAAACTGTTCATCCATAATGGTGCGCAAATGAGCCAGATACATCAGCCGGTAGGTATGATTCGCAAACAGATTCTTCATCAATGGACGTGGCGAATACGCCATGTTGTACAAATGTTGAAGCGGATTCAGCACTTTGATTTTGTCAATGGTAAGATTAATCATTGTTCCGTCCGATTGACGAAAGCTTCCGAACGACATGTTCAGGTCCCACAGAATCGGATTGAAGCAACCCTGATCGTCTTTGTACAGGTAATAATTCTGCGCATATCCAATATAGCTGTCCAAATTCACCATGCTGTAATTAAAGGCATGCATCCACAAAGCACGGTCAATGTTTAAAACACTGGCAATTTGATTTGTGTCGTTATTCAGCACGTCAATCAATTCAAATAAATCCTCCCAGCCTTCGTCCGATTCCATTTTATAGTAGGGAATGTAATCTTGCCAGGTGTCTCCGTGAGTGTAGGCTAAATTGGCATTGTGACCAAACGGATAACTGAGTGTTTCCGGGCTCCCTTTAAAAAACGGGTTGTCATCCGACGAAAAATGTCGTCCGATGAAATGCTTGTCAACCGCTTCAACATTGCTATAAAGCCCCATCAGAGTGTCGTTCACATACACCATGGCGAAATTGGCCTGCGGCGAAGGCATGTAGTTTCGGGCCATTTCATATGCAAGTACTTCGCGCACAAACGACGGGTCATGAATGACATTGCTTAGTTTAAGTTTATAAAATCCTTCGTGATTTTGATTCGAATAGCCACTGTTGAGGTCAATATTAAATGGGTTTTTTGCCTGAGATGCATCGTAGGAGCTAAATCCCTTGTAGCGTATGCCTGCATGCTGATACAATTGCCCGTTAATGCTTACACTTCCATCCAGTCGCGCATCCTCGCCATAATGCTGAAACAAACTGTCCAGAATATATCGCCAGTTGCTTTGGGTAAACTCAATTCTGATTTCCTGTACCGACTCCGGCGCATAGAAATCCGATTGGCCATATGCACCTGACCACCATGCACACAGCCAAAACCGGATTCCCCATTTAAACCAACCCGACATCATTTATCTAACTGTTATTCTTTGACCATTTTCGAAAAATAGCGTTTTCCATTCTCCACAAAGCTGAAACTGTACAGTCCGGGCGACCAGCTTTTGGTTGAAATCTCAGTGCCCGTTTCGGGTGCTGTATTGTAGTAAACCCGTTGTCCGGATGCATTGAAAATCTCGATACAATTAATTGATTCTGTTGTATTTATTTCAATTACCTCATTAAAAGGATTAGGATAAGAAATGCAATGATTTTCTTCAGAATCATTCATGCCCAGGGTGCCGCTAAGACGCGAAATACCACTACCTGTTGCCACCCAAACCTCGCCATTCAGATCGATGGCAATGCGCATCACGTTGTTTCCTGCCAATCCTTCGGCAACCGAATAAGAGTACCAGTTGCTGCCATCGAAGCCCGAAAGGCCTCCAATGGTGTTATAGGGATCGAAGCACAGTACCCAGAGATTGCCATCGGAAGCAAATTTCATGTCCATCACAAAATCGTTGAACAGACCATCGCTTTGATGTAAATTGTTTTGCCATACACCTGCTGAACTGATCTCTGAAATACCGCTCCACGTTCCAACCCATTGCGTTCCGGCATCATCGACGGCCAGTGCAAATACATTATCGCTTGAAAGACTATCGATTGATGCAACAGAAAAGCTCGTAAAGCCGCTTCCATTAAACCTGGCGAATCCGCCCATTTGGGTGGCTGCCCATATGTTTCCATCGGGAGCCTGAGTAATGTAACTGATAATATTGCTCAATAGTCCGTCGCTGGTACTGTAGCTAGTCCAAACGGCACCATTCTTACACGTGATGCCATTGGTTGTTGCAAACCACACCGCATCGGTGTTGTCGGCAAAAATATAGTACACGGCATTGTCAGCCAATCCGTCAGCGGTGGTGTACGTAGTCCAGTTGCTGCCATCGAACTGACTAACTCCGCTGCCGGTTCCAATCCAGATATTTCCTGAACTGTCGGCTGAAACACAATTAATTATATTGCTCACCAGGCCATCGGATGTGGTATAGGTGTGCCAGCTGCTCCCGTCAAATTCGGCCAAACCAGCCGATGTGCCGGCCCAGATATGATTGTTGGCATCAACGGCAAGCCCGCCACAGACATAATCGTCAGGAAGCCCGTTAAGGGTGGTGTAATTGGTGAAAAACTGCGCATATGTCAGGCTTGTACTTATCAGAAAGCAGGCAACTGCAAGAACGAAGTGTTTGGTTTTCATACGATGACTATTTTTGGATAATACATGTGCGTGTCAGGGTTTGCTGTGCATTCTGAAAGCGTAGCTGATACACTCCTTCGGGCAACATGGAAAGATCGGGATGGCGTTCATTGCTGAACATCCCAATCATCTGTCCGAATGGATTGAATACGGTCATTGTGAAATTCCCCGCATCGATCCACGATCCGCTCAGGTAAAGTTGTCCATTGCCAGGATTGGGATATACATTGATCAGATATGCATCATCTTCAGTCAATGCGGTTGCAATGAAATTGACGGGTGCCGATGTGGCTGTGCAACCCCATTCATCGGTGATCATCACGGTGTAATCGCCTGTGGTAAGTGGTGTGTAGTTTTGTGAAGTTGCTCCGGCAATCAAATTTCCATCGAGATACCACTGATAGGCACTGGCGCTGCTTGAACTAAGATAACTACCCTGATCGGTGATGACAGGTGTGGCGGGTTGCGGATGAATGCTAACGGTTACCGAAGCTGTATCCCAGCAACCTAACGAAGCATTGGTGATTGTGACCGTGTAGGTGGTCTGAACAGTGGGGTACAGGGTCTCGCTTGCATTGCTGCTGGTAAAGCCAGCCGGATTTGATGCCCAGGCATAGGTGTATGATGGTGAAGTTTCGGTAACTGACGTACCCACAGCTGTTAATGATAGTGCGTCACCCTCACAGATATCTGTGTCGGCTGTGATACTGGCCACCGGGCCCCGAACCTCGCATTTTGAGAATCGATAGGCATGGCTGCTGCCCTGACCACCGGTGCCATAAGTATAACTCCAGACAGTGCTTCCCGATGAATTGATTTCGTAAATGGTTCTGCCAAATGAGTTGTTCACAATCATGTTTCCATTAGGCAATTGTTGCGAATTGCCTTCGTTGGTTGTGGTAAACGATGAGTTGTATTGATAGGCCTCATTGGCAGGGGTCTGCGTACCGGCTGTCATGCTGTAATTATAGCCATTGTAGGGCGGCTGCCAAATGGTAACGGCTGATTTGCCGCTGGTGCCTCCTTCGTTGTTAAAACCTGCAAGGTAATCAGGATAGTTTGGGTTATCCGATGAGACCCAATGGGCATCGTGTATGGTAGCAAATTGTGTTGTTCCGGTGGCTCCATACGAAGCCGGATTACCCCATCGGTACAGAAAATCGCCGCCTTTTCCCGAGTTACCGCCGCTGTGCCCTGCCGCCTCGGCGGTGGTGGTGCTATGATCAATTACAAATGCCTGATTCATGAAATGCATGCTGAATACAATCTGGTCGAGCTCTTCATTATAATCTAGGCCGTTCATATGGTAACGGTCAGGAAGCATGCCACTACCGGCATAGTTAATATTCATCAGTTCGGGATGATCGGCCGTGTTGCTGACATAGTTATCCTTTGCCGAATTGTAACTCTGACACAGATGATCCCACAAATACCACTCCCACACAATTGAATAAGTGGTTGGACCCGTTTGCTGCATTTCTACAATCTTTTCTGAATAAAATGTGCTGGCGCTCGACGATCCTGCCTGCGTTGCTTCTGTCGATGAACGATAATCGTAACAAATCAACAACACGTTGCCATTTGGCAATGGACAAATATCGTGGTGTGCTGTGTAATCGCCATTGGCATAATAGGTGAAATCCCATAATACAGTACCGTCCCAGGCCACTTTTTGAATGCCGCCGTGACAGGGACCAGTGTTCCAGGTATTTGCGCTCGGTTTGTAACTGCGCCATAAGTTTTTGTCCTGATCGAGATAGGTTGAATATACCGTACTTTTCGAGCTCGAAAAACTCCAACTGTGATACACCGTATTGCTGGTGTCAATCAAATAGGCTGTATTTGAACCCTTAACAGCATAGAGCGTGTATAAGCCCCATTGTTGTGCTTCCACCTGTCCAAATGCAAGTGCAGCAATAAATAACAAAACCAGTTTTCTCATTGTTCAGTTCTTTGTGATTTATTCATAGAGCAAATTTATGACGTCTTTGTTGCGGCTGCCTGTTTTAACAGAAGTTGATATATTTGAGAATGATGTTCGTTTCCGTCAACTTTCTAAGACAAACATAATCAGCATCATACGAAAGTTCTGCTGCACGTGCTTCTAACATCGAAATTCTCTTTAATCCCTTTCTGACACTGCGTTTTACATGTTTTTACTTCTTTCGGTTCAATTCACACTTGTTTTGCTTGCTGATCATCGTTTTTCTCTGCGATATTGCAAATTTTATCGATAGAAAATTGACAATTTAGTGATATTTTATTAACCTGATGTCAACATTTGTTTTCTTAATGGCAATTTTACCATTGTTTCAGATCCGGAAAGGATATTTAATTTTCAAAAGATAATGGCTGTCAACTTCATTTAATTCAATTTGTATCAACTGATAATTATCATTGAATCTTAAATATCTGTAATACAGTATAATATCAATTATTTGAAATATATATTTAATAATAATGATTATTAATTAGAAATTTTTATTACCTTTGTAACATGAATTCTTCAGCAGCACAAATTCGGGAACAACTAAATGAGGCAGGGCTTAAATCGACGCCTCAGCGTCAGTTTATACTCGACTTCATGATGAAAAACAATGTGCATCCAACCGTTGATGAAGTGTATCAGGAGGTTCGCCGCATGTTGCCCGACATATCAAAAGCCACGGTGTATCAGGTGTTGGAATCCTGTGCATCGAAAGGTATCCTGCACCGCATGAGCACAGCCGACGGGGTTTTGCGTTACGATTTCGTTCACACCCGACACCATCATTTGGTTGATGTGGAAACGGGCGAAATCAGCGATTATCACGATCAGGATTTATTGGAGCTGGTGCAGCAGTATTTATCGAAAAAGCATCCTGAAGGATTTGAAATTGTGGATATTAACGTTGAATTAAAAGTAAAAAAGGAGAAAAAGTCATGATAAAAACAACCAATCAAATCGGGTTAGACCAGTTTAAATCGGTGGAACTGAGTGCAAAGCTGAACCAACTGCTGGCCGATTACCACGTTTTTTATATGAATGTGCGGGGATTTCACTGGAATGTGAAAGGCGACAAGTTTTTCGAGCTGCATTTGAAATTCGAAGAGTTATACGACAATCTGATTCTTAAGATTGACGAAATTGCAGAGCGCATTCTTACGCTGGGAGCTGTTCCGGTTCACGCCTACAGCGATTATCTGCGCATGAGTTCCATTAAAGAAGTGAAAGACTGCAGCGATGGAAAAGAAGGCGTCAAATCGGTACTTGAATCGTTTAAGATTGTGCTTTTGCTGCAACGCGAAATTCTTGTGCTTTCGGCCGAAGCCGATGATGAAGGCACCAATGCCCTGATGAGCGATTACATTCGCGAGCAGGAAAAGCTTGTGTGGATGTATACCGCCTATATGAACTAATGAAAACGAATCACCAAAACAAATAACAATGGAAAACCAAATCAATAAGTTCCCACTCATCGGGGAGAGAATGCCCGATGTCAGCGTACAAACCACTCATGGAATGAAAAACATTCCGGGAGATTACAAAGGCAAATGGATTGTGCTTTTTAGCCATCCTGCCGATTTTACACCGGTGTGCACCACTGAGTTTGTTTCTTTCGCGAAGCGCAACGAAGAGTTTAAGGCTTTGAATGCCGAGCTGGTAGGCCTTTCGGTCGATCAGGTGTTCAGTCACATCAAATGGGTTGAATGGATTAAAGAAAACATCGGGGTAGAGATTCCTTTTCCGGTGATTGCAGATCCTCTCGGGCAAATGGCTATGAGCATGGGCATGATTCATCCGAACAAAGGCAGTGAAACCACCCGCGCGGTCTTTATCATCGATCCTGAAGGATTGATTCGCATCATTCTTTTCTATCCGCAGGAAATAGGACGTAATATCGATGAAATTCTGCGCTCACTCAAGGCGCTGCAAATTCACGTCAATCATAAAGTTGCAGTGCCTGCAAACTGGCCCAACAACGAACTCATCGGCAACAGGGTGATTATTCCACCTGCAAAAAGCGAGGCCGAAGCCAAAGAACGTCTTAAAAACAACGAAGGCTACGATTGGTGGTTTGTGCATAAGGAAGTGTAAGCCATTGCTTACGCGTTGACTCAATGTGCAGCATCCTTCGGGTTGCTGCATTTTTTTAACTGTCTAAAAATCATTCTACATATTTGCACGAAGATCGCAAAGAAAGCAGTTCCCGACGCTGCCATTCAGGACTTGCAGAAGAACACTACGTAAAAGTGTTTCTATGGACAGAAGCCGTTACGTGCAATCACAACATTGTTGTAATTGGGCATTTGTGTTTACCTGAAATGCTCATTGCAGTATGAGAATTTCAGAAAACATCAAATGCGAACGGCTTTTTATTGAATTCTTTGTGCTCTTTGAGCTCCTCTTGGTGAATTCTTTGTGATCCGTATGTAAGTTTCCACAAAATTTAGACAGTCTCTTATTCTTACTTCTTATGCTTTTTCGTGAGCTGTTCATAAACATCGAATGTCGTGGCCAGTATGCCCCTGACCGCTTTTGCATTGGTGTGGTAGCCACTGGTGCGGGTTGTGCGTTGCCTTAACACCAAAACATCCACACCATTTTCAGACGAAAACTCCTTGATCATCACATCATTACGCAGTTGTATGCCGTGCATTTTTCTCTCCAATTCAAATTCGGGCTTAAAAATGAGCACAGTATAGAAATAAGGGTATTCGTTTGAACCCACCTTGTTGACCGAAAGTTGACCGTAAGCGCCCATAAAGGATTCCGGTGCATCGTCAGTCGTCATCTTTAATTTAACTTCCTTGGGGTAAAAAATATCACTGTTGGCCTTTTTTGCCAACAGCGTTAAAAAACTCACTTTTATTTTTCCGGGTTGCATTTCTTCGATCATGGTAGCAGCCTGCAGACATTCCCTTGCATATAAAATGACCCGTGCACCGGCATCGTATTTTCTGAAACCGCTGAAATACTGTGGTGTCATGAGCATGAGCAGATTGCCTCCTGAAAAAATCATCATCAGGTCATTCTCTTCAATGCCTGCAATCATAATGGTGAAGCCTGCGGCAAGTAAGAGCACGAAAAATAAACCTCCTGCGCAGGAACTTACTTCATAACCGCTGCGATCCCAAATTTTCATTTTTCGATACATGGTCAGCAGTTCTTCAATCTGGCTACGGGTGCTATTTTTCCATTCGGTATGATGGTTAAACCTTTCGGGATGAGCGCGCAAATCAATGCCTTTGTGGCTCATCAGCAGCGACGCCAGAAAAAGCAGCACCGAACCTGACCAGAAATTTCGGGTCAGCATTTGCAGCAGCAATCCCGAAATCACAAGCATGATAAAAATAATCCATCGCTGTGCTGTGGACAGTTTCGGAAAGAAATGAAATACAATATGTTTCATGATCGTAGTTTTTGCGTAATGTTCGATTGACGCGCTTTGAGTTCGGCGACCTGATTGCCACAACCTTGACGATAGAACAATGGACAGGCTCCCTGACATAAATCGAGGCTGTCGCATGTGAAACAAACCGAAGGAGCTTCTTTTTTATGTCTGATATGCGTGGCACGCGGAGCATTCCATATTTCGTGAAAAGATACATCAAGCAGGCTTCCGAGGGGTTCATTCCACGATGAGCAAGGTAGTATGTTTCCTGTGGGATCGACCGAAAGCAAACCATCGCATGCGGCACAGCCCTTGTTGCCCAATCCTTCGGTGATGGTGTTGAAAAGGCAGAGCGGAACAGGGGAGTACCAGAGAAATTCAATTCCGGCAAGCAACGCAGCATCACGAATGTTCTGTATGATTTCACCCGAAGCATGATAGGGCAGCAAATGATCGTGTATGCTGAGGGCTGTTCCGCTGGGTATGATCAGATTCATGCTGAATCGCTCCGCATCAAGGGTTTCTTTCAGAAAAGCAGGCAGCAGCGCAGCTTCGTGCATGTTTTGTCTCGACAAGGTGGTGTTTGTATGGGTCCTGATTCCTGCTGCATTCAGTTTTTTAACGGCATGCAGCACTCTGTCGAAACTGCCCTTTACGCCTGTGATATGCTCATGTGTTTGTTCCGTGCACCCTTCAATGCTGATTTGTGCTGAATCAAGCCCGGCCGCAACAAATTTTTCAATCATCTTCTCATCAATCAGGAATCCATTGCTGATGAGATTCACCCTCATGCCTAAGCGTTTGGCAAATGCGATCAGCGCCGGCAAATCGCTGCGCAGGGTGGGTTCACCGCCGGTGAAACTGATGGACGGCACCTGAGCCTCTGTTGCTATTTTTTCGATGATGCTTTGCCATGCCTGTTGCGATAAATCGGGCGTGCTGACTGTGCAACCGTGATTGATGCCTGCATAGCAGAAACTGCACTTAAAATTGCAGCGACCTGTGATGGCCACTTCGCTCAACACGGGTAATGATGTAAAAGGTGCGCTGAAAGCTTTCTTACTGACCGCCTGATTGGTTGTCCACACATCGAGACTTCCTTCGAGCGACTGTCTGATGGCATGGAAAAACTGTAATAATTCGCCAAGCCGCGCTTCGTCGGGACCGATTTGCTGCAACAATCCTTCGATGGGTTTGCCATCGAGCAGGTTCTTCAGAATGATGGCACCGCTTGGATTGAGCTTCTGAACCACATTGGGCCGCTTGATGAGCACGTGATCGGTGGTGCGAACCGCAATGTACGGTCGCACGTTGTCAATAAACTCTTTTACCCAAACAAAACGCTCATCCATCATTTCAGGCGATTAGTGTGAACCTCCGCTGACGCAGGCTGAATGACAAGCCGAATGGCATGCCGAATGACAGGCGCTGTGGCACGCACTGTGGCAGGCACTGTGACACGCATCGTGACAGGCTGCATGACATGCATTGATGTCGGGAATGATATCGGAATGAATGCTGTTGTAAACCACATGGTCGGTGTTAACCGGAAAATAATGCGTGTAGCGGTCGGGATCAACCATTCCGAAATGTCTGAAATAATAATGATTGTAGTAATAATGTCTTGTCCACAAGCCATAATCCGATGTTTCGTCCTTAACGACTACCCGCTGCGACGGGTTGGCCTGTTCATATGCATCGGTTTTGGCCCGCAGCAAATTGCGGTAATGATTTTTTGTTGCTTCCACATCGGCGTCCCATGCTTTTTCGCGGATGTTGGCAATGGCTTTGTTCATAATGGCATTCAGCTCTTCCTGCGAAAACATGCCATCGTCTTTCAATGCCGAAAAAAACATTTCCTCATATTCATTATCGAAACTTTCGGGTACCGATAGTACTTTGATTTCAAGCGGATCCATCTGTAAAACTTTTACATACTCCTGCCGCTCAAAGGCATCGAGCATGGCGCTGAAAATCTGTTTAATCGGTATTTCGAGATAAAACGCAATTTCGAGAAAGTTCAGGTTCTCGCAAATTTTACCCGGTATGCTGAAAGTGGCCATCTCAAGCTTTGGTGGAATCCAGTTCAGCTTGTCCCAGCCAATGGTTTCACTACTGCGAGCGGCTTTGTCGAGATTGCGGCGCTTCATGAAAAAATACATCAAAAAAATCATGAATACAAACAAAGAGAGGATGATAAAAGCCTTGCCGTTGAATTTGGGCTCCGGGATGTTTTCCGGATAAGCATCAGGATCATAATCCATCTCATTTTCCGGCACTGCAACAAATGGAGTGAACTCACCAGGGTTAAACCAGCTCCGGGGCATGTAAAACTGCACCTTGAGTGAATATGATGCACCGGGGTTTTCTTTATACACCAGCATCGAAAGGCGATTGGCTTCACGAATAGCAAAATCGATCTTATACTCGCTGTTCATCCACTTCTCGGTCATAATCAGGCTGTCGGCATATACTTTTTCGCGGACACCGGTTGTAAAATCAGGCACAAAAGGCGTCAGGATTCGAAGGCTGTAATGATGCATTTCGCTGGCATCGCTGTCCCAGATTACAGGCGACCAGTTAAATACCACCAACGGTTTACCCGAAGCCGAAGTGGTTGTGTCAACATAACCGGCTTCTGCCATGTCGGTCTCGAACCAGAAAAAGTAGGTTACAAACCCACGGCTTACGCCCTGACCATCGGCCAGAACAATGTCATATTTGTCGCCCAAATCAGTGATGGACAATTTGTATTCCTGCCCACGATGATCGATGGCGTAGTTTTTATCGGACCACGACAGGATGCGCAGCCGGTCATTGCCCTGAAAATAAAAGCCATGCAGTTCGCCCTCGATGACCGAATAACGAACACAATAGCCAATCACAGCTTTTCCGTTGGCCTGCAGGTCAACAGTACACTCAATAAAGTCAACTTTCCCGCGCCCCGCCAGCAGCATGGTTGGCATCAGGATGAGCATCACGAATAACAATCGAAGATGTGAAATCATGAACCTATTTTCTCACAAATGTAAAGGATTTGTAATAAATAAAAAGTGTAGTATTTCGAC
>CAZLHV010000053.1:0-16266 GCA_964559205.1 uncultured Bacteroidaceae bacterium
CAGACTTATCGGGCGTAAATGAAGTCCGACAATCTTTGCAACGTAGTGCATTTTTTCATTCTGAGGCAAATGAAGCCGCTTGAAAATCTTCAAAACCATACGCTGCCCTACGGCATCATGACCATGAAATGTCCAGCCCCTAGTCTTGTCGAATTTCTTCGTGGGAGCCTTTCCAATGTCGTGTAACAATGCCGCCCATCTGAGCCAAAGTACATCGGAAACTGATGCAACATTATCCACAACCATGAGTGTATGAGTGAAATTGTCCTTATGCAAAACCCCCTGCATGTTCTCCACCCCCTTGAGCGAGGTCAGCTCGGGTAACACTTTTTCAAGCAACATACACCGATCCATCAATGCAAATCCTTCTGATGGTCTGTCATGCATTAATATTTTATTTAGCTCTTCGGCAATCCGCTCAGGGGCAATAATGCCGATACGGTCTGCCTGACTGGCAATAGATTGCTCGACCTCAGGAACCAAACTGAATCCAAAGCGCGACGCGAACCTGATTGCACGAAACATTCGCAATGGATCGTCTGAAAAAGTAATGACTGGATCGCGCGGGGTTTTAATCAAACCGTTTTTAATGTCCGACTGCCCGTCGAATGGATCCAGTAAATCGCCAAAATCTTCTCCCAAACTTATCGCCATCGCATTAATGGTGAAATCACGACGAAGCATGTCTTCTTCTATGGTGGCTGGAATTACTTCAGGATTTCGACTACTGCGCTGATAACTTTCGCTTCGTGCACCAACAAATTCCCATTCAGCATCTTCATACACAAAATGAGCTGTGCCGAAATTCTTAAAAACCGACACCTTCGGCTGAGGATTGAGTTGCATTGCAACATATTCTGCAAGCTCGATGCCATCTCCTTCTACAACAATATCAATATCCCAGCTTGGCCGTTCCAGAAAAATATCACGGACAAAGCCACCAACGACGTAACAACGCACTGCCTTCTCAACCGATCGTCGGTGTAAAATTTCAAAGATCCTATGCTGCAGATAGTCCTGATACATACGGCTGCAAAGATACATAATCGTGGTCAGTTGTGCCTAAAATTCTACTTTTTGAATTATGCTCCTGCCTAATTAAAAGCAATTCCTTCATTATCAATTGATGTTGTATATTCCCCTTGAACTTGATTCTGGTTAATTCGCCAAACCTTTCACTTGATATCAATTGCATTCAATCATAGTATATGAATTTATGACTTCGGATAAAAAAACTGTCCCTAAAAAAGCAATGTCACCTGTTTGCGTCCACTTCCAGCATCCAGCACGCAATGTAATTACCGCATTCACAAGACTTTACAAGATCAATCCGGGCGCCAATATCATCTCCTGCATAACTTTTACAATAATATCGGCTGTAATAATACCAACTATTTTGGTTATCCAGGAGAATAGCCTTATTAAGATATGGTATTGCCTTCAGCAAAAGATCAACATCAATGGTATCGCGTGACATTCTTGATTGATCAATATATGTTTGAGCAATTAAAGCATATGACTCAGAACGATTTGGTTTCAGTGATATCGCCTTTAAAAAATTCATTCTGGAAAGTTCGTAGGCTACTGAATCATTCTGTTGTAAATAATATATTCCAAATCCATAATATGCCTCGTAATTATTGCTGTCAAGTTCTACTGCTTTGCAAAAACTTTGGAATGACAAATTCCATTTTTCCCGTTTTTTCAATTGTCTGAAACCTGATTTTGAATAATGCTCAGAAGTTTTCGGGTTGCACGAACTTAAATTTATTACAATCGGAATCAAGATTAATATTCGCAAAATTTGTACAATGTTGATCATATGATATCGGCTTTTGAAAGTCCAGCTGATCCAAAAATAAGATGTTTTTCAACATCTGCATTCTTAGGATTCAGCCTCACAGACCCAATCAAAATCTCACGCCTGCTTTCTGATTGCGACTTACAACTAAATTATTTATTGTACTTTTACTTTACCAATTATAGCAAGATGAACATTTTCAATGAAATTAGCGAAACCATAAGCAACAATATTTCTGCGGTGTTATGCATTATCATAGGTGCTGAGGGATCCACGCCGCGAAAACCCGGTTCAAAAATGCTTGTTTTTGCCGACGGGTCCATCAAGGGTACCATTGGAGGGGGCAGCATCGAAAAGCAAGCCATTGCTGAAGCCATTCAGATGATTGGTTCTGATCTGCCTCTGGTGAAATCATACAACCTTGCCAATGATCTCGAAATGCATTGCGGTGGCCGAATGACAGTATACTTTGAACCCTTGCTGCAACAACCCGAATTAATTATTTTTGGTGCCGGACACGTTGGTAAAGCGCTGGCAAAACTGGCTTCCATTTCCGGCTTTAAAATTTCAGTAGCCGATAACCGCGAAGGCATTTGTGCTACCTGGCCTGAAGGTTTGGCCACAGCTTACGAAATGTCGTTTGAAGAAGCGGCCGAAAAAATCCCATTCCACCCCAATTGCTATATTGTGGTAACCACCTACAAGCATTCGTTCGACAGTGAAGTGGTTGCTTTGCTGAAAGATAAACAAAAAAAATACATTGGCATGATTGGATCAAAACGAAAAGTCGAAATTGCACGACAACAATTTGCCGAACAATTTGGAATGACAAAGCAACAAATCGATGGCATCGATATGCCCATCGGTGTGGACATCGCCTGTGAAACGCCCGAAGATATTGCAGTATCGATTCTTGCCAAATTGATTGATGTGAAAAATAAAAACAACGGATGAAAACCAGACAACATATTTCGTTTTTACTCAACGGAACACCCGTCACCATTGATTTTGCGAAATCGGGTTTGAAGCCATCGACCACCGTTCTGAATTGGTTGCGAAACGACATGCATCATACCGAAGTGAAGGAAGGCTGTGCCGAAGGCGACTGTGGCGCTTGTACCGTTGTGCTGGCGTCCATCGCCGAAGAAGGAAGCCATCTCGAATACAAAGCCATTAACTCCTGTTTGCTGTTTTTGCCTGCCATTGATGGCAAATTATTAATTACTTCACGTGGTCTTTCTCCTGAAGGTGAATCCATCGAAAACCTGCACCCGGTTCAGAAAGCCATTGTTGAAGAACATGCTACTCAGTGTGGTTTTTGCACACCAGGTTTTGTCATGAGTTTGTTTGCTCAATATCATAAGCCTGAACCGTCAGACGACGCTGAAATTAACAATGCACTGGCCGGAAATCTTTGCCGCTGCACAGGTTATGACAGCATTCGCAAAGCTGCCCGACAGGTGTTACAGGATAAAAAGCCCGATCTTTTCGATCAGACACAACATCAATTGCTTGGTATGCTGAACCATATTCAATCAACCGAGATGCTTGATGTTGAGTGCTCTGGTCAGCATTATCTTCGTCCTCATTCGCTCAGCGATGCTCTTCAAGCCCGTAAAGCCTTTCCACAGGCAGTGGTGGTGAACGGATCGACCGATGTGGCCTTACAGCAAAGCAAGCACTTCAAACATCTGCCTTTGATTCTCGATATATCAGGAATCAGGGAATTGAAGTCATGTAATCATGACAACGATGCATTGCACATTGGTGCTGGTCTCTCGCTTGAGGATTTGCGTCTCAGGGTTAAAAACCTGTTTCCGGCCCTTTCGCAAATTCTCGATGTTTTTGCATCGCGACAAATCCGGCAGGTGGCAACCATGGGCGGAAACATTGGGTCTGCTTCTCCCATCGGAGATACCACCCCTTTGTTAATGGCCTGCAATGCTACGGTAAAGCTTGCTTCGTCGCAGTCATCCAGAAGCATGCCCTTGAGAAACTTCATTACTTCCTACCGCACTACTGCACTGCAAGCTGATGAGCTTATTACAGAAATCATTCTTCCACTTCCAAAAGATAACGAGCATGTCAGAATGTACAAGGTCAGCAAAAGGCATGACATGGATATTTCGACTGTCAGCGCCGCATTCAGGCTGCAACTTAAAGATAATACGGTTGAAGATATTTCGATGTATTATGGTGGAATGGCAGCCACAACCATGTCAGCCGAAAAAGTCGAATCATTGCTGAAAGGAAAAGAATGGAACGAGAAAACAATACATGAGGCGATGTCAATGCTTCAGCATACATTCACACCCCTTTCCGATGCGCGCAGTGGTGCGGAGTTTCGAAATACAGCAGCTGCAAACCTGTTGCTGCAATTCTACAACGATTTAAACAACGCCTGAACATGAAGCAGCAAGCGAAACATCCCCTGGGATATCATGATCCGGTGCACGACAGTGCTGTTAAACATGTGCAGGGAACAACCGTTTATATTGATGACATGCCGCGTCAGGCTGGTGAATTGCAGGCCTGGCTTGTCACCTCTCCTGTAGCAAAAGGCATTCTGAAGAGCATTGACACATCCGAGGCAATGAAATTGCCGGGGGTGCACTGCATTTTGACAGCCAAGGATATTCCCGGCGAAAACCAAATGGGACCTGTTTTTCACGATGAGCCCTGTCTTGCTGAAAGTGAACTTCAGTGTGTAGGGCAGGTTTATGCCATTGTAGCCGCCGATACATTCGAAATTGCGTATCAGGCTGCAGGTCTTGTTAAAGCCGACATCGAGCCTTTAACACCCATTCTCGATATTGACGAGGCCATCAAACAGGAATCTCGACTGCAGCCGCAGCGAAAAATTGAGCGTGGGAATCCCGATGCTGTTCTTGAACAATGCCCAATTGTGTTGCAGGGGCCATTCAAATCGGGCGGGCAGGAGCACTGGTATCTCGAAACACAGATTTGCATTGCCATTCCAGGCGAAAACAATGAGATGATGTGTTACAGCAGTACCCAACATCCATCGGAGACACAGGCCATCGTGGCCGAAGTTCTTGGAATTTCGCGCAATCAGGTTGTGGTCGAAACCCGTCGTCTGGGTGGCGCTTTCGGGGGCAAGGAAACACAGGCGAACCATCTTGCTGCATGGAGTTCGCTGCTGGCCGCAAAAACAAAACGACCCGTGCGGCTCCGGCTCACACGCGACATGGATCAAAGCATCACCGGGAAACGACATCGCTTCAAGTCCCAGTATCAAATTGGCTTTAGCAGCTCAGGTAAAATCGAAGCTTTTACAGTAACTTTCAATGTTGATGCGGGCTACGCCAGTGATCTTTCAATGGCCATTCTTGAACGAGCCATGCTGCATGCCGAAAACGCATATTTCATTCCCAATATTCGCATTATCGGCAATACATGGAAAACCAATCTGCCAAGCAATGTGGCTTTTCGCGGATTTGGTCAGCCTCAGGGAATGGCAGTTATTGAAAATGCCATCGATGCCATGGCTCGTTATCTGCGAAAAGATCCGAACGAGATCAGGCTGTTGAATTATTATGGGCTGAATGAACGAAACACAGCTCCATATGGAGCAATCATCAACAACAACCGTTTGTACTCCATGCATGAACAAATTTTGCTGTCGTCCGATTATGCAGCGCGCTCAGCCATGATCATGGAATTCAACGAAGCGAATAAACATTTCAAGCGTGGTATTGCACTGGTTCCCGTGAAATTCGGCATTTCCTTTACGACTGCATTTCTTAATCAGGCAGGTGCGCTGGTACATATTTACGCCGATGGATCGGTTCAGGTGAATCATGGCGGGATTGAAATGGGACAGGGTCTTAATCTGAAAATGTTGCAGGTAGCTGCTGTTGAGTTGGGGGTTTCGTTTGAGCGGATCAAAGTAACGGCTACCAACACATCGAAAATTCCAAACACGTCGGCAACTGCTGCTTCGTCGGGCTCTGATCTGAATGGTATGGCAGTGAAAGATGCCATCGGTCAGTTGAAAAAGCGCCTGCTCGCTGTGGCTCCGGAAATTTTAGACGAGTTGTTTCCCGGCAAAAGAGTGCTTGAAGCGAATGTGCGCATTGAAAAGGATCTTATTTTTGATGTAACGCAGCCTGAAGTATCTTGTCCTTTCAGCGAATTTTGCACCAAAGCGTATCTCAGACAGGTTCATCTTAGTGCAGCTGGTTTTTACCGCACTCCCGATATATGGTTCGACCGACCCAATGGAGTTGGTAAACCATTTCATTATTACACGTATGGAATGGCGGTGAGTGAAGTTGAAGTGAATTTGCTGACGGGTCGCGTCACATTATTGCGTGCTGATCTGGCCGAAGATGCCGGAGAAAGCATTAATCCGATGATCGACAAAGGTCAGGTGCTGGGTGGTTTTGTGCAGGGGCTGGGCTGGGTGACCACCGAAGACCTGAAGTGGAATAAAGAAGGAAAACTTCTTAATGCTTCGCCCGACACCTACAAGATTCCAACCATTTCCGATGTTCCGGTTGACATCAGGGTTTCGCTTTTGGAAAATGCAAGTAACGACAACACCATACGGGGAAGCAAAGCCGTGGGAGAGCCTCCGTTTCCGATGGCGATATCGGTTTGGCTGGCCATTAAAGCGGCCGTTGCGGCGTCACAAGATAATGAAACAGAGCCGGTACTAAGCATTCCGGCAACCAACGAGGAGATATTAAAGTGTCTTGGAAAAATGTAAAAAAAACCGGATCAAATTGATCCGGTTTTTTGATTACTTTTTCAGTGTCCCAATTTTATCCACAACAGCTTTCAGCTTGTCGGGCATATTCATACGGGCATATAATTCTTTGAGTGCCATGAGTGTTCCAAGATCGTCTGGCTGAATTTCGCTTGCCTTCTCGAGGTAAGGAATGGCTTTGGTCCAGTAACTTATATATCGTGTCTTGGCGGCTTCGTATTGCTCGAACTGATCGGGAGGAATGTTATTTGCCAATTCAAAAACTTCAACCCCTTTATTGAAAAACAAAGCTCCGGCATTATAATAGGCATCGAAATATTTCGGATCAAGCTCTATGGCCTTCATGTATGCCTTTTCGGCTTCGGCAAGCATGGCTTCGGTTTCCTCAACCTTCATTCCAGTGTCTCTTGAAAGTCGGTCATAATTGGAGCCAATAGTGAAATGAAGAACTGGATTATTCGGGTCTTTTTCGACAGCCACTTTCAAAAGATCCTGGGCAGTTGCGAGGTCACCCTTGGCAAGATGATAATTTGTTTCGGAAATAATGAGACCAAGATCGCCAGGGAATCTTTTACGGCCCATTTTGATGGTATTGATCATTTTTGTCGTGTCGCCCTGTTCCTTATATAAGTTGCTGAGCATGGAGTAAATCTCAGGGCGTTTATAATCCATCGACACCAATTCTTTGAGATATTTGGTTGCGGTTTCCTTATCATCGAGCTTTAGTGCGCAGAGTGTTGCATTGAAAGTAGCAAGCGAGTCCTTGACACCGAAGGTTGCATTGATTTTCCGGGTTCGTTCAAAATATTCCTTGGATTCACTCCATTTGCTTTTATTGAAAAACTCCACCCCTTTATTGTAGTACTGTTCACCAATGATATACAATCCAAGTTCTGCCTTCGGAGGATTTCCGGCAGGAGCAATAAACTCCTTATCGATTTCAATTGATTTCTGATAACTTTTATAGGCTGAATCAAGCGGACTAACCACCAGATTCTTGTATTTTTCCTCATCGGTCAAGGCAATACGCAAGTAAATATTTCCCCGATAAAGCCATGTTTTCGCCTCCCCCATGGTTGTAGGATTTGTAATGGTCGGTTCAATACTCTCAAGGGCTTTATCAAGTCGTCCGGCATTCAGATAATTGTATGCGCTCTGGACCAGTGGCTTCTGTGCGGAAACTGCAGACATGAGTGCCACACTAAAAAGGAACAAAACAAAACGTTTCATATGATGAAATTTAAAAGTTCACAAAAATACAATTTTAGCCGGTTTATCAAAGACATTGCCACAAATATCTTCTATTCAACGTCCTTGGCATCGATAGATTCGTTAGCGGCAATTCCTGATTCGTTTTCGTCACCGATTATATCTTCTTCGCTTTCCACAAAATCGCTGATTATTTTCGCAACCGAAGCAATGCTATCCCCATTTGAAAGTTGAATGAGCTTCACTCCCTGAGTGGCACGACCAACAACTCTGAGGTCTGCAACCGACATCCGGATAGCTATACCACTGGCGTTGATTATCATAAGCTCGTCTCCATCCTTTACCCCCAGAACTGCCACTAGTTTGCCCGTTTTATCGGTAACATTAATGGTTTTAACACCTTTGCCTCCACGATTGGTTACACGATAATCTTCAATGTCAGAGCGCTTTCCGAATCCTTTTTCTGAAACAACAAGAATTTGTTCCTGCTTATCCTGAATGCAAACCATGCCAATAACCCGGTCATCTTTTCCGGCCAGCGTCACCCCGCGAACACCCGAGGCATTGCGTCCCATAGGACGAACTTTTTCCTCGGGGAAGCGAATGGCTCGTCCGGACCTAAGTCCAATTAATACCTCGTTTTGGCCATTGGTCATGCTGGCCTGAATGAGGTTATCGCCTTCACGAATGGTGATGGCGTTGATTCCGGTTTGCCGAGGTCGGCTGTACGCTTCCAAACTGGTTTTCTTGATTACGCCTAGTTCAGTGCAGAGAATAATGAAATTATTTTTCACATATTCTTCATCGCTCAAATCATGGGTGTTAATCACTGCCTGAATCCGGTCATCCTGCTCGATCGCAATCAGATTCTGAATGGGTCTGCCTTTGCTATCCCGTGTTCCTTCGGGTACTTCAAACACTCTTTGCCAGAACACTTTTCCCTTCTTTGTAAAGAAAAGCAAGTAATCATGATTTGAAGCGATATACAAGTGTTCGAGAATGTCCTCTTCTCTGACTTTGCTCGCTTTAAAACCACGTCCTCCGCGATTTTGTGTACGATACTCTGACAAAAGAGTGCGCTTGATGTATCCCATGCGGCTGATGGTAATCACCACACTGTCGTTGGCGATGGTGTCTTCGATCCGGAAATTTTTACCCTGATAAATGATCTCAGTACGTGGCTCGTCCCCATACTTTTCCTTCAGTTCAAGAAGTTCGTCCTTGATAATCTGCATTCTAAGTCCAACATCATCGAGTACTTTCTTCAACCACGCAATGCGCTCCATAAGTTCTTCATATTCAGCCCTGAGTTTATCTCGTTCCAGGCCAATAAGACTCCTAAGACGCATATCGACAATGGCCCGGGCCTGAATATCGGAAAGAGAAAAGCGTTCCATCAGGCGCTCACGTGCTTCGTCAATGACTTTACTCGACCTGAGTATCTCGATCACCTCATCGATATTGTCAAGAGCAATAAGAAGACCTTCGAGAATGTGAGCTCGTTTTTCTGCTTCACGCAATTCAAATTGTGTTCTGCGGGTCACCACCTCGTGACGGTGCTCAACAAAATATTTAATCAGGTCCTTAAGGTTCAATATCTGAGGACGACCCTTGACAAGGGCAATGTTGTTAACATTGAAAGCGGTTTGCAGCGGCGATTGCTGATAAAGTTGATTAACGATAACATTTGGAACTGCATCGCGGCGCAAATCAAGAACAATACGCATTCCATCACGGTCCGATTCATCACGAAGATCGGTGACACCATCAATTTTTTTATCGTTAACCAGTTCAGCAATCTTTTTCAGCAATTCAGATTTATTAACCTGATAAGGAATTGACTTGATAATGATTTTGGTTGTTCGGTCCTCCTCTTCGATCAACGCTTCTCCACGCATGACAATTCGGCCACGTCCGGTATGATAGGCATCCTTAACCCCATCATATCCATAAATAATACCTCCGGTTGGGAAATCGGGAGCTTTGATAAACTTCATCAGCTCGTCGATTGTGATATCATTATTATCAATATATGCCACGGTTCCATCAACAACTTCTTTCAGGTTGTGCGGAGCCATGTTTGTCGCCATTCCAACAGCAATGCCACTAGCCCCATTCAGAAGAAGGTTGGGAACTTTTGCGGGAAGCACGGTAGGTTCTTCGAGCGAATCATCGAAATTAAGCTGAAAATCCACGGTTTCCTTTTCAATATCGGCCAGCATTTCTTCGGCGAGTTTCTGAAGTCTTGCCTCGGTATAACGCATGGCAGCCGGACTGTCACCATCAATCGATCCGAAGTTACCCTGACCTTCAACCATAGGATAACGCAACGACCATTCCTGAGCCATACGAACCATGGCATCGTACACCGATGTGTCTCCGTGAGGGTGGTACTTTCCAAGCACTTCACCCACGATACGGGCAGACTTCTTCGTTGGTTTAGACGACATCACCCCTAATTCGTGCATTCCGAAAAGGACTCTTCTGTGAACAGGCTTAAGTCCATCCCGGACATCAGGCAAAGCGCGTGACACAATGACCGACATAGAATAATCTATATAGGCCGATTTCATCTGATCTTCGATGTTAACCCGAATAATTCTTTCGCCTGTATTTTCCAACTCGCTCATTTATTTTACTGTTTATCAACGATTTGACTTTTACTGCAAAGCATTTGCAATAGCACGCGAAATTAGTAAAAATAACCTTACCATTAAAATTAGTTGTCAACAAAACATGAAGGTCAGATTAACTTTGATATATGAAATTGTTTTACAGGCAATTAAGGTATTTGGATATTAATAACAGTCAACTGTTTATAAAAACTGACTGCCAAAATTTCAGCAATATTGAATATCCTTACTTTTGGTACTGAATTGGTAAAGTTGCCAACCTATCAGAAAAGACTATGGAAGCAAAATTTTCGCAACGCGTTATGGATGTGCTGGGTTTTAGCAAAGAAGAGGCATTAAGACTAAACAGTCCTTATGTTGGAGTTGAGCATCTTTTTTTAGGCATGCTCCGTGAAGGAGATGGTCTGGCAATACACATCCTGAGAAACAGTGGTTTAAACTTGGGTGAGACCAGAAAAAACATTGAAAAAGTGGCCACACAAACTGATGGTCCGGCCATCACCCCCGAAGCTGACATCCCCTTGATCAGACAGGTTGAACAAATACTAAAGCTCACGTATTTGGTAGCCAGGGAGCTAAAAAGCGATCTTATTGAAACCGAGCATGTGCTTCTTGCGATACTTAAAGAGAATAAGAATTATGTTTCCACGCTTCTCGAACGACAAAGCATTACATATGAAACTGTTTTGAATGAGCTTCGCAATATCACGGGAAACGAGCCGAAATACCATGAGCGAATGAAAGATGAGATGCCCGGAGACGAAGATGAAACCGACGAGCGAAGCAGTTTCAGCAGTTCACCAAAAAAAGGTAGCGATCCGAAGTCGAAGACGCCAGTTCTCGATAATTTTGGAAGGGATTTGACCAAGGCAGCAGAGGAAAACAGACTTGATCCGATTGTTGGCAGGGATAAAGAGCTTGAGCGTATTGCCCAGATTTTAAGCCGGCGCAAGAAAAACAATCCGGTACTGATCGGAGAGCCCGGGGTTGGAAAATCAGCGATTGCAGAAGGTCTGGCATTGCGTATAGCCGCCAGAAAAGTTCCTCGCACATTGCACAACAAACGGATTGTGATGTTGGATCTTGCATCACTTGTGGCCGGAACCAAATACAGGGGTCAGTTTGAAGAAAGAATGAAAGCATTGTTGAATGAGTTGGAGAAAAATCACGATGTCATTCTTTTTATCGATGAAATTCACACCATCGTGGGAGCTGGCGGAGCCAGCGGCTCGCTTGATGCCTCGAATATGTTTAAGCCGGCTCTGGCCCGTGGCGAGATTCAGTGTATCGGGGCGACAACATTGGACGAGTATCGAAATTATATTGAGAAAGACGGTGCATTGGAACGTCGTTTTCAGAAAGTTCTTGTGGATGCCACGAGCATAGAAGAAACAAAGGAGATCCTTAGAAATATCAGAGAGCGCTATGAAGATCATCACCTTGTGAGGTACAGTGATGAAGCCATCGATGCCTGTGTGATGCTCACCGAACGATATATCAGCGACCGGGCGCTCCCCGATAAATCAATTGACGCTCTTGACGAAGCCGGAGCACGTGTTCACCTGAAACACTTGAATGTCCCTCAAGAGATACTCGATCTCGAAAAGGACATTGACGAGGCCCGCCTTCAAAAAACAACTGCGATAAAAATGCAGAAATATGAAGAGGCTGCAAAGCACCGGGATCGCGAGAAAGTTCTTATCGAAAACCTTGACAAAGCCAGGTTGAAATGGGACGAAGAAGCCGATAAACACCGTGAATTGGTTTCCGATGAAGATGTTGCAGAAGTTGTTGCCATGATGACCGGGGTACCAGTAACCCGTGTTGCTCAGAACGAAGGCGATCGCTTAATGAAAATCGAGACTGAACTCTCAGGTAAAGTGATCGGGCAGGATGAAGCTATAAAAAAAATTGCAAAAAGCATCAGACGTAACCGTGTTGGGCTAAAGGATCCAAGCAGACCCATCGGGAGTTTTATCTTCCTTGGACCAACAGGGGTTGGAAAGACATATTTGGCCAAGGTGCTCTCGAAATACTTGTTTGATACAGACGATGCTTTGATCAGGATAGATATGAGCGAATACATGGAGAAATTTGCCGTATCGCGGCTGATTGGAGCTCCTCCGGGTTATGTGGGATACGAAGAAGGAGGTCAATTAACCGAAAAAGTTCGTCGCAAACCATTCAGTGTGGTGCTGCTCGATGAAATTGAAAAAGCTCATCCCGATGTTTTTCATTTATTGCTTCAGGTTCTCGATGACGGCCAACTCACTGACAGTCTGGGTCGCAAGGTGGATTTTAAAAACACCATCATCATTATGACCTCCAATATTGGAACCAGACAATTGAAAGACTTTGGTTCTGGGGTTGGTTTCAATACTTCTTCAAAGGAATCAACAAAAGCCGGTTACGCCAAAAGCGTACTTGAAAATGCACTTAAAAAAGCCTTTGCACCAGAATTTCTGAACCGGATTGACGATGTGATTATTTTTAACAATCTGGAGAGAAGCGAAATTCATAAAATCATTGATATTGAATTGTCAGGAGTTTTCTTCCGTCTCAGAGAAAAAGGAATTGAGCTAAGGCTTACCGACGAAGCCCGGGATTTCATTGTAGAGAAAGGCTGGGATCCGAATTTTGGGGCAAGACCGCTCAAAAGAGCCATACAAAAGTACATTGAAGATCCTTTGGCCGAAGAACTTATAAAATCGGGGTTCACAGGACTTAGCGAAGTGGTGATGGATTATTTCAATGAGAATGATGAACTTACCATTACCTCCGGGCAGAAAAATGCTGAAAATAAATCTTTAGCTGACAAAGAGGATACCCCGATTGAATAGCGCAGTATTACCACATTCAATTTTCAACAAATTGCTTCAGGAAGATTGCCTCGCACCTTGGTGATCTTGGCGTAAATATTTCTTTTGAGGCGAAGAAAATGACAGAGTTAGAAAAAAACATTAATTTTGCACCCCAAACACTGAAAAAATCATGAGTAAGCAAAGCACCCCCAGTGGAGATGAGAGACTGGAAAGCATTACAAGTGGACTCTCGAAATTTGAACAGTTTTTCGAGAAGAACAAAAACATCATCACATATGTGATTGCCGGAGTTGCACTGGTTGTGCTTGGCATCTGGGGATACAACAAACTGATTCTCGGACCGAAGATCGAGAAGGCAAAAGCCGAAATGTACATGGCCGAAATGTACTATGAGATGGATTCGCTGAATCTTGCGTTGAATGGAGATGGCAATTCGGCTGGTTTTCTTGAGATAATCGACAATTACGGCGGCACACCATCCGGAAATCTTGCCCACTATTATGTTGGAATGATATATCTCAAGCAGGGTCTTTTTGAAGATGCCATTGAAGAGCTTGATCAATTTGACGGCGAAGATGATATCATTGGCCCTATGGCTACAGGCAGCATTGGTGATGCATATATGGAACTAGGTGACAATGAGCAGGCACTTGAGTATTATCTGAAAGCTGCAGAACAAAGCAAAAACACATTCACCAGCCCTATGTATCTCATGCGTGCTGCATGGGTTCATGAAATGCTTGGTGAGTGGGATGAAGCGATTGCATTGTATGAACAAATCAAGACCGAATACTGGAAATCGTACGAAGCTAAAGAAGTGAATAAATACATTGCCCGTGCAACGGAAATGAAAAGCAGCGCTCAATAGTATGCCTCTGAAAAAGAAAAACCTGAGCGATGTGGGGAACAGCCTGCCATCGGCAGCTGATACACAGTTTGCAATTGTTGTTTCTGAATGGAATACCGAAGTGACTCATGCATTGTATGAGGGCGCATATAAAACGCTTGTCGACAATGGTGCATCTGAAAAAAGTATCACTGTCGTCCATGTCCCCGGAAGCTTTGAATTACCTGTGGCAGCAGAAATGCTGGCAGCAAAACATATCTACGACGCCATCATTTGTCTTGGCTGTGTGATTCAGGGTGAAACAAGACATTTCGAATTCATCAGTCAGGCTGTTGCCAGCGGGATTATGCACACAGGTGTTAAGCACTCATTGCCTGTGATATTTGGTGTGTTGACTACCGATACAATGGATCAGGCTCTGGCTCGTTCGGGTGGAAAACATGGTAATAAGGGTATTGAGGCTGCTGCCGCCGCGATTACCATGGCATCGATCAAAAAATCGTTACGTTAACTTTTCAGGAATATGCTGAGAATTGTATTCATGGGTACCCCTGCTTTCGCAGTGGCATCACTCGACGCACTTTTTCATTCGCATCACCAGATCGAAGCGGTGGTAACTACACCGGACAAACCTGCGGGAAGGGGACGAAAGATATCTGAAAGTGATGTGAAAAAGTACTGCATGCAACAGGATCTGCCCTTGCTGCAACCCCTGAATCTGAAAGATGCTGCATTTATTGATATATTAAAAGGTATAAATCCAGACCTTATCGTTGTTGTTGCATTCAGAATGCTGCCACGATCGGTTTGGAGCATCCCTGCACTTGGGACAATCAATCTTCATGCATCTTTGCTTCCGGCATACAGAGGCGCCGCACCGATCAATCACGCTATTATTAAAGGTGAGACCGAAACCGGTCTCAGCACATTCCTGATCAACGATCAGATCGACACAGGCGATATTCTTATGCAAAAGAAGATTTCAATATTCTCTGACGATGATTTTGGTTCATTGCATGACAGAATGAAGGAAGAAGGGAAGGTTTTATTGCTGGACACCCTCGACCGCATGGAACGCAACGAAATTGAGCCTCTGACGCAGAATCAAATGAAATATAAACCGTCTTTTGCTCCAAAATTAACCAAGGAAAACACCAGGATTAACTGGGAGGATGTTCCTGAGCGTATTTGCAGACTCATTAGGGGTTTGTCACCTACCCCCGGCGCGTGGAGCACGATTGCAGCACAAGATGGAGAAATGTATTCCGTAAAGATTTTTGATGCCGAACCTTATGAAGATTTGAACGATCACACAGCCATTATAGGCAAAATATTAAGCGATGGCAAAAGTTTTATAGCTGTTAAAAGCAATGGAGGATTTGTAAAAATCAATAAAATCCAACTATCAGGCCGTGGCGTAATGCAAACTCCTGATTTTCTAAGGGGTTATGCAGGGCTGATTTCCGGAGCCGTCTTAAAATAGGGACATAGTTTGCCATTTGATATAAGATTGACCGCAATTTGTCGACAAGTTATTAACCAAAGTGATATTTTTTCAACAAAATAGCGGTTTTTAGGGCAAAACACTTGACAAATCGTAATAGCAGCTTATATTTGCGAATTGTTTCACCCTTATTATTAACCAAAAACCCTATCACGATGAACAAAGCTGAATTAATTGACGCAATGGCAGCTGCCAGCAAAATGACCAAAGCCGACGCCAAAAAAGCTCTCGATGCTTTCATGACTGTTACTGGCAAGGCTCTGAAAAAAGGTGACAAAATTTCTCTTGTTGGTTTTGGTTCTTTTGGTGTAGCCAAAAGAAGTGCCCGTGAAGGCGTGAACCCCCGCACAGGAAAGAAAATCAAAATCGCTGCAAAGAAAGTTGTCAAATTCAAAGCTGGTGCATCACTGGCAGCAAGCGTTAAGTAATTAAGCGTTTTGCTTGAGAAAAGACTGTCCTCTTTCAGGGCAGTCTTTTTTGTTTATAATATTTTACAAATAACACATATTAATATATAAGATATTTATCATACCTATGCCATTCTTTTTTCCGCCAGTTTGAAATGAAAATTTCCTTTCCTTTTTCTTTTTGTTACCCATACATCATTTCTGAGTGTCGATGATGCTGCTTTCCTATTAATTTGGTTGAATTTTGAATACCAATGCTATAATATAATGTGATAAAGGTGTTTTACGATAACAAACCGGTGAAAAACCTT
>CAZLHV010000054.1:0-8116 GCA_964559205.1 uncultured Bacteroidaceae bacterium
ACTGTTCTAATGATCTCTCAAACAATACAAATACTTCTAAACACCTGTATTTCTGATACTTTTCCGACAACAAACACTTACACCCATTTATTGGCGAAAGTAAATGCTTATTAACCGAATCGGCTCAAAAGGTCGTTGTTACTTTGCATCGTCGGAAGTCAATCAACCCGGCTAACTCAAAAAACTTTTCAAACTAAATTTTACTGCTATGAAAAAGAACAACGAAAAACAAATGATTGAGCGCAACGAAGAACTCGAGAACCTGAATCCTGCACAGGAAGAAGTGAAAAGCGAGCGCATCCGTGAAAAAAACAGTGTAGAATTGTGCGGATTTGTGGGATTTGACCCCGAGGTGCGTGAATTTGCCAGCGGAAAGAAAAAAATCCGTTTTCGCATTGCCACCCACACCCGTTATGCATCGGATGGCGAAAGCGAACCCGTCGAACGCACAAACTGGTTTCCTGTAGTGGTGTGGAATAAAACCGCCGAAGAAGCGCTTGGATGGCTGCGCCGCGGAAACAAAGTGCTGGTGAAAGGCTACCTGAATTACCAAAGCTTCGAAGATAAAGACGGCAACAAGCGAACCTTGTTTGAAACCGTCGCAACGGAACTGGTTTCTGTGGCATAAGGGTGCATCACACGTTTCCGTTCAGCATCATCTCCGAAAGGGGGTGATGCTTTTTTTTTATACTGTCTGAAACTTGCGATCCTTTTCGCCTCATTCCCCAAACCACATATGGCGCTTTGAAGCAGACTCTCAGATGATTTGCATGTTCATAAAAGCCTTTGAAATCCTTTTACAACTGCGATGCAAATCAACCATAACTATTGCTCCAACGTAATTCACTTCAAATCCATGAGAAAACGCAGGGTGTCCACACCATCGGCATACTCATGCAGTGGAGGAAACTGCGCACGGCCAGGGGCTACAGCTCCCGCCACATGAGGCTTTGATGACACCACACACTGAATCTGATCGCTATGCTGCTGTATAAAAGCTGAAAACTCGTTTGCGTCTGTATAAGGTACGATGTTGATTACAGCCACCGGACCATGAAGCGATTCGTTTTTGCGCAATAAATAGAACCCGCCATCGAGCAATTCTTCTTTCATGAGGGTAAAATAGCCTTTATAATAGTCGTAATTATTAGCCCATGCATTATGCGATGCCATAAATAACCATGATTTGAAAGCATCAAAGATCCGCTGTAAATCGAATTCGGCCGGAAGAAAAAGCAGGGAAACACTCCGACAACCCAACCCGAAATAGCGAAACACATCACCGGCAATGTTTTCCAAATCTTCGTTTGTGTCGCTTTCATTGATGATGGCCAAACTATTTCGATGGTGGCGGATGAGCGAAGGTCTGCCCGAAAAATACTGAGCCAAGGTCTGCGCAGTCTGATTGCTTCCGGTCACAATCACAGCATCGAAATCTTTAATAAGCCCCTCATGAAACGTGTAGCGGCCCTTCCATTGTGGTACAGCCGCTGAAAGACGGTCAAGCAGCCAAGGAATCAGAAACCGGTCGTCGGATGACAGCTTTATTTCAGCCCGATGACCACTCAGAAGTGTACAAAGCACATCGTGAAAACCCACCGCCGGGAGATTGCCGGGCAACACCAGTAGCATTTTTTTCGGATCGCTTACAGGATCAGGATAGGCTGAAAGCCATTCTCCCACACTCGTTTCATCGTCAAGCAGGTCAGCCCAGTGATTAAGCGCCTCGATGATGTTTTCGCGCACGAACCACTTGTTATGAAGCATGGCCTGTCTGAATGCTTCAGGAAAGTCATCGGTACCAAAAAGCAAAGTGCCACGGCGGATGTCGGCAGAAAAACTTTTTAAGCCTTGAATCAGTTCAGGGTTTTTCATGAGGAGGGTTTGAATTGCAAAGATACACGCTTGATATGAGACTGAATATATTCACTTCAGTCAGATTGTTTCGAATTCTGGCAAAGCACTTTCCATCTTGAATGTCGAGAACCGTTCATCTTTGCATGCAATTGAAAACGTTGAAGATGACACAAATAAGCTCTGATAATGAAGGATGCCAGGCCAGATCCCCTCAAATCGCCAAAATGGCTATTTTTGCATAGAATTACAACATATGAATACGCTGAATCAATGTCCTATTTGTGGCAGCAGCCAGCTCGAGGACCATGTTATGGAGGTTGAAGATTATCTGGTGAGCCATGAAAAGTTTTCACTCTCGCGCTGTGGGGATTGTGGTTTTTTATTCACCAATCCACGTCCGGAAGATGCTGATTTGGGAAAATACTACCAGTCGGAGGAATACATCTCGCATTCTGACACCTCAAAGGGGCTCATGAACAAATTGTATCTGATGGCCAGACGCAGAACGCTTCGCCGAAAAGTGCGTGTGGTGCGCGATCACGCATCAGGCAAACGCCTGCTCGATATTGGCTGTGGAACGGGTGCTTTTCTCAACGAGGCAAAGCAAAGCGGTTTCGATGTGTTGGGGCTTGAACCCGAAGAAGCCGCGCGAAAAATTGCTGACGAGAAATACCGGATCGAAACCAGGCATCCCGATGCGTTGAAAGGATTGACCGACGATTCGCGCGATGCCATTACGCTGTGGCATGTGCTTGAGCATGTCAGCGATCTGAATGAATACTGGGGGCATTTTTCAAGAATTCTTTCAGAAAAAGGCGTGTTGATTGTAGCTGTGCCCAATCCGCAAAGCCCCGATGCCCTGCATTACGGACCACGCTGGGCGGCATACGATGTTCCGCGTCATCTCTGGCATTTTCGCAAAGACGATATCAGGGCATTGGCTAAAAAACATCACTTCCTTGTCGATCAGATTTTGCCCATGAAACTTGACGCCTACTATATTTCGATGCTCAGCGAGAAAAACACCAGTGGCAAATCGAAAATACTGCGATCCTTTTTCAGGGGCATGGGCTTCAACATGGCGGCGCGTCGCCAAAACAACTATTCAAGCCTGATTTACGTCCTTAAAAAGCAGCCATAAGCTTTCATTGAATCTTGTGTTGCTTTGCAGCATTGATAAAACCACATTGACAATTTCGCAACCGAAAATGAGATGAAGATTTCTTTGGTCAGTTACCTGAATTCGTATCCTTTTCACTATGGCTTGCAGCAGGCTGCCGAAGGGTCATGGGATTCGCTCCGCATTGTACCGCCGGCTCAGTGTGCCATCGATTTCATGGAAGGCTGCAGCGACGTGGCGTTGGTTCCGGTAGGGGCTCTTCCGTTCATTCCATCATATGAAATTCTTGAACCGTATTGCATCGCAGCCGATGGCGTGGTAAAAAGCGTTTTATTGGTCAGCAGGGTTCACCTGAGCGCAATTCGGGAAGTAACATCGGATGCCGATTCGCGAAGTTCAAACGCTTTGGTTCAATGGTTTTTCAGGGAGCAGCTTAACCGGCCATTGACGATGTTGCCTTCCGATGTAGCGTCAGATTCGCGGGTGGTCATTGGCGACAAAGCCTTTGCGCTGGCAGGTGAATATCCCTATGTGTATGATCTTGCCGAAGAATGGAAGAAAGGCACCGGCCTGCCCTTTGTTTTTGCCGTATGGATTTACCGGCCCGGACTCGAGGCATCATCGTTGCAAAAACTCAACGAAGCCCTGCAACATGGCATCAGCCATAAGGAGGAGGCTTTGCAACAACTGGGAACATCAGGACTGACGTTTGAAAAAGCGTTGTTGTATTTAAACCAGAATATTGTTTACACCATGGATGACGATGCCCGGAAGGCCATAGAAAAGTTCATGGAGTTTCTTTTGAGGTAAACGGGCAAAACTGCAACAAAAACCCTAAAGTTTCACTCTGGGATCAAGCGCACGATAGACCAGGTCGAGCATTATATTTATCAGCACAAACATCAGGGCAATCACCAGCAGGCAGCCCATCAAAACGGGCAGGTCATATTTTTCAAGACTTTGCACCACAAGGTAACCTATTCCTTTCCAGTCGAACACATACTCGACAAAAACGGCACCGGCAAGCAGCGAGGCAAACCAGCCGCTGGCAGCCGTTACAACCGGATTCAACGCATTTCGGAGCATATGCCTCCAAAAGATTTTGAAGCCGGTGAGTCCCTTGGCTTTGGCTGTGCGAACATATTCTGTTTGCTGCACTTCGATCACTGAGTTTCGTGTCAGACTGATGAAAACGGCCAAAGGCCTGATACAAAGCGTCAATGCAGGCAAAATTAGATTTTTCAATGACACATATTCGCCCCTGCCAAGATCATCGGCTTCCCACAGACTTCCAAACATGGGCAATCCGGTGTAATCGCCCAAAATCCACGCAAAAAACCATGCAATAAGCACGGATGCAAAAAAGGAAGGCACCGACATTCCAAGCACACTGAGGATGAGCAGAAGCTTGTCGGCCAACCTGCCTTTGGCAGCTGCCGAGATCGCTCCCAGAACAACACCTAAAATAAAGGCAATCACAATGGAAACAACCGCCAGAACCAAAGTAGCGGGCAAGGCAGTGAGCAGCAGACTGCTCACAGGCATTTGCGACTGATACGATCTTCTAAGCCATGGGGCCTTAAGAAAAACACCCTGATGCTCGCCGGTCGGCACAATTCTCAAAGCACTTCCCAGTTCAGGAGGCTTTGCAAAGGCTAAATTCTGGTCGGGCTGATAATAGCCAAGTGGAGACAGATCATTGATATAAATCAGATACTGCATCATCAGGGGACGGTCAAGTCCAAGCTCTTTTCGAATCGCCTGTTCTGACGAAACATCGCTGCGTTGCCCTAGCATCATGCGTGCTGGGTCGGAAGGAAGGGCATGAAATATAAAAAACAACAAGGTAACGACTCCCCACAAAATGAGCAGTCCGTTGCCTAAGCGGGAAAGGAGAAACCGCAGCACTACTTTTGCTTATTCAGGTATTGTTTTTCAAGCCCCGGCATGTCCATTTCGGCCACCGAAGGAACATCGCGCCATGCCCATTTTGCGAGGATGGTGCCATCCTTCATCAACACAAAGCCCGGGTTGTTGCGAACAACCATTTTTAATAGAATATCATCGGCATAATGCAAATCAACCGGCAGCTGCAAATCATGCCGGATGGTTTCGGCTTTCGACGAAGAAGTTGCCGTAATCAATGCCATTCCAATCTGAGCGGATTCACATTCAGCAGCCAGCGATTGAATTTTTGAAACAGACCCGGAGTTCATTTCCTCCAGATCCCAGGCCACAACAAGCAACTGGAAATTTTCATTCAGAATCATCCCGGTGGTTGTTTCCTGTCCGTTTGCGTCGAAAGTAACAATAAGATGTTCGGGACGCTTGCCAGGAACAACCCTTTGGCTGACAAATTCATTGCTGGCCATCCAGAGGCTGTCATCCCACGGAAAGTCATCGGCCGGATACTCTTTCGTTTCTCCCGATTGCATATCCTTATACGTGACAAAATACTGATCCTTCTGAGTTGAATCAGGCTTCATGCTTAATCCGGGCCGGAAAGGCAGAAAATCGATGTATGGCAAATGGCGAAGTCCCTGTATCGACACAAACACAATGCCTGCCATGGCAATAATCACAGGAATCCATTCCAGCTTGCAGCTGATATAATGTCTGAATTTTTTGCGGTATAAAAACACTGGTGTCAAAAGAACCAGGATGGCAATGTTTTTAATAAACGTTTCCCAGTTGGTCAAAATCAGCGCGTCGCCAAAACAGCCACAATCGCCCACTGCATTTGTGAGTGCAAGCCACAGCGTGATGGGCGTAAAAACAATCATAAAGATCAAAGCCGACCATGTGCTCAGCTTAGGTTTAATCCCAAGTAAAAAAGCAAACCCGATTAAAAATTCGGCCGCCGACATCAAAACCGAAAGAAACAATGCCGCAGGAATCAACCACTCCATGCCGAACGCAATGAAATAATCCTCGAATTTGAATTGGGTGCCCCATGGATCAACCGCTTTAACAAAACCGGAGTAAATAAACACAACTCCAAGCAGGAATCTCGAAATGTAAGCCAGAAGTTTCATGACAATTTGTTTTAACAAAAATACACCATTTCACAATGAAAAAACCGATGCCTATATGTTTGAAGCTTTCTTTTTATTTTGCCTCACAAAATACACATCCACACAGTTACCTCCTCCCACCCCGGGATGAGCCTGCGAAGTGGAAATGAGCAAATAATCCTTCTGCCTGAGGGCAAGACCTACAGGAAATGAATCGGCTTCAATTTCTGCAATCTTTTTCATGTCCGAAGTTCTAACCACAACAATACGGCTGGCATTGTTGCAGGCCACAAAAATATACTCCTCATTGCTGCTGACCTCAATGGTTCTGGCACCGCTTCCGGCAAAACACTCCTGCCAATCCTTAAACACAAGTTGCTTATCGCTGGTCGTGTTGATATATTCAATAAAATCAGGAGCCGAAGCCTTCTGCACATATCCGCTGTTGTTGCTGCTCAGGTAAATGAAATTTTCGGTAACCACAATATGACGTACATTGGCTCGCATGCCCGTTACCGTTCCTTTATACGAAAAGTCTTTCATGTCGAAAACAGCTATGCCTCCGCCACCCATGCGGCCAACAAGTAAATATCGTCCATCGGCGGTAAAGGCAGTCCCGCGCAAACAAAACCCGCATTGCGAATCACGATTAATGCTGCCGGTGTTTTGAGCCGCCGTAAACTTTTGTTGATATTCCACCACCAAATGCTTAATGAACTTAAATTTAGCCGGATCGCCCGACGAAATGTCAATAATTCCAACCGTATTGTCGCCCCAGTGTGTCACTGCCATGTATTTGTTGTCGGGCGAACAGGCAATCATTTTTGGCAATGGCCCTGTGGGCATTACCCTTACAATTTCATCTTTGTCGGTGTCGATAATTGCAACCGCCGAAGGCTCCATGGCATTGGGGTCGTAATCGCGCCGGTAATAGGTCACCCACAGGTATTTTTTCTGATGCGAAAAACAACACTCAACTGGTTTGCCCTTAAACACATTCGGTTGCTCCCTTTTGGTTAAAAACTGATAATTCAGAACCGTCGATTCCTTAAACAAATGAGCATCTTTCGCACCAAAATCATGATGAATGCTTTTCCTCTTCCCCATTTTACGCAAATCAAACACCACCGTCATGTACCCTTCGAGACTGTTGATATAGAATTTGCCTTTTTCTTCAAGAAATACGGCCGATTTTGGCGAAATAACGTCTGGCTCATACACATCAAACATGTCGCTCGTCTTTGGCGAATGACTGTGCAATCTTGCAACCAGAGTCAGCTTCAAATCGGCATCCTCAGGAGTCGAAACCCTCCCAATGGGCGGATGGATTACCTGTGCCACAGCACAAAAACCTGTCATTGCAAGCACAAAAAATATCAAATTTCTCATCAGTGAGTTTTTGACAAAAGTAAAGAATTAATTGCATTAAAACAGTTGATCCCCTGAACGAAACAGTTGCGGCTGCAACATGGCCTTCACATTACAGCAAATAGATTAGTTATTTTTTTTGTCGCCTTTGTTAACTTGCGCAAAATTTTCCACAACTTTTGTGATGTCACTCATGTCCTTCTTGATCAAATTGGCTGTTACTGGACATCGGGCAATTCTATTTTTACAAAAACCAACGAATTCTTTGATTTAATGATTTTTGCAACAGTAAGTATCGCCAGATTTCATAACGAAACCTGTGATGTGTAACCTAGTCTTTTGCCTCGTTTTAACACAATGAGTGTTGTTCAGTGTTCATCTTTTCAATATCTTTGTGTTATTATTGCTTAAATAGTTTAAAAATGAAAAAGTTATTGTTCGCAATCTCATTAGTGGTAATAACTGCTGCTGCTTGTAAAAAAGATGAGCCTGAACAAGAAGGCGTATTGACTGTTAGTCCTACAAATAAAGACATCGGATCGGGCTCGGGTGTATTTTACATTGAGGTTGAAAGTAATACTGACTGGACCATTTATCCTGCCAATGGCATAGATCCTATCCAATCGCTTGACGTAACACCACTGAGCGGATCCGGAAACGCAAGTGTTAAGGTGTCGTATGGTTCGCAATCTGTATCTGGAGAGTATGCATCCATTTATTTTAAGTACACATCACTTGGCGTGGAGAAATCTGTTTA
>CAZLHV010000054.1:8126-11180 GCA_964559205.1 uncultured Bacteroidaceae bacterium
CAACCTGACACCATAGTTTAGAAATAACACCTTCAAATTATTCAGAAATGTATAAGTGACAATTATTATACTACCGAACTTGATAGAAAGAACTGCAATTCATATACTTGATTTGAAAATGGTTTTACAAATATGGTTCTTTGATTTAACGATATTTGCAACAGTCCGGAATAGTTTAACAACAATACCGATATCGTTGTGATTTGCTTTAGTTCTTTGAATCCACGATATTTGCAACAGTCCGGATTCTGTTTGCTACAAGCGCGGAACCGTTGTGATTTGCTTTAGTTCTTTGAATCCACGATATTTGCAACAGTTTTGAGGTCGTTATTGCCATAAACGAAAGTGTTGTGATTTGCTTTAGTTCTTTGAATCCACGATATTTGCAACAGTCGATGTTCTGATGCCTGACATTGCATGCGGGTTGTGATTTGCTTTAGTTCTTTGAATCCACGATATTTGCAACAGTGTGCTGCAAAAAAACGACCATTACAAAGCAGTTGTGATTTGCTTTAGTTCTTTGAATCCACGATATTTGCAACAGTCGTTTGTTTTCAGTTCGAGAGTGATGCCCTGTTGTGATTTGCTTTAGTTCTTTGAATCCACGATATTTGCAACAGTAACTGTTAGTGAGGAACGGGTGCCGCTTCTGTTGTGATTTGCTTTAGTTCTTTGAATCCACGATATTTGCAACAGTTTTCTCATATTTTTTCTTTGCTATGTGATAGTTGTGATTTGCTTTAGTTCTTTGAATCCACGATATTTGCAACAGTTTTGTCCTTTCGCACCCGACTCCGTGCCCCGTTGTGATTTGCTTTAGTTCTTTGAATCCACGATATTTGCAACAGTTTATTTCATTTTCCATATTGTAAATGTAGTGTTGTGATTTGCTTTAGTTCTTTGAATCCACGATATTTGCAACAGTTAATAGCTGAAACCTTCAAGCTCCCTACTCGTTGTGATTTGCTTTAGTTCTTTGAATCCACGATATTTGCAACAGTTCATTAACTTCAAATCCACTTTGAATGTGTGTTGTGATTTGCTTTAGTTCTTTGAATCCACGATATTTGCAACAGTCGGTCTTAATATTCGAGTACGGAGTGTATTGTTGTGATTTGCTTTAGTTCTTTGAATCCACGATATTTGCAACAGTAACGCGCATGTTCAGATATAAATTCTCGCCGGTTGTGATTTGCTTTAGTTCTTTGAATCCACGATATTTGCAACAGTGACGAGCCTTCCGATTCGTTTGAGGATGCGTTGTGATTTGCTTTAGTTCTTTGAATCCACGATATTTGCAACAGTCAGGAAAACGAATAGCCATGAAAGACCCAGGTTGTGATTTGCTTTAGTTCTTTGAATCCACGATATTTGCAACAGTGTATTCAAGTTTAAATATTTCAATCATTTTGTTGTGATTTGCTTTAGTTCTTTGAATCCACGATATTTGCAACAGTTCGTTGTATTGCACTGCTTTTCAAAGTGGGTTGTGATTTGCTTTAGTTCTTTGAATCCACGATATTTGCAACAGTTCGCCATCGGTTGTTAAATCGGTTCGGGCTGTTGTGATTTGCTTTAGTTCTTTGAATCCACGATATTTGCAACAGTAACGTTACACAAGGCAATACGTTCATGATAGTTGTGATTTGCTTTAGTTCTTTGAATCCACGATATTTGCAACAGTCCGAGAGCAATATGAGCAAGGCCACCAAGGTTGTGATTTGCTTTAGTTCTTTGAATCCACGATATTTGCAACAGTTATGGATCCACGGTTATGGCAGCCCGGTAGTTGTGATTTGCTTTAGTTCTTTGAATCCACGATATTTGCAACAGTTATATCTATCTGTTGCCCAGTCAATGTATCGTTGTGATTTGCTTTAGTTCTTTGAATCCACGATATTTGCAACAGTTCTGTGCGAATGATGAATTTTTGTTTTTTGTTGTGATTTGCTTTAGTTCTTTGAATCCACGATATTTGCAACAGTGCGACCATTATGTATATCGTTGGCGCCATGTTGTGATTTGCTTTAGTTCTTTGAATCCACGATATTTGCAACAGTGGTATTATTTCCATAACTCCAAGAATGGTGTTGTGATTTGCTTTAGTTCTTTGAATCCACGATATTTGTAACAGTCCCACCATGAAACCATGGAATCCCCTTTCGTTGTGATTTGCTTTAGTTCTTTGAATCCACGATATTTGCAACAGTTTTGGGTAATGGATTTGTGTTTTCATTGGTGTTGTGATTTGCTTTAGTTCTTTGAATCCACGATATTTGCAACAGTCGATCCTCGCCGCCACGCGTTCACCTGCTCGTTGTGATTTGCTTTAGTTCTTTGAATCCACGATATTTGCAACAGTTTCTGCACACTGTTCTATGCAATACTTCCAGTTGTGATTTGCTTTAGTTCTTTGAATCCACGATATTTGCAACAGTAAGCGGATGATTGCGCCTGTGGCTTTCAATGTTGTGATTTGCTTTAGTTCTTTGAATCCACGATATTTGCAACAGTCTAACACATGGTATAGCAAATGCCTTTAGTGTTGTGATTTGCTTTAGTTCTTTGAATCCACGATATTTGCAACAGTCAATGGCGAACACAGCCCATGGGCGCGAAGGTTGTGATTTGCTTTAGTTCTTTGAATCCACGATATTTGCAACAGTTTGATATAGCAATAATGTTAGCAGAATACTGTTGTGATTTGCTTTAGTTCTTTGAATCCACGATATTTGCAACAGTTAATAGTCCTGTAAATTACAGTGCCATTAAGTTGTGATTTGCTTTAGTTCTTTGAATCCACGATATTTGCAACAGTATACCCTTCTCAGTGTATTTGCTCGATGTGGTTGTGATTTGCTTTAGTTCTTTGAATCCACGATATTTGCAACAGTTTGGCACGAGCGGCCGCACTGAAAACCCACGTTGTGATTTGCTTTAGTTCTTTGAATCCACGATATTTGCAACAGTCTTGGGTTGGACGAACCATAACGGATCTTGTTGTGATTTGCTTTAGTTCTTTGAATCCACGATATTTGCAACAGTCTTGGGTTG
>CAZLHV010000054.1:11280-16219 GCA_964559205.1 uncultured Bacteroidaceae bacterium
ACGGATCTTGTTGTGATTTGCTTTAGTTCTTTGAATCCACGATATTTGCAACAGTAACGTTGCTGAGCAATATATATAATTGTGTGTTGTGATTTGCTTTAGTTCTTTGAATCCACGATATTTGCAACAGTAATGTCGAAGGAGAAACGTTTTCCTTTTCGGTTGTGATTTGCTTTAGTTCTTTGAATCCACGATATTTGCAACAGTCCCGAGTCAGTGATGTTTTTCATGGCTGTGTTGTGATTTGCTTTAGTTCTTTGAATCCACGATATTTGCAACAGTTATTATACCAAAACAAAACCAAAATGCACAGTTGTGATTTGCTTTAGTTCTTTGAATCCACGATATTTGCAACAGTATACCCCCACTTAATGCGCTGGATAAAAACTGTTTAAGTCGAATATTAGAATAAAAAAACTGTTGTGATTATTAACCGTTTGGATGTGACTCTGAACGGTTTTTTTATTTCTACCACGCTACTTTTTGGGCAATGAAATGTCATTGATTAAAACAATTCCAGTTGCTGCGGGGTGTTGGGTCTATTTACAGCCCCCGAACTTTTATAAAACTCCATTTGCCCAAATTGCTTATCGGTCATGATAAACAAAATCACTTCGCCATCGCGCGGGATGGCTGCTTTTGCTCTTCGCCGGTGTACTTCGGCATTTTCGATACTGGCGCAATGCCTTGCATAAATGCTGTATTGTATCATGGAGAAACCATCTTTGAGGAGCCCTTTGCGAAAAGCTGTGTAGGCGCGTCGCTGGTCTTTTGTTTCGACCGGCAAATCGAAATAGACAAATAGCCACATAATACGGTAGGCGTTTAAACGTTCGGTTTCGGATAATCGGCTCATGTTTATTACAAATTCAGTTTTTGGCTTCTCCGTGTTTTTCGGTCAACAGCCAAGGCTGCACCATCACAAATCGGGGTACATGATTTTACGGCTTTCGCCCTCAAAACATCGCATCAAACTGGCGGTGGTTCGCTGTGCAGCCACCATGAGAGGGCTGTTGCTTCCAGCCATAAGCACGTCAATAACAGGAACCTGAAGCAGCTTCACTTTGAGTTCCTTACTCAACTCCTCGGGGCAATCGAATTCGGGCTCCCGTATCATATCCACCACCAGCTGATCCACGAAAGGCCGATAGGGCTCCATGATGTCGTCGGCCAAACAAAACGCGTTGTATTTGTTGCGGTGATGAATGCCCAGTGCTGGCAACATGCCACTACCCACCAAATTGCGGGCAATCACAGAACGCAAGATGGCATAACCATAATTCAACAGATTGTTCGGAGGCATATCGTAGCGACCACGCGTGAAGGATTCAATCTCTTCAAACAGCATGGGCCAATAAGTTGCTGCGGCCTGTCCTTCTGCGTTGCCAGTGTCGCCACTTTTCACATTCTTCATCAAGTGTTCCAGCTTGGGCGATTCTTTGCCCAGTTTTTTAAGCAAAGCCAACTGATTGCCAATTTTAGATTCGACGGTTTGCCGCCACAATTGCTTTTTAAGGGGTTCGCTGGCCGCAATTTGATGTCGCAACTTTTCGGTGAAGGTGCTGTTTGCATCCATGGGCAACACCAAGCCATGCGGCATGTGTTTCTCGTTGCAGGTTAGCATCGCGGCATTGTTCTCAATGAGGGCTTCCATGATGCCGTGCGAAACCGAAACCTGAAAATGGTCAATAATCAGAATCCCGATGTCTTCCACCGGCACGGTGTTTTGCGTTAACCCAACTCCACTGGCACTTTGCTTCTCGATGAGCAGTTGACCATGTTTCAGACAAAGGCGCGCTTCGTGACCGATGTAAATGGTTTTCTTAATCATTAAAACAATTTTTACTTCATTTTAACGGAAGAAAACCGTTTTGGTTTTATGTGTTTATTTTCTCAAGTACTAATTCGGTTCAATACTCGCCTATGGAAACAATTTGACCAATGTGGTTTATTCTGACTTTCACAATGCTGTTTGCAAAATCTAGCGATTTATATTGTTTATACGTAATGTTCTGAAGTTCTTTGACATCCTTCACAGTTGTTTCAAAATTGTGTCTAAACTTGTAATCCCTAATAATACTGTTTCCATACATTACTTTTGACATTGTTTGTACTCTAAACAAATTGGGGCTAATTAAATGGTAGTTTTCGGGATTCAGCAAATCAATTTCATTTGGATTGAACCCCGTTTTCTCGTTGGGAAAAACAAAGTATTCGTTCTGTTTCATCGTGAATAGGAATGTCCAACCCTCGGCTTTTCGATAATCGCGATCAACAATAGGTAGGCCTTGGTTTGCTCTTGTGGTGGCCTCGAAAAACGAAACAACATTCTCTTGTAAGTTGCCCTGCTCGTCGCGATAGATGGCCACATGGTGATTGTTTCCAGTGTTTACAAAATCTACGGCTTGTTTGCGACCCTCTTTGTCTAAAACAAAACGACCCTCTTTGTCCTTTTTGTCATGCAGGGCAATGGCATTGCTAATGCCAGTAATGGTAACACGTTTAATGGATATGCCTTTTTCCTTATTAAGCCAAATTGGTTGCTCGCTTAAATTCGAGAAGGCTTTTTTAGGATCGCCACCAAATTCTTTCAGTCGTTCCTCTAGAATGAGTCTTATTTTTGGGTCAACAACTTTTTCGATTTTTAAATCTGGAGTGATGTCTTTTCGAATGGTGTATATTTTTTCGACTCCAACCAACTTTACTTTCTCGGGCACCTTAGTTGTGTGCAGCTCGTCAAGCCAAAGTGGATTTTTTTCAAGACTATTCTTTCCTGTGAATGCAAGTTTCGGATCATTGTCAAACTCGGCCAGCCTCGTAAGCATGGCTTCTCGATGCGATTTCTTTGCAACACGAGCTATGTGCTCTTCATTGAATTGAGAACCCACTTTCTCTTCATGGGTAACATATTGTTCAATGCTCCCATACACGGTTTCCAAATGCAGTTGCCCGCGAGGAGTCATTTGCTTTTTTCGATTTTTCCCATCGGTTCCTTTGGAGGTATTGATGTTTGAGGTTACAACCTTGTTTTTTGCTTTTATTGATACTAGGGTGCTGGCTAAATGGCTTTTGGCCTCTGCGCGAAACTCATCAAGAGGCATTGGAGGTTTAAATCTCAATTTTCCTCGTTCGTCGCGATAGAGTTCTTTTTGCTGAATCGCGTAAATCACGCTTGTTTTGTCAAGGTGAGCATTCAAATTATTCAAGTAGTGGATGTGATTGTGTTTTGTAAAGGCAATGGTTAAGGCATCCATGGCATGATGTCGGTGGTCGTTGCGCTTTGTCCAATCTTTGATATGCCTGATTCGCTGTCCATCTCTACCTTCAAATGTTTCGGTTAAACCCAACACATCATATTTATCCCAGTTTAGCTCTTGCATCACGTCAATTAATTGCCAGTCTTCGCGCAAACGGCTGGTAACAGAACCTGAGGTTGAAACAACCTGTCGCACCATTTCTTCTAGTATGGTTTTAGCTTTTCGTGCAATATATTGTGTGTCTCTTATGTCGCGCTCGATAAACCCGTCAGGGATTTCGCTCCCTTTCATTTTGAGTTTTTTAAGCTTTGCTTTCTTTCGAATGTCATTACCGAAAAGCGTTTCAACCCTCTCAAGATACTGTTCCATAGCCGTTTCACCATATTTTTTCAACATATAGTCGTAAGCAGTATCATTGTCTTTTTCGATATTCACTTCGCGCTTTTCGAGTGTTTTATTGCTGAATGAATCATCAAACAATCGCGATTGCGGTATGATGTGTTCAATGTCAAATTCTTTCCCAAACAGCTTTTCCTGTGGAATATAGGTGTCAGAATAAAGTGTTCTATACCCTCTAGGAGCTAATTCCAAATAGAGTTTATATCTGATAATGTCATTACGACTTACATGGGTTAATCCAAATTCCTTACTTAAGATAGTTCTGTACTTTTCGTGTTCTATGCTATTTTCGTTCATTGAACGCGTAAGCTCTTCACGTTCCTTTGCATTTTTCTTCAACTCTCGGGCAAGTTCAATGCGAATCTCATCTGGTTTTCCGAATTTTTCTGATATGGTGTTAACCACATTAATCATTTGATTCAGGATTTTCTCCACAACGGGATTTCGCAAACTGTTTTTCGGAAGTATGGCCAATTGATTTTTCAGTTCTTTTTTATCAAGCTCTTCCTTAGTAAGAGAGCTTTTTGAGTGCCTATATCCCGCATATTCACATGCGTCGCTGTATTTATTTCCACCTTGGAGAAATGGGAGTATTTTGCGAATTGCCTTTGAGCTTAAACTGCTGTAATCGTCTTGGAATGAAATGTTGGCAAGCACTATGGCATAATTTCTTTCGAAGCCATAGCGCTGCTGCAACTTGTGAACAAGCTTATCATTGCCTGTTGGCGAATTATCGCCTTCATACGAGTATAGCAAATGCCAAAGTAAAAAGGCACTTTGCTTGTCGTATTCTTCAGAATCTGCACTAAATGTAAGTATCTCTGTGTTTATTTCCAATGCTGAAAAAACGGTAAAAACAAGACTCTTGATTTCTGACGCACTCATCGAATCAAAATCGTGTTCTCCGTGACCGCTTAGCTCTATAATTCGGTTGTAGGCTTCATAAAGAGTAGCCATCGTTCTATTGCCTTCAATGTCTTCATAATTCAAATCCAGCTCGCGAAAATTGTTGAAAAGAAGTTTTAAAACCTGAGTTTTCTTAAGTTTCTTTTTAAACATGAGCTCCGAGAAGAGAATGTTTTTTTCTTCGGGTTCTAGTGGTCGCACCAAACCTGTTTTTCTCTCCGAAATCTCAAGGTTATTTAAAACTTGCCAGATTTTAAACTCCTGAAAAAGGGGAGAAGACTTAGGGCACACTTTTGGGCCAATTGTTTTTGTTCTCCTTTTGCCTTCAATCTCTATTTCAATCTTGTGGCTTTCGAATTCGCAAATACTCACAAGTC
>CAZLHV010000055.1:0-12176 GCA_964559205.1 uncultured Bacteroidaceae bacterium
ACAAATATTGACACTCCGAGCATCGCACTAAATTCGGGATCACCCTTATCACCTGACATTTTTCGAATGATTTGGGCATTTCTGTAATGAAAGTATTTTAACAATTCAAGCATATTTCAGTAGTATTTTTGAATAAATCTGGTGTTGTCGGGTTGAATGATGAGCGGATCAACATAATAGAGGTTAGGATGTGTTTGCATATTTGTCATTTCATTCAATATGAAATAACATACTCCAATGCCAAAACCAATAGGACCAGTCATTGAAAGATACCCAATTGCTATGTCTAAACCAGACTTTGCAGCAGTTTCATAGTCACCATCTATTGCTGCTTCAACTCCTGAATAAAACGAAAGTCCTGTTGAAAGCCAAAAAACACCTTTCCCAATACGCCTATAAAACTTTGCTCCATTCACAATTTGATCTCTTGACCCTGTAAATCGATTTGGCCTTTTATTAATTTCATACCATTTCCCCGTCCTTGCACTCTTCCAAAGATCGCCAACAACTCGATTATATTCGTTGAGTCCCGAATATATACCAGTTGTGTTTAACCCTAATTGTGCCATTCGAATATAATCATTTTCATCAAAAAACAAATCTCTTTCCCCATTCAATGTCGCATAATTTAAACCTTGTGCTTGCAGCAATGCAACTGTTGCAAACCCTGTTTGCGAATTCCAGCCAATGGTGCCATTAAAAAATCCCGTTGCCAAATCATATGCCGAATACTTAACAGCTAATGCTTCGGCAAGAAGTGGAGTTGGCACAATTGAATTCACATAATATGACCCATCTCCAAACATGCTGTTTGGAAGAAAAATGGTTGCAGACTCATGATTTGCCCCGTCCCAAACAGCACCAAAGCCTCCACCATAGTTTTGAATTCTTGTCAAATTTGAGCCGCCGCTTTGCCAATACTCCTGCCGCCCATACAATTCGTTTTGGTAATTGTAGTTTTTCCATTGCAATTGACTATTAACACCTTGCATATCCGGCGAATAAATCCCGCCCGAAACCAGATACCCTGTCGGGTCGGTATATTTTAATGGATTGTTCAGTGCATAGCTGTAAGCATTGTAGGCCTGACTGCCACCTGCCGTTTGCACCACTGGATCGGCGCTCAGAAAGCGGCCCACGAGGGGATCATACATGCGGCCATTCATGTTTATCAATCCATACATATCCAGCATTTCATGACCCGTATAACCTCTGTCGGTTATGAGTGATGAGCTATATGTGGTGAGTTGGGTTTGGGTGTAGTTTTGCCAGGTGGCTGGATCGCGGCGCGCGCCCCATGCGTCGTAACTATATTCCTGCAGCATGACGCCGGCTTCGTCCATAAGCCCGCAAATGCTGCCCTGAAAATCGGTGGCAACATAATACAGATTCTCATCTGTTTGTCCGGCTGTGGTGTTAACAATTTTCATTGCGCTTAATCCGTCAGGGGTGCTAATGTAGTAAGTTTTTTTGTTCCGTCCGTCGAAAAATTCATCTTCTTCGAGTTCGGGTCATGTTTTTACGACTGTTTATTTATGCACCACTGAAAAAATTATTAATCAGATTAAAACGACAAAAAGAGCCGGTATTCCAGCACCGGATCATTTTTTCAATCTCTTTACATGCTTTTTTACTTCCCGTTCAACCCGATCAAAGTCAGGCAGGTTTCTTATTTGTTCACATAAAGAGCTTTGCCATCTGCCTTTGTATTGAGGCAGTCTTTCGGTGAGTTTTATGACAAAATCTGTATGTTGTAAATCTTTGCTTTTACACTTGGCTTCAAATTCTTTTATGTAAAAATCTGCATCCATACCATGTTCTTCCAGCAAATACCAGATGTCGAAAAAATCTCTTGCCTGCATCCTTTGCATCACCGAACGCATTTTTTCAACCAGAACTTCCTCTAATGAATAAGACAAAAGTCGATGTTCTTCCAAGTCACTATAGCTTATGAAAACAGCTTTCAGAACTGGTTCAAAGACCAGTTGTTCGCTTCGTGAAATATCAACTTTTACCCGCTTATTGTTCCCTTGTCCGCCTAATGGGCCAATGTAGCTAATGTAAAAGTTGATGCCGCTATCTTCATGCTCGTTGTTGTCAATTATTTCGAGCGGAATATTGGCTTCTTCCCTAATGTATTCAAATACTTCTCTAAAATATTTAAAAATCTGAGCGTTGGTTATCTCGTTATTCAACAATGTGAAATCAAGGTCTTCCGAAAATCGATAGTCTTCAAAATATACTTTTTTCAAAGCTGTGCCGCCTTTGAATACAATTTCTTTTGACAGTTGCCCGTGTTTAGCAATACCTGATAGAATCCAGGAAAGGATGTAATCCTTTTCAATTTGTTGGTCACGAACACCTATAACCCTTGCTCTTTGTTGTATTTCTCCGGGTCTAATCATGCGTATATGGAAGATTTAATCGTTTCCGTTTCCAGATTTTGTTGAATGCTCCAACGGCTGTTACGCTTGCCAAATTTGGGCAATTCAGTGTCAAGCAACACATAGGAAGCTGTTTTCATTTTTTGAAGGTCGTCAATAATTTCAGAATGAATGTCCAGCATTTCCAAAACAAAACCCAGTCGTTTTATTACAGCTTGCGAATCAAATTTCTTTGCGTATTCCAGCAATGTGTCGTATTTGATTTTGTCTTTTGAAACATAAATTGCCCTTGCCACTTCAACTATGCCTCCCGCATAATCAGGCCTGAACAAGCAGTCAATAATTGTTTTTTCCAAATCGGAACAAAGAACTTTGTTGTAACTGTCAATCCAGATTTTCTTTGCGCCGAAAAAATGTTTCTCGTTGTGATAAATAAACTGAAAGGGGACATCTTTAATTTTGATTTCAGACGGACGTACCTGCTTCGATACCACAATCTGTTCTTTCAATGATGGCTGTGTAATCAGGTTGTGAATTTGCAAAGCGGAATAATATCCAATGTAATGATTGGCCTCATTTACCATATGCTCTGCAATCAAATGCCAGTCGGGCATAAAGTTTTCGGCATTTTGCTCATAAGGAATGATGTAATAAACACCTTCTTTCAAACGCATTAAGAGCCCCCGTTTTGTCATATCGCTAAGCAGCTCTCTGACCGCACTTGCTTTGGAACCTGGCAGTGCATTGTATGCCAGCTTATAATCAAAGCAAAGCCTGTTCTGTCCGCTGAAATATGTCAGAAGCTCGTTTGATTGCGTTGAGATGTATTTGTTTTTCATAGCAGTAATGTCAGGATAAACCTGACAGCAATGATACAAAAGATAATTGAGATTATTGCCTTAATTAGCCAAAAATATTATCTTTCATAGTTAATTTGTCAGGATAAACCTGACAATAGTGATATAAAACATAATTCATTTAGACAATTCCCTTCATCGGGTCATTATTTTGTTTATTTCCGGGCAAAATTCTAACGATTCCAGTAATTTTTGGACGTATTTCTGTGCCAGTTCCTGTTTGGAAAACCATTTTGCGGCGCTGTGGCTGGCTTTGAAGTATCTTGAAGATCCATTTACTATACAAAGGGAAAACTGCATTCGAATCGAAATCAACAATTTTTCAAGATAAAAGTAAAAAGATAAAAGTAAAAAGTTGAAGAATCAGCAAATTAGCACATCGGTAAATAAGCACATCACCGCATCAGCACATCACTAAATCAGCACATCAGCACATCACCAAATCAGCACATCAGTAAATCATCGCATCAGCATATGATCAATAACTGCCTGCACGCCTTTAGCATGCCAACTACAATCCCAGTTCCATCGCGCACATTTCGGTGCTTTCTCGAATCAGCGCACAGACCCGATCAATGTCTTCGTCGCCAATCACCAGAGGTGGCGCCAGCCTCAAACAATGGGGCGCAAACAAAAACCAGTCGCTGATTACTCCTTTTTCCAACAAAATTTGTATGACCCTCCGGTTGATTTCAAACGATTCAAATTCCAAGGCCATCAGCAATCCGGCATGTCGAAACGCCTTCACCAAAGGCAACTGCTGAAGCAATGATTCGAAACGCTTTTCGGCCACGGAAACTCGCTCCACAAGTTTTTCCTGTTCAATCACCCCAATGGTAGCCAGCGATGCAGCACATGAAACCGGATGTCCGCCAAAGGTGGTAATGTGCCCCAGCACCGGTTGATGCGTAAGCGCCTGCATGAGTGAACCCTTTGCAGCAAAAGCTCCCAGAGGAAATCCACCACCAAGTGCTTTGGCCATCACCACAATATCGGGTACCACCCCGCTGTGTTCCGATGCAAAAAATGTCCCGGTGCGACCAAATCCGGTCTGTACCTCGTCGAAGATCAGCAATGTTCCTGTTTCGCTGCACTTTTGCCGCAATTTCTCCAAAAAACCTTTCACCGGCAATATCACCCCAGCTTCGGCCTGCACAGGTTCAACCAACACCGCCGCCACCTCGCTGGTAATTTCATCAAGATCTTCTAAACAATTGTAGCGTAAATGACTCACTCCGGGCAGCAGGGGTCTGAAACTATTTTTGTATTCTTCGCTTCCCATCATGCTTAAAGCGCCATGGGTGCTGCCATGATATGCGTTTTCGAACGAAAGCATTCTGAAACGTCCTGTGAAGCGCTTGCTTAATTTCAGCGCTCCTTCAATGGCTTCGGCGCCACTGTTAACAAAATAGACAGCATCGATGCTACCGGGCAGGCGTTTTGCCAGTTCAGCCGCAAGCCGGGTTTGCGTTTCCTGAATGAACTCGCCATAGACCATTAAATGCGTATGCCTGTTTAGTTGCTCCGTCACGGCGCTTATCACCGCAGGGTGATGATGTCCGACCGACGATACCGAAATGCCTGAAATCATATCCAGATAGGCCTTTCCGTTGGCATCGTTCAGATAGCAGCCATCAGCCGATACAATGTGCAGGGCCAGCGGCTCAGGCGAAGTCTGCGCCACATGGCGAAAAAATAATTCGCGTGGATGGTTCATATCACAAAGATATGCGAATTTGTTCTACGAACGAAGTCTGAGAAATTGTCTGAGCACAAGAGCGTCGGCCAAGCCAGCCCCCGGGACTCGCAAACGGTTCACACCAAGGTGCTTCATGATGTTGAGAAATATTTCGGCGGCCGGAACAATCACATCGGCTCTGTCGGAGCTGATCTGGTGCCGGTTCACTCGTTCTTCCGGTCTAAGCCCCCGTAGTTCTTTCCATGCATGATCGAGCTCGTTCAGACTGAGCTCATTTCGGGCAGCCCGTGAAAAATGGCTGCATAAGGCATGAATGTTACCGCCACTTCCAATAAGCAATAGATGATCGGGCTTGCGGTGCTTGTCGATGAAACGGTACATGCGACGAAACTCCTGCTCAGGAAAACCATGCATCAGCATACGTACTGCGCCAATCCGGAAGCTCTCTGACACGGGTGCAAGCTGTCCGGAAATAAAAGTGATGTCAGTACTTCCGCCACCGGCATCTACCACCAGCCGGCCGGCATCTCCAGCCTCGATATATCGATACATATCGGCAACAAGCATGGCTTCTTCACGGCCGGGGATGATTCGTGCAGGCAATCCTGTCGCCCGGTGAAGCTCCTCCAGAATCTCTTTCCCGTTTTTAGCATCGCGCATAGCCGAAGTGGCTCCAATCAGGGCATCGCCGACTTTCCACAGTTTGATTTGCATCGAAAATGCTTTCACAGCTTCAATCAAATCCAACCGGGTTTGATTCAGTATGCTGCCATGATCAAAAACATCGGTGCCCAGCCTCAACGGAACACGTGCATACATTTCCCTGATCACTTTATAAGAGCCTGAATGATCTGCAACCGAGGCCACAAGGCATTTTACGGCATTTGATCCAATATCGATTGCCGCAAATCTCATTTTCCAAGATCGTTACCTTGAAGCCTGCGATAAATTTCGCTTTGCGAGTCAATGGGAGGCAATTCATTCTTGATAAAAGTATTGTTCTTCTTCCCATTCACAAATCGCGCTTTCTGGTTGTCCGAGAGTTGTATCATCAGCATATCCTTCAGTGCGGCGGCGGCGGCCGGATCAAGCACCGGACACATCACTTCGATGCGATGATCGAGATTTCGTTTCATCCAATCGGCCGATGTGATAAACACCCGTTCCTTCTTTCCGCAGCGGACATAAATAATTCGGCTGTGCTCAAGATACCTTCCTACGATGCTGATAATCCGGAGATTCTCGCGCAGTGGCTGCAATACACACATACCTCGGGCAATGATGTCGATTTTTACTCCTGCATGGGCAGCCTGATAGATTTTATTGGCAATGCGCTCGTCAACAATATTGTTCAGCTTGATGCAAATGTAAGCTTCTTCGCCAGCCGAGGCCGAACGGATGAGTTCATCAAACAGCCCTTCAACAAAGGGTCTCATGCCCATTGGCGACACCTTCAGATGCTCAAATGTAAAATTCCTGTAGCTGGCTTCGAACATTTCAAAAACCATTTCCACTTCACTGCCAATGCGCTGATTGGCCGTCATAATACTGACATCTGAATAAATTGAGGCAGTGAATTCGTTAAAATTTCCTGTCCCAACATTGGTGTAGATCATCTCTTTTCGTCCTTCGGTTCTGGTGACCGAAATCAGTTTTGCGTGCACTTTCAAACCCGGAATGCTTTGAATAACCCTCACGCCTTCGTCCTGAAGCCTGGTGCTCCAGTATATATTCGTCTCCTCGTCAAATCGGGCCTGCAGTTCCATAAACACGGTGACATGCTTTCCGTTCCTTGCGGCATTAATCAAAGCATTGATTACATTGGAATTCTTTCCTATTCGGTAAATGGTCATCCTGATGCTTTTTACAGCCGGGTCAATCGATGCCTCGCGCAGAAAATCAATTACATACTTGAAAGAATGATAAGGAAAACATAGCAGGATATCCTTTTGCTTCAATTCAGAAAACACACTATTGGTCTTTTCAAGTCTCTGATGCGTCAGCGGTGGCATCGGAGGAAACTTCATGTGCCCTTTGCCGAGATCTGGAAAATCCATCAGATCCTTGAAATTATGATATCGGCCCCCAGACACAAGCGTGTCCTCATGTGTGATACCAATCTTTTTCTTAAAAAACGACAACATGTCTTCCGGCATATCACGGTCAACCACAAAACGAACCGGATTGCCTGTCTTGCGTTGTTTCAGGCTATCGGAAATAATCTCCATGAAACTGCGGGAAATATCATTATCGATTTCAAGCTCTGCATCACGCGTGAACTTGATGGTGTACGCCCTGTAATTCTGGTAATCGAAACTCTTGAAAATATTGCTCAGATTGTAGCGGATAATATCGTCAATAAACATCACATACTTGTTTCCCTTCACTTCGGGCAGGACCACAAATCGCGAAAGCTGTTCGGCAGGGACTTCAATCAGTGAGTAATCTGACTGTTGCTTCTTGTCCGAACGGCTCATTTCAACAGCCAGATAAATGGACTTGTCACGAAGAACACTAGTAGCATTATAGTTCTTCATGATGATCGGAAAAATAAATGTCCTGAGCTTATTGTTGAAATATGAGGCGATGAAAGCTTTATGTTCAGCAAACTTTATTTCTTTTTCATTCACCACATAAATGCCTTCGCGGGCCAGTTCCCCTGTGATATGACGGTAGATATGAATAAGCCGCTTCTGCTGTCCGACAATGCGCCGGGTGATTTCGGTCAGAATTTTATCCGGGCTGTAATGCTGGCTGTACTCATACTCCGATGTTTTTCTGAACCTGACAATGCGCTTCAGCGTGGCCACCCGAACCCTGAAAAACTCATCCTGATTATTCGAAAAAATTCCCAAAAACCTGATTCTTTCAAGCAACGGCAAATTGGCATCTTCGGCCTCCTGCAACACCCGGTCATTGAAATCGAGCCAGCTCAGCTCCCGGTTCACATAAAGCTCGTGGTTGATAAAGAAACTATTTTTCATGCTCAAGCTGTTTCGGTACTAAGTAAAACAATGCTTTGCGATATGAAATCACAAACTCAGGCCAGGAAACGGCATCACTTTGCAAAGCCACCACCCCGCTGGTGGGCAGACTTTCGATTTTCTGCTTCAGAAAGAAATTTGCGAACTCTGTCACCAATGGGTTATGGCCGGTAATCATCAGAACGCTGACCTCTTCAGGCGCAGTGTAAAGTGCATCGAAATAATCGTTCACTGATCTGAAATACAGATTCTCGTTGGTAATGACCTTTTCGGTGCCAAGACCCAGTTCCCCAGCAACAAGCAGGGCAGTCTCATGCGCTCTGGCTGCAGGACTCGAAATGATAAGTTGAGGAACGGCCTTTTTCACCATCAGCTCTCTGGCAATCCTGATGGTACGCTTTTGTCCCAAAGGAAGCAAATTTCGTGAAAAGTCATCGGAGTCGGGCGCAGAAAAGGCCGCTTTTCCATGACGCATGATCAACAGTGTTTTCTTTTGCATGGTCAAAGATAATAGAAAACACGAAAACAACACAAAACTGCTGGCCTATGAAATCAATAAACCGGCATGCTCAGGGCGGGTTTTCGTTCGAGATTCCAGCTAATTTTGGCAAAATTAAGGCTTTGCATCTCTTGTTCAGTACACAGCATTCATTAAACAGAAAACTGATGGGCAACATGTGCACAATACATATCCTGAAAGAAATTCAAATCCTATCAACAGGTACTAAATGAAAAAAACGAATGATTCGAAAGCAATTACCATGCAAAAAGCGGGTAGTCTTTCATGAGCACATTCACTCGGCTTCGTACAGATGCAATGACCGATTCGTTTTCGGGATCTGATAACACCTCGTCGATCAAATCGACAATGATTGCCATCTGATCTTCTTTAAGTCCACGAGTAGTAATAGCAGGAGTTCCCACCCGAATGCCAGAAGTCATGAAAGGGCTTCGCGAATCGAATGGCACCATGTTTTTATTAATGGTAATATCGGCAAGCACAAGGGTGTTTTCGGCTTTCTTTCCGGTCAGTTCAGGAAATTTTGCCCGAAGATCAATCAACATCAGATGATTGTCAGTGCCGTTGCTCACCACGTGGTAGCCTTTGTCGATAAATGCCTTGGCCATGGCTGTGGCATTCTTCCGAACCTGTTGAATATATTCCTTGTATTCGGGCTGCAGGGCTTCCCCAAACGCCACTGCTTTTGCTGCAATGACATGCTCAAGCGGGCCGCCCTGCTGACCTGGGAAAACGGCGCTGTTCATGATCTCAGACATCATTTTAATCTGACCCTTTGGCGTGGTCAATCCCCATGGATTTTCAAAATCCTTTCCGATCAAAATCAGTCCGCCACGAGGACCGCGCAGGGTTTTATGCGTGGTGGTGGTTACAATATGACAATGTTCGATCGGGTTATTTAATACACCAGCTGCAATAAGACCTGCAGGATGTGCAATATCGGCCATAAGCAAAGCTCCGATGGAATCGGCTATCTGACGCATGCGGGCAAAATCCCAGTCACGGCTGTAGGCCGAAGCACCGGCCACAATAAGTTTGGGCTTATGCAGGCGTGCCAGTTGCTCCATTTCGTCATAATCGACCAAACCGCTGTCTTCTTTTACATGATAAGCCACCGGATTATAAAGAATACCGCTCAGATTCACCGGTGATCCATGCGAGAGATGTCCACCATGTGACAGATCGAGTCCCATGAAAGTGTCACCAGGTTTCAGACATGCAAAAAACACAGCAGCATTTGCCTGCGCTCCACTATGTGGCTGTACATTGGCATATTCGGCACCGAAAAGCGCTTTGGCACGGTCAATGGCAAGCTGCTCGGTTTGATCCACAATCTGACATCCGCCATAGTACCTTTTGCCCGGATAGCCCTCAGCATATTTATTTGTGAGAACAGACCCCATGGCCTGCAGCACTTGTTCGCTGACAAAATTTTCAGAGGCAATCAGTTCAATTCCATGCATCTGACGTGCTTTTTCCTGTTCAATCAGGTCGAAAATCTGCGCATCGTGTTTCATGATTTCTTTCAGTTTAATTCAGTGCCCAAAAGTATTAATTTATTTTTGATTCTTTGCCATGCGATTGAACGCTTATTTTTCAAATATCCTGATCAGTGTTTATTTCTGAACAAACTTCTTCTGCAATGATCAGGCTGCCCTGAATCATGGGATTTAATCAGAAACATATATTATACTAATCATGAAATATCGGCCATCAATCAACAGCTGCCCTTTGCAAATAACAAAAAACTTAAGGGAAAACAACTTTATTTTTACATTCAATTGGAATATACTGCCTATATTTGTTAGGTTAAAGACATTAGAAACATGAAACAAATTCTTCTCACCTCAATCTTTTTGATGACTGCGCTGCTGTCGCAGTCTCAGAATTTGCTGTGTTCGTGGCATTTCGACACATTACATGCCTCGCCAAACACACAAACAATCAATCTGGCCGACAGCGGTCTTCAGGACGGTGTCGCCGGGCTCTACCTCGACGGTTCAAACGGATCCTCAGCCTGGACAGTTGGGGGAACAACCGAACTGAACGGCTTTGGGGGTACCACCCTTAACGATGGTCGCATCACCCCGTTTGCCGATTCAGCAATCGCTGTTGTGAACAGTTCGGCCAATGGCAAAAGCATTGTGTTCAAATTTTCTATGACCAACTATGAGAATCCTGTATTGTCATTTGCGACCAGGGGCACAAGCACCGGTTTCAATCAACACATATACCAATACAGCACCGATGGGGTCACCTTCACTCCTTTCGACACACTTGTAGCAAACACCACATCAACCTGGACCCTCGAAACGGTCGACCTGAGCGCAATTAATGCTGTAGATGGTGCTGCTTCGGTCTACATTCGCATTATCTTCAACGGTGCTTCAAGCTCCACCGGCAACAATCGTCTCGATAATATCAGCATTGTGGCCACCTCCACCTCAGCCACCGATATCATTCCACCAACGGTAGTTGCTGCAACAGCAGTGACCAACACCATGATCATCGTGAAGTTTAGCGAAGCAGTAGGTGTTTCAGCCGAAAATACTGCAAACTACACCGGTGTGGGCACTTTGGTTTCGGCTACACGCACCGCCGGACTCGACAGCGTGAATATTGTGCTCTCCACCCCACTCACGACGGGCATCCCCGACACCATCTGCATCGACAACATTGCAGATACGGCCGGCAACTTCATGACCACAGGCCAGTGTTTTCAGGTGGTTTACGGTACCATCGACAACACTCCGCCTACGGCTTTGTCGGCATGGCCTCTGAACCTTTCAACAGTAAAAGTAAAATTCAGCGAAGCTGTCGATCAGGTCACCGCTGAAACAACGTCCAACTACACCGGGCTTGCCGGAATTGGAACTGCCAGTTTATCATCCAGCCTCGACACCGTCACCCTGACACTTTCCACTCCTCTTATCAGTGGAGTAGCTGATACCCTTTATATTCAAAGCATTGAAGATACGGCCGGAAACGTTATGGCTGCCCAACAAATGTTTGTTCTGCTGCTCGATACTTCTACCACAGCTGCAGCAATTGTGATTACCGAAATCATGTACAACCCACCTGAATCAGGAACCGACAGCCTTGAATTCATCGAGTTGTACAACAATGGAAGTACCGATGTGAACCTGCTAAATTATACCCTAAGCTATAGCTCCACAAATTACACTTTCACCACTCCTGAGGTGGTACCTGCCGGCGGGTATTTTCTTATTGGAATCAAGGCAGCCAAAGCCAATGCCTTTTACGGTGTTCCATTCTTTCAGGGACCAACAAGCGGGCTCACCAACAATCCTGGTACTTTCATCCGACTAATCAACGGATCGGGAATGCTGGTCGATACCGTGTCATACCTCAACGCTTCACCATGGCCGGTTGAAGCAGCAGGACAAGGCTACAGCCTTTCGCTGTGTGATCCTAACCTCGATAATAATGTAGCCGGTAACTGGAGCATCGGACACAATGCATTTGGTGTCATCAATACTTATACAGTTTATGCTGATCCGGGTGAAGGTTGTACCCCTGCTACCGATACCGCAGCACCAATTCCTACCAGTGCCTGGGCAACCAACTTCACCACCGTGAAAGTACGTTTCAATGAACCCGTTGACCAGATCAGCGGCGAAAATACAGCCAACTACACGGGTCTTGGATCGATCACCAATGCCTTACTGGGAATAAACGCCGATACGGTGACCCTCACCCATGCCACCCCTC
>CAZLHV010000055.1:12186-16164 GCA_964559205.1 uncultured Bacteroidaceae bacterium
TCAGTGGGGTTCCTCAGGTACTTTCGGTCAGCAATATCAGCGATCTCAATGCAAACACAATGAGTCAGGTTTACAATTTTAACATCCTGCTCGATACATCAAGCACTTCAGCAGCATTGGTGATTACCGAAATTATGTACAACCCGCCAGAATCAGGAACTGACAGTCTCGAATTTATCGAGATTTACAACAACGACGCTGTGGCAGTCGATCTGCTCAACTATAAGATTTCTTACGGAACCACATTTAAGGTTTTTAATACATCCTATTCCATTGCTCCGGGCGAATACGCCATCATCGCGGTAAATCCTTCAGCCGTTGATGCATTTTACGGAGTATCATCCATTGCCGGCCCAACCGTGGGAATCAGCAATGGCGGTACTTTTATCAAGCTCAACAGTCCTTCAGGTCTTTTGGTTGATTCGGTCAGCTATCTGCCTGCTTCTCCGTGGCCCGTCGAAGCAAATGGCGGTGGCGCTTCATTAACGCTGTGCGATCCAAATACCGACAACTCCGATGTCAACAACTGGAGTGCATCAACAAATTTGGTAGGCGTTATTGCAACGGTTAATGTGTATGCCGACCCCAATGACAATTGTACTCCCGACGCTGTTGCTGAATTTCCCGAAACAACCCTTAGCCTTTTTCCGAACCCCGCAAGCGACAGAATGAGCATCGCTGTTCCCGAAAATGCCTCAGTCATCAGTATTTTCAACAACATGGGAATGCTCGTCACTACAATCAATGCCATGCCTTCTTCAGTTCAGGAAATGGACATCTCCGGCCTTTCATCAGGGCTTTATTATTTGAATCTTCAGCTCAACAACGGTGAGAACATAACCGGTTCTTTCATGATTGTTCGCTAATCATACGGTTTTCTTTTCAAAGGGCTGCTTCGGCAGCCCTTTTTCATTCAAGAGGCATGCAAACAGCCCATCGAAGGATCACAGAAAAATGAATCCCACTCTTTTGACAATGGAATCAGGTGTGTTTTTTATGTATTGCAATCAATTGATGCTCGCTTTCGAAGATTCAGTGTCTTATTTCAAGGCTTAATAAAGACAAAACGACGGTTACCTGCGGCCTTGATTCTTTTACCCGAGCGGGTAAAATACACATCTGACTTGTGTTGACTATGAGTGAAAAGAAACAAATTCAGGAAGTAATCGTCCATATACGTTGCTGTTTCATGACCAGCGTTTTGAAATAAGGTCAGGGCATCGTCAAAATTTAGGGGTGAATGGCTGTAGTTAAAATAGTGAATATCGGTCGAGAGGTTATATTCCCACATGCCATAAAAGGCATCTGAAACTTCGAATTCGGCATAAAGCACAGGTGAGGCCAGCAAAGTATCATCCACCGGATTCATCCGGAGCCATACCGAAATACTAAAACGGGTTAAAACGGTATCAAACGAGCGATATGTGCCATCGTCGAAAAACAAGGTGTCGCGAAATGGTATTCCTGATTCTTCAATCCACAGTTGAAGGAATTCGACGACAAATTTCTGACCCGTATATTGGAGAAACTGATTGGCAGCTGTATCGTCATAAACCGAAAATCCAGACTGAATGAGCGAGTTGTTCAGGGAATTGAAAAATAAACTGTCGGCAACCCCAGTTCCGTTATTCTTGAAGTTGTAGATGCGGTACGGGAAGTATCTTCGCGCAAACGATTCAGAAGCAGTGAGGCCTTCCGGCAGGTTGAAATTCACTTGCCAGTCGGCGCCCCGAGTCAACATCAATGCGGGTTTTGGTGATTTTGAGCCATAGACTTCAGCCCATTTCTGTTCGCTCTGACATGAACCCAATACAGCCACGAGGCATATGAATAGTACCTTAGTTCTGAACAACATTTCGTTCAAGAACTTTTTCTGCAAGCACTTTCCCGTATTGATGAGCCAGAGTCAGGTCTTCACTGTCTGGTGTAAATTTCACAAACACACCGTCGCCGCAAAAATCAAGTTTCAGGCTTTCAAGCATCCCTTTAATGAGGCCGTTGGCTTCCCCGCTCCACCCATATGATCCAAATGCGCCAGCAGGCTTTCCTTTGTCACGAATAGGGTTGACCAAAGCAAAAAGCTTATACACGGGAAGTAAAATATTCTGATTGATGGTGGGACATCCCACAACCAGCCCGCTCGATTGTGTCAGCCACGAATCGATATCGCCAAGTGTTGCATTTTCAATGTCCACGACATGAGCTTTCACTTTGCCATCGGCTTCAATGCCCTTTTTTATCTCTTGCGCAATCTCACCTGTTTTGTGATATGCCGACACATATGCCACAAGAATGCTTGGCGCTTCGGGGTTCTGCAGATAAGCTGAGGCCTTTTCTTTCGACCGTTGAACATATTTGTTCCAGTCATTCAGAAGCAAAGGGCCATGACCGTTTAGAATGGCTTTTATCGGTAATGGTTCTATCTTTTCAATGGCTTTAAGTAAAAAACGGCTGTAAGGTTTCAGAATGACATCAAAGTAATAGTCGAATGCATCGTCCCAGTTTCCGACTTTTTTGTCTATCATGTCCTTATGGCAAAAATGAGCTCCAAATGAATCGCAGGTAAACAGGAACTGCTCCTCTTCAAACCATGTATACATGCTGTCGGGCCAATGCAAATTCGGGGCGCTGATAAATTTAAGGGTCGCATCACCCAAATCCAGAGTGTCGCCATCCTTCACCACCATATGTCTAAAATCACAATTCATTAAATCTTTCAGGTAGCGAATGGCATTTCCACTGCCCACAACAGTGGCATTGGGCGCTTCGCGAAGCAAATGGATAAGCGCGCCGCTATGATCTGGCTCAGTATGATTGAGAATGACAAATTCAATTTGATCGAGTTGGGTCAACCCCATCAGTTTCTCCTTATATACTGGCCAAAACTTTTCCTTGACGGTTTCAATCAGGGTTTTTTTTGCAGCATCGATAAAATAAGCATTGTACGTGGTTCCATATTTGGTTTCCATAACCACGTCGAAGGTTACAATATCAGTATCCAGCACTCCTGTCCAGTGTACTTTTTTCGAAATTTCAATGGTTTTCGTGTCTTTCATCTTTTTAAAGCGTTAGAGTAATCTGACCATCCGGTTCTGTTCCGTTTTCATGGTCATTGGCAGTATCATTCTGCAGTTCTGGTAAGCCAAGCATCTGGCGAATCTGGTTTTCGCTCACTGGCAAAGGCTCGCCTGCCACATATTTTTTCAAAGGCAGCGATGTGAGCCTTTTCCCTTTGGCCTTCGCCCCTTTAAGCCCGACAAATTCGGCAAGTTGTATGGTTTCAGGATCTTTGTCCTTCTTCATTTTTTTTACATCAAAATGCAGGGTAAGCACAGGCAAGTATTCGCTTGTGATCCATTCCAGCCGGTCACCTTCATCAAGAAATTCAACGGTTCGTTCGCCGGGACCCTGTTCTACCTGAAAACGCTTGACATACCATTCTTTGTCAGCATTGACATACAATACGGTGAAAACACGGTTAAAATGAGTTTTCTCAATAAACAGCATATCCTCGTCGAAATGCAATTGCAGATCAGGTTTTACCATTTTATAATAGCCCGATTTCATCAGGCACAAAATTGTGTCGGTTTGTAGAAACTCACCAAGATAATGCTCTTTCTCGTCGTTTGAGAGACGCATCACTTCTCGGTCATACCAGAATTTTTTACCCCCAAGAGTCGAACGTCCTTCGTCTTTGAGTTTTATCTTGCGTATCATGAAACGCGAAAGCTGATTTCCGATCGATTGTCGCCCCTTGATGGCCAGTTCACTAAAGTCAAAATCGAATACAAGTTTCTTAAGCTTAGGTCGTGGGACTAGAAACACCGAAACAACTTCGGCTTCGCCGTTCGGATTGGCAGTGAAATAAAGTACTTTCGAATTCGGGTTTCCTGCTGTTAGCGTGTATTCCTTGTCACGCGTAATCCCTTTCACGAAAAAACGTTTCACATATGCCACTCCCGATGATCCATCCCGGTA
>CAZLHV010000056.1:0-15909 GCA_964559205.1 uncultured Bacteroidaceae bacterium
GATCAGTGGCCTTGTCAGGCGATTGATAAAATGATACTGCTGTATAAGCTAAAGCCCTTGCTTCACGCATCTCCTGAAAAATGACCGAATTCATGCTTCCGCCAAAATACTCGTTGAATAATCTTACCGTTGGATTAATGCTGGTATTGAAGCCTTTCTCGCCACGTGACAGCATCAGAATTTGAGACTGTGGAGTGTCGAAATGAACATAATAAATCATGTTCTTTTCCGTAGGCAGTTGCTCAAATTTCTTTTCTGCTGGTACTGGCTTTAATTCCGAAGGAACATTGTGATTGTTGTTAAGTAAATTGACCACCTGTGTCAATTCCATATCACCATAATACAACACTCTGTGCTGATAGCTTAAAAGCGATTTAATAATGCCAACAGCCTCGGTTGCAGTCATGGTATTAAGCTCTTTTTCCGAGAGCATGTTTGTCACAGGATTTGTTGGACCATAAATCCCGTAACTCACCAAATACCCAAAGACCATCTGAAGGTTCTTCTTTGCATCCGAACGTGATTTCAGTTCATCTGAAACATAGTTTTTCCATGCTTCTTCATCGGGCGTTGCATTTGCCAGCAATTTCTCAAAATGTTCGAGTCCCTGAGCAAAATTCTCGCTCAATCCACTGAGTTTTACATAAACTTGATCCTCTGAATTAAACACATTGAATTCGCAGCCAATTGAATAGAACTTTTTGCTTAAATCTTCGGCTGAAAATTTATCAGTGCCAATAAATTTCAGATAATCAATGGCATATGGCAACTTTCTGTTGTGATTGCTTCCCATGTCAAACACATAATACATGCTGAATGTTTTGTTCTCTTTGTTTTGAACATAGTGAAGCGGAATGTTGCTCTTCAATGTAGCAAAAGTGATGTCCTTATTGAAATCGATATACACCGGTTCAATGTCATTCACTTTCGATTCCTTGATGCTTTTCAAAAATGCAGACTCATTGTCACGATTCATGTCAAGCTTCGTAAGCTTGTTCTTTGTGATTTTCTTTATGGTTGTATCTTTGCCGCTTTCTTTGTAAACAACAACATAATTATTGCTGAAATTGGCGTTTGCAAATTCAACAATGTCACTTTTTGTGAATTTCGATATGCGATCAATCTGACTGATGTAATCGGCCCATGACATTCCAAGAACAAATGCATCGACAAAAGCACCGGCACGGGAGTCATTGTCTTCATATGCTTTCACTTCTTTCAGTTTCAGATCGTTGATGATGGCTGGAATCAGCCAGTCTTCAAACTCTCCGCGCTTGATCATCTCAACCTGTTCGAGAAGCAGATTCTTCACTTCTTCGAGTGTTTGACCTTCTTTTGGTGTTCCGTAAAGCATCATGGCTGAATAGTCCTTCAAAATATATGCTCCCGATCCAGCTTTCAATACTTTTTGCTTTTTAATCAGATTCAGATCGATCATACCTGCAGCACTATTCGAAAGAATCATATCGAACAAAGTGAGCTTTAATGCGTCGTCGGTTCCTGCGCCTTTCAGACGGTATCCAATCATCAGATTGGCTGCATCAGGTCCATATACTGTTTTTTCAACAGGGGCTGTAATTGGTGTCTCTGGTATGTAGGTAAAAGGCTTTAACGATGGATTGGGTTTCAGCCCGCCAAAATATTTGTCAATGATTTTGATGGCTTCATCAGGGTTGAAATCACCGGAGATCGCAATGGCCATGTTGTTGGGAACATAATACTGTGCATGAAACTCACGGATATTTTTCATCGAAGGATTCTTGATGTGATCCTGAGTTCCAATGGTTGTTTGTGTTCCGTATGGATGTTTCTGAAACAAGCCTTCAAGCAATGCTGTATACACTTTCCTGGGGTCGCTTGTTAAAGTCATGTTTTTTTCTTCATAAATGGTTTCAAGCTCAGTATGGAATCCACGCAATACTGGATTTGCAAAGCGATCAGCCTGAATCAATGCCCAATTCTCAAGTTGATTCGAAGGAATATTCTCAATATAAACCGTTTGCTCAAGCGATGTATAGGCATTGGTTCCATTTGCACCAATGGCAACCATCAGTTTATCGTATTCGTTTGGAATTGCATATTTTGAGGCCGCAAAAGAAACACTGTCGATGATTTTATACATGGCAGCCCTTTCTTTTTCGTCGGTCAACGTGCGATAAATCTCGAACAATGAATCTACTTTCGCAATCAATGGTGCTTCCTTGCTGTAATCCGATGTGCCAAAACTCGGTGTCCCTTTAAACATCATGTGTTCAAAATAATGAGCAAGTCCAGTGGTCTGTGCCGGATCGTTCTTGCTTCCGGCTGCAACAGCTATGTAAGTTTGAATGCGAGGTTCATTCTTATATACTGTCATGTAAACCTTTAATCCGTTGTCGAGGGTATAAATCCGTGCATTCAAGGGGTCGTTAGGCACAGTTTCGTATTTGTAATGCTTAACGTCCGAAGCAGATTGTGTCCCGCTTCCGGGTGATACGTCCTTTTGCGCCGTCACCATGGTAAAGGTGCCAAAAACAAAAAACGCATTGATTAAGAAAACCAGTTTTCTCATATTGGTGTTGATTTGATTATTCAAACTGAAGGTTCAGTGTTTCCATAAAAAAGCCAAGTGCAGGATATTGCTCAAGGATCTGTTGGTATTTTTCGTCCGATTTTGTACTTGCTTGGCTCAAGCTTTCCCGTTTTTCTTCAATGACGACATCAAGCCCGATTTCATCATTCTTAAGCGCCTTTCTCAGATAACTTAGGATGAACATCTTCTCTGCTTCAATTTCGGCAGCTTTCATAGCACCGTCGGTGGTCAGTGTTATTTGATTCTCCTTGCCCAATGAAAGGCGGGCATTGCTCAGGATGCTGTGAAGATTAATTTTCTCCTTTTCAATACTGTTGCAGAAGTCATTCCATGACAGTTCAAGCATTTTCTCGTCAAAAGCCTCCTGATTTTTCTGAATCACAATACGACTTTCCAGTTTCTGAATGCGCTCCTGGATACTCAGATTTCTGATCGATGGAGTTGTTTCTGCAACCTTTTCTGCCTGATTGATTTGTTGGCCACCAGCCTGATATTTGGGAGGGGCCACATCACTAACCATGCTATCCTGTTCAGCTATTTTTTTTTTTAATTCAGCATGCTCCTGCTGATGCGAAAGAATGAGACTGAGCTGTAATATGACATTTTCAAGCATTAGCGTTTTCACATTGCTCTGCCGGTAGTCAAATTCAGCCTTTGTGAGCATATCGAGTGCTTCCGCAAGAAATGGTTCAGGCGATTGTTCAGCCTGACTAATGTAACGTCGTGTAAGCTGCTCTCCCATTTCAAGCAGGGTCAAAGTGGCTTTGTCTCTGGCAATAAGCAAATTTCTTATATGCTGACTCAATCCACTAATGATGTGCTGACCATCAAAACCGTTGCCCGTAATTTCATTTAACAAGAGCAGAGCGTGACGGTATTCACCTTTGATAAAAAAGTCAGTAAACTGAAAGAAATTATCGTAATCAAGAATATTAAGATTTTCGATCACCGACTGGTATGTGATCTCATTGCCGCTGAATGTAACCATTTGATCGAATAGCGACAACGCATCACGCAATGCACCATCGGCCTTTTGAGCAATAATATGTAACGCATCGGAACCGGCTGTGATGCCTTCGCTTTCGGCTACATATGCCAGGTGACGCGAAATATCCTCCACCGAAATACGTTTGAAATTGTAGATCTGGCAACGTGACAGAATGGTTGGAATTATTTTATGCCTTTCAGTAGTTGCGAGAATAAACTTGGCATAGGCAGGAGGCTCTTCGAGTGTTTTCAGAAAGGCATTGAAAGCCGCCTGAGATAACATATGAACCTCATCAATGATGTAAATTTTATATTGTCCTTCCTGCGGGGGCACCCTGACTTGTTCAACAAGATTGCGGATGTCTTCAACGGAATTATTCGAGGCCGCATCCAACTCATGAATGTTAAACGATGCTGATGTATTAAACGATCGGCACGAGGAGCACTCATTGCAGGCTTCTCCTTCCGAAGTCAGGTTGGTGCAGTTGATGGTCTTGGCCATAATCCTAGCGCAGGTTGTTTTACCAACTCCACGAGGACCTGTAAATAAAAATGCCTGAGCCAGATGTTTGTTCAGAATCGCGTTCTTTAAAGTCCGAACAATGTTATCCTGTCCGACAACCATTTGAAATGTGGCCGGACGATACTTGCGGGCTGAAACAACATATGATTCCATGATGCGTTTTCTCAAAGCACAAATGTAATAGAATTAGCAGAATTTTCCCGGAAAATATTTTCTAAATTACATCATGGCGCATCGGATCTCGACGAAACACGAAGATTTCTATACAAAAAAAGCGCTTCCCAAAGGAAGCGCTTTTCAGGAGTCATTTGGCAATTATTTGCCAATGCTGATGTAGTTCTGGAATGTGTCATTGTTTCCGCTTACTCTGACAAGATATGTACCGGTGGCAATATCAAACAGGCTTACGCTAACAATGGTTCCATCGTTCACCACCACCTGACGGAGGACTTCTTGTCCCTGTAGGCTGATGAGTTCGACTGTGTAGTCGCCGGCTGGCAGCTGACTCAGATCAAGATTCATCAGATCGGTGGCAGGATTCGGGAAAATACTGATGCTGACACTTGGGTCATTGATTCCATCACATACAGTTACTGTAATATCAACACTTCCGGTTCCGGTACAGCCGGCAGCAGAAGTAACATCAACGCTTACAGTATTTAAACCGATGGTTAAATCAGAACCTAGAATGTCTTCGGTCTGGCTGGTGCCACCGGTCGACCAAATGTAGGTTGATCCGGGATTACCTGCATCTAAGGTGATGGTAGTGGTGTCGCAAATGGTTTGGTCTGAACCAAGGTTCACCACAGGAATGGCATTCACAGTTACTGTTGTGGTAGCCGAAGCAGTACAGCCAAATACGTTCTCAGCTGTTAAGATATAATCGGTAGTCGCCGTAGGAACAACACCAGTATTGTTTAAGCTGTTTGAGGTGTATCCCGCAGGGCTCGATGTCCATGTAAAATCAGGAACAACTTGTTGATCAGCTGAAATGACAAGGCTGTCGAAGTGGCAGTCGTTTCCATATGCCGAAGTGAACAGAAGCCCGATGTACAAAGTCGCCTGATTATCAGCTGCTGAAGGAAGGGTGACTGACTGTTCGGTCCAAGTGTTAACACTACCAGCCCTCGAGATCGAAGTTCCTGCTGTTACCCAAGTGCTGCCATCGGTTGAATACTGTACTTCAACTCTGTCATTATTGCTATAGCCATTGTCCTGAGTCCAGGCAAAATCGACAACCACATTCGATAATCCGGTGGTGCTGATCGGACTGGTCATTTTCAGTCGGGCTGAGTTTCCGGAGTTAACAGTATAGCTGTTGAAGCGGCCAAAATAGGTGCCTTCATAAGCGCTGAATCCTGCCGGATAAGTGCTGCTTGAAACAAATGAAATGTCGGCTGAAGTCGCATTTCCGTCAACATCGAGGTCAGTGCCCCAGTTGGCTGGAATGCTTCCGGCATTTTCAAAGTTCTCGTAGAACAAGGTGGTCATGGTGGTATATCCCGCATCACCGGTTCCACTCAGGTCAATAGACTCACCATTACAAATTGAATTATCACTTGCAATGGCAGTTACATTAATCGGAATCGGATTCACTGAAACGGTGACTGATCCTGTGGTGATACAACCATCATAGGTGCCGCCACTGTTGTCGGTGGCTGTTACATTATAAATGGTAGTTCCGATAGGTGATACCGTTTGAGTGGAGCCTGTCAGGCCGCCATCCCATTCATAATCATAATTCGGATCATTTGTACTGGTAGCCGACAAATCGGTGGTCTCACCCTGACAAATGGTGGTCGGAGTGGCCGAAACACTGATGGCAGGAGCTGCACTAATAGTCGCTGTAACGGCAGTTCTTGGTGAAGCACAAACATCTTCATAGTAGAAATCAATGTTGTGAATACAACGCATTTGGTCGGAATAAGTCGAGCCCCATCCCCAACCTGAAGTGATCGTTACAATACCGCTGGCCGAATTAATAGGATAGGTCATAGCAGGGTAATACCATGTTATACCAGCATCTTTCGCTGTGGCAAGAACCCTGTAGGTTCCGGCGGTTCCCGTCAAAAATGTTGCTGGGAATACAACAGGATAAAATGCCGATGTGGTTGCACCGCTAATGGCTGCAATATGGGTTGCAATTGGTGTTCCGGTTGATGTTTGAAGCTGGAAGGTAATGTTACCGGTACCCTGAACAAAGATTTGTGCACCTGTAATCATGACACCGTCCTCTGTGGTCGTAATCACAATACCTGCATCACTTGAGCCGCTCGATGAAGGTCCTACGGGCAATACAAATGAACCCACACTATCATTTACACTTAAATTAATCACGCCTGCTTCAGCATAGTAATCAGTTGTTGCGCTAATTGACGGTGTGGTGAAGGTGTTACCGGTTGATAGTGGTGTGCCTCCGGTCATGGCGTCATACCAGCGAATGACAGTACCGGCTGAGCCCTGAGCTTCGAGGTTCACTGTTCCTGCTCCGCAATGTGAGCCGGGTGTGGTTGATACAATGGCAGGTGATACAACAAATACTGTTGCAGTGTCTGATTCTTCACAAACTGACGCACCAAGCTCAACAACCAACTTATAATACATGGTATCGGTGAGGGTCGGTGTGGTGTAACTGTTGGCATTTGCACCAACAATATCGCTGAAGGTTACATTGTCAGTCGAATTCATCCATTGATATGTCGCTGTTCCCCAACCACTTGCCGGGCTTAAAGTCAGCGATGAAGTACCACTGTTGCAAAGACTTGCAGGAGTTGCTGTGATCGTGGCAACACCTGGAAGAATGGTTACATCGGTGGTCGCAATATTCGAGCACATCGTGCTTGAATTATTGGCAGTACAAGTGTAAGTAACCACGCCTGCAGTCGTACCCTTTACATATACGGTTGATGCACTTGCACCGGCTACGTAAGGAACGGTGCAGCCAGCGTCAGTATAAAGATCTGTCTCAGGTGTCCAAACATAGCTGTCATAATCAGCAAGAGTTGAAGTTACACTGATGGAGGCGCCTGCATTGTTACAAACTTCCTGATCAGGAGTAACCGTTAATGCTGGTGAAGCTCCAATGGTGGCCACTACCTCAACACGTGGACTTGAACACAATGTAGCACCTGCCAAAACCATTTTTGGTCGGCTGCTAAGTGTTCCTGAACCTGCAGTTACTGCACATAATGCGGCAGGAGTCTGACTGTCAGATCTGTAATAAGCCGTTGCTGCAAATCCCTTTGTATCATATTTAACTGTAGCACTGGTTCCACCTGTGTTGTTATTACTCCAGCAGGTTTCAACAATAATATTCGATGTGCCATCCCATGCAAAAGGAGTGGCAAACGTAATTGTATAGATACCCGCTGTTGGTGTTTCACTTGCCGAGGTATAAACGCTTGTTAAGCCTGTTTGAAGTGTTGAAGATAATGCAGTCAGCGCTGTATGACCAACAGATACATTAAATGAAGAATAAGCAACACCGGGAGTTACAACGTCAAACGCCAATGAAGTGATGTTTCCGGCACTGAGTCCTGCTGCGCTCAATTCTGCAGCAGTAATCAAATACTGGGATTTCATACCGCCATAATAATGGTCAAATGGGCTTCTGTAATCCATACTGGCCGAAGTAGATGCACCAGCGCCAAGTGTAATGCTTGCTGTACCAGCATTTTCTGCTGCAACATAATATGAGGTTGTACCTGTAATAACTGGAGTTGACCATGGTGAGCCTGTACCGACAGATGTTCCTCCTGTGGCTGCTGTGTACCAGTTGATTGTTGTTCCGGCTGATCCGGTTGCAGTTAAGCTGAGTGATCCTGCACCACAACGGCTGGCCCCGGCTGAACTCGTAACGCTATGGGTGAAGCTGACTTGTACCGGGGTCGATGTAGCTGAAACTGGGCCATTGGCACAAGTAACAATGCACTGATACCAGGTCATCACCGATGGGGTGGTGTTGTGTGTAGCAAGAATGGCTCCGGGGATGTTGCTGTAGGTTACACCGTCAGGTGAACTTTGCCATTGATAAGTAACACCGGTACCTGAAGTAGCATTTTGCAAAGAAAGAGAAATGGATTCGCCAAAACAAAGACTGGTGTTTGATGAAATTGTGTTACCTGGAGTTGGTGCAACGCAGGTAAAACTAGGAATTCCATTAAATTCGTCTGCTCCAATATCCGGGGTTGATCCGTTTCGCATTTCTCCGTCATAATCCTGAGTAATGGCAATAGGCGTCGCTCCACTTTCAGTTTTGGTGGATATGGTAGTTTGCATATGCAAGTTATATGGTGAAACTGCCACATTCATAAATGGAGGATTCTCGGTTACCGAAACATTATCGCGGGTACTTACTCTGGCTTGATAAGTGGCAAGTGTCTGATCGTTATTGGTTCCATCCGTAAATATTAAATTATTTGCACCAGGAACGCCAGCATAAAACAAGTTGTTGTTTGATGTAGCTGCATAGGATGTTAACGTAGTCGTCGAACGACGATAGGCTACGGTGAGCGAAGTTCCGACAGGTGTGGAATTGTTAACAAGGATATTGTTTCTTAAATCCAATGTTGGCGTTGTCGATGCATACAGTGCCGTTGTGCCGAAAGTTGTTGCCGAGGTAGAACTTGCATTCAGAAATACGGTATTGTAATGAACGCCAAGATTTGTACCACCAGCAAGATAAATCCCGTTGATGGCGTTGGTTCCTGTGGCATCCGGGGCTTTCAGCTCACTAACAAAGTTGTTGTAAACAAAATTGTTAGAACCTGATACCACATAAATGCCATAAGTGAGACCAGCTGCTCCTGAACGCGAAATGTTATAAACATTGTTTTTATAAATCTGAATGGTGTCTCCGGCAGCCTGATATATTCCATAGGACGTACCAGCTCCACCACTCAGGCCATAAACCTGATTGTTGAAAATGGCTTTATCGGATGCAGCAACTGAGTTTGTATAAATACCGTACAATGAACCTGTTCCATTGTTGGCAAGATTATAAATACTGTTGCCTGAAATCACCTCAAATGTTGGACTGGACATGTTATATATTCCCGCCAAGGTTGAAGAACCAGCTGCAATGCTATTGTCCCTAATCACGTTGTTGGTTACAAAATAGCGGCTTGTTCCACCTCTAACTCCGTAGAAAGTGCCTCCTGTTCCTGTTCTGGAATTATTATTAATGGTGTTGCCATTCACGATGCCTTTCACAGGCGTACCGAAATCTATTGCATAAAAAATACCTCCTGATCCGGTGATACTGTTATCCTTTACTGTATTGGAAAAGACAAAAAGACTATCTGGTGAAGCACCGTTTTGAATACCATAGAAGTTTCCAGTGGTATTGGTTGGATAAGTACAGTTTTTCACTGTATTTCCATTCATTCTGACTTTATTATTTGTACCTGAACTTCCGGCTAAGTTGCGGATGCCAGTCAACTGGCTGGTTGTTGCATTGCTCGAGACAATCACAATGTTATTCAAAATACTGACATTGGCATTGCTACCACTGCCCACATAAATTCCGTCGAGTGTGGTGGTTGTACCAGCACCGCCATTGACAGAATCCTTCTGAATGGTTAAATTGTTTTGGTATATCGCGTAAATACCATATGATTGTGTAGCAGCACCCCCAAAATTCGTTACAATGTTCCCGCCGTTTCTTCCAATAAAGTTGTTCTGGTCGAGAAGATCATAAGGACTGGTGGTGTGGTTGTATCCGGCAACCCAAATACCGTTGTATACATTAGTAAACGCACAACTGTCAACTTCAATGTTTGAGTTTGCACCTGAGGTAGCCGTCACCGTAAGTGACGTGGTTGATGCCGTGGTGTGATTGGCAGCATAAAACCCTCTTGATCCTGTATTGGCTTTATTTAAGGAGACCAAACAGTTTTTCATTACAAAATTTCGCACTCCATTTGCGCCGTCCGGTTTCAACAGAGCTACGCCCCATTCCATTTGGGTGGCCGCTGTAATGTTTGCTGGATTCTCCATCAACATCATATTGTAAATGGTCACGTAGTCGCTTCCGTTCACAATAAAAATACCGTCGAGAGTTCCAGTCCCAACTCCAGCCATGATGGTATGATACACTGCTGGAGAAGACGTTCTAAATGTAAGCGTGTTTGTTGATGAAGTAGTGTTGGTGTTTAAGACAATGTTGGAGTTGATTTCAGTTCCATTGTCCATCAGAATCGTGGTTGGTCCACATAAACCATAGAAATTAATGGTGTCAACAGCTTCTTTTACTGTGGCAAAATGATCAGTCGGAAGTGATCCAACCGTGTAAGTTCCGTTAAATTGGAGGAAAAACGTAACGCTGGCAGTATTGTTCGCTGGAACAAGATCACCGGCGTAGGTTCCTGTTAATGTAACAATGCTTTTCCCTGGTTTGTTGTTCACAATTCCAAGAGGCACAATTTCCATTCCCCCGGGGGCAAGTGCACCAGATGTGCTTACAGTGGTAACCAGAACTCCGTCAAGATAATACTCAACCGATACCGGCCCACTGGTTGGGTTGACCGGGTCTAGGTTAACCACCTGCGCTAACACAGGTTGCGGCCCGTCGCAGAAGGTTCCGGCAGTTGGCGATAGCGCTGCGACTGCGATGTCAGTCGAAAACTGCGCGTTTGCTGTTTGCCAGCCTCCTGCAAAAAGCAATAGCATAAATGCAGTCAGAAGGTAATTTTTCATTTTCATTTGTATTGGATTTGAAATACAAAGATATTGAATTATTGAATTTGATTTTTATTTTTTTTAATATCAATCAGAAATTTCTCGTTTTTTGTATATAATTTATTTTATTGGTCTTGAAATAGTCATATTTTACCCTTCGTCTATGATTGCTTTGATTGAAAAACAGTATGGTTAATCTATTTATATATTTTTCATTTCACATATTCCTGCTGGAGGCAAGAGTTTATGTCTGCCCTCAATATCATGTTTTAGTCCTTTTGCAGTATTCAGTCAAAAACTCACTGCCTGAAATGCATTTGAAAAGATATATCAGCATGCATTTTCTTGAAATCCTGAACGGTACCGCATATAAAAAACAGATCATTCTGGCAATGAGTATCCCAATCTGGAATAATTTATCTCCAAATCATAAAAAAACGACAGAAAAGATCGTTTTGTGAAACAGTTTTAATGTTTACTGATGGCTTCTTTTTTTTGCTGGCTGAACACAATATTCAACTTCAGCGTTATCACATCCATTTTCACATTCGCCGGATTGGCATCTTCCCTGATGGGCCAGTCGAGTGTTTGAAGAATCAGCGTGCCTTGAAGTTCGGCGCCTTCATTCTTTCTCTCAATTCTTGCCGAAAGTTCTACGGGCCCTTTTTTGTCTTTAATGCTTAATTCACCATTGATAACATAGGTGTTGGCTGCCGTATCTGGCTGAATTTTAATTGCTTTCAGTAGTGATGGCGGAAAAGTCTCGCTGCTGATGGCCTGCCCCGAACCCTTGCTAAACAGCCTGACCATGGTGAAGTTGGTGGTCAGCTCAAGCCCTGACAGTGAATCATTGATGTATTCCAGTTTCCCTGAAATCAGTGGCATGTCCCCGTTTGAAGTATATGCCACATTTTCCATGCTCACAGTTGCGGTGGCCCCGAATATTTGTATCTGCTTGTTTTCGACCTTATTCTCAACATCGCGTTGCCATGCAATGGTGCTTGAACTGGTGTCGGCCGAAAAAGTGTACAGGGTGTCTGGCGCAATGGCTTCAGATGATTCAGAGGGATTCTTGCTGCCACACGAGGCAAGCAGAGCAATGAGTCCAAGCAGCATCAGATTTCTCATGGCTTTAGTTTTTAATGATTTTGTAATTGAACTGACGACCGTTTGCAGCGATTTTCATATGATATACTCCGGCTTCAAGAAAGCCAAGTTCAGCTTCGAAAATTTGTCCGTTGCAACTTACAGGAATGAAATATTGACTGCATTTCAGATCAAAAAAGCTTATGCTTTCTACTTTCCAGTTGGCAGGCATTTCGATCACCAGTTTATCTTTCACTGGATTTGGATAATACTTCAGCCGCAGGGCTTCAGGATCTGACAACGAGGTGGAACTGCTGTCCTGAGGTTCGAGGTATCGCTCCTGTGAAGGTCCTTCACCACAGGCATTCGATGGGGTCACCGTTACATAACCACTCATGCTGCCAACCAACACCGAAACGCTGTCGCTTCCTTGACCACTCAAAATAGCCCAATCACTAGGAACTGCCCATGTGTAGGTTACCCCTGGCTCTTCGATCACCGAATACCAGCGGGTTTCACCAACCCATGGATTTTGCGCTGCGACTATGGATGTCATTAATACCAGCAGCAAAAAATACAAAGATTTCATAGACGAAATTTTACGCTAATATAATCAAAAGTAACGACTTTTCAAATCTTGACAATTAAGATTTCAGAAATGACTGTATTGTCAACCCCAAAGAATTAATTCAGCTTGATTTCTTCGGACTGAATCACTTCGCCGCTTGTTTGATTGTAAATAAACACCACAATGTGCATATTGTTTACATCCCAGTCAGATGCGGGCAAGGTGTAGCTGATCGTTTTGTCAATAGAACTACCGCTGGTGGCTGTGGTTGTAAGCTCTTCGCCCCATGTGCCGTTCATCGATCCGCGCAGCACATGCATATGATCATAGTCATCAATTTCAGGGGTTGTGCCAACTGTGGGATCACTGTTTTTCTGAGGCTTAATGATATTGTCTTCGGTCAGATAGGCCGATATGTATACCGGATCGGTTATGTCAGTAAAGAAATCAATTTTTACATCAATCTCAAGCAAACGAGTGCCGCTGTTGTAGTTTTTAGAGTTGAGGTTGATATCGGCGTCAGGTTCAAGCAAAAGCAACGATTCGACCAAGGTGCCCCATTCATCTTTTTCCAGCAGCTGAACATCATTGTTTGTTCCGGTGTTGAGACGGTTGATTGCCCCAATGGGATTGTTGGTGATGTTAAAGGCTGAATGCAACTCATCGCCGGTTGTGCAGGTGAAATCGTACATAAAATCAGGCGATTCGAATCCCGCAAAATACCCTGAGTGAACTGCAGTCATCACAATACGTCCAGGATAAAGTGCTTGCAGTTGATGTGCGATGACAGCCGCCGAAGGACAGTTGGGGCACAAATGCCCTGTAAAATCTTCGAGCAGGATCTTTTTAACCACAGTGTCGGTTGGATTTGGATTGGGGTTACCCTCCACATAAGGGGGTTCAACCACGTCGCAGCTAATAGCAAGCATGCCTGCCATCAGAACTATTGCACCGGTTTTCAGGATACTTTTCATGTGGAAATAGAATTAAAAACTGCTGGTAATGGTTACCAGTAAACCATTTGATGCCGGCACGTTGCGGCAAACACCTCCAACACAAATAATGCCTTCGCGCTGTTTTCCGTATGTGATGGCTACCCGGCTGTTGTTGAAATTATAACCAAATCCGGCCGTGTAATAATGAAGCTTTTTGTCTGAATCGGAGTTGCCATAATTGTAATTGTCACCAATGGCGAAAAACCATTTTGGCGCAATGCTGTATTCTGCCAATAACATCGCCCAATTACCCTCGTCCTGTTCGGTCATTAAATGTTGCAACTCAATTCTCAGTGCCTTGGTCGGGGTGATCTTGTATGTCATGTCAGCCACTCCCACATGGGCGTAGAAAGTTCCATCGGTATGACCTTCAATCACATCGCTGTTGTAGGTCAGGTATGCATAGGTGAAAATGCCTTTGAATTTTTTTGAAAATTTGTGGCTGACTTCGATATCGAAATCCTCAAAATACACCTCGTCGCCTATGGCGAAGAAGTCGCTGGTATATCCAAGAGTACCGCGCTCCATAATCATAGTGGTGTCGTCGATTTGCTGACGCTCAATCGATACAGCTCTTGAGTAGTGAATCGCAATGTCAGTACCGTAATGGCCTCCCAGTTTACTGTCCTTTTTGATTTTGTAGTTGATTTGTCCCTGCACTGCCATCTCTCCGTTTGGCTGAGTTGCATAGGGATAGAATGCAGCCAACGTGTATGCATGTGTTTTTGTCAAAGCGGGCAAGAAATTCATGGTAAGCGAATTCCCGGTTGCAGCTCTGTCGCTTCTGAAATTCATATTATCGATCCGTTTTGCATTGACAACAATTCCGAACCGGGGTTTTGAATAGCCCAGTGAGGCAAACAGTGCTTCTCCGTTTTTATAAATAAAGTTGTTTACCGTCGATGGATCATTCACTTTGTGCGCATATTCACTGCTGAATTGCCAGCCTTTGATGCCGATATTAATTCTTCCGGCCATACCACCTACATTTTCCGGAAGTTTATAAATCGGATCACGATCTTCCTGATACTTGCTCACAAGGCTTCCGCCAAAGCTGATCCGGAATTTGGATTCAGACAACTTCTTCAAAAGCTCATTGAGGTTGATCTCAGCATCAGCACCCCTCACGATTCCATCGCCTTTATCAAAGAAGTATCGTTGCTGACCAATCAGCCCTTTAAGGTAAATTCCTCTGTAAGGTTTATATTTCAGTCTGATCCCGTCCACCGAATTGTCGATGCCAAGGCTGCGTTCTTCATAACTTCTGAAAAGCAGACCGGTCCCAAATTGCTCATAGAAATTGCCGGCAGTTATTTCGAAGTCCCTGTGCCTGTACTCCGCAAATCGGTAAGGAATTCCACTGCCTTTATAACGAGGATCGAATCCCTGCATGACGTTTTGATAATTCTCGTACCGAACCCCTGCAGAAAAATTTCCGCTGGTGAAGAGCAAATTGAGATAGCCGTTACTGAGTAGCTTTTCGGGAACATCGGGCGCGCCAATCAGACTATCCTGCTGATAGTACTGAAAGTCGGTCTGAAAATCACCGTGAATCTGACTGCCTTGTAACACTCCTTGCGCCATGCTGCCGGTCGTTGCCAGAAATAGCAGGGCGATAAACAAAAACGATTTCGTAATGATCATGGATTATTCGCTGATGGTTTCACCATTGTTGAGTTTTCGGATCAGATCAATGAGCTGAAGCTCTCCTCCTTCAGAAAAGGATTCATGATGCCACACAATATTGCGGTCCTTGTCCAGAATAAAAGTGTGCGGTACCTGGTTGACACTCATGGCTCTCTTGAAATCACCATTGGGATCACAATACACCTGAAAAGGCCAGTCGCGTCCATTCACAAAGGTTGCCACTGAATTAAACGTTTTTTGGTCGTCAATTGAAATGGCATACAGTTTCACGCCCGTTTCCTCAACCCATTCTTCATAGACTTCCGAAATCGTAGTAAGCTCTTTAACACAGGGTTTGCACCATGTGGCCCAGAAACTTATGATGATGGGCTTACCGTCATTCAAAATTGAATCGGTTGAAATTGTGGTCCCATCCATTTTTTTTATGTCCATTGAAGGCAGGGTGGCTGTGGTTTGACCAACGGCAAGGGTTAGTCCGGCAAAAAACAACAAAATAGCAATCAGGGATTTCATGGGGTTAGATTTTGTGAGGGGCGATTGTCAAATTTCTTACCAAAAGATTGTTTATCGATGGTTAACGTTGCAAAAGTAAAAAACTTTCATATGTAAAAAAGTAAATATCTACGGGCTACTTTTTTTGTTTCAGTTTTTATTGTATTGAAATACAGCGTGTAAGCAAGCCAGTGGTTTCGCTTGGTTTAAAAACGAGCAGGCGTCCCGGCTAAAAATTCCGTGAAGTGACACGAAATTTATTTATCCGGAACGCCTGAAGAACGGAAAAAATCAATATGTATTGGAATTAACAGTAGCTACCGGTACACCACCGCTCATTTCATAAACCACTGCCACAAAA
>CAZLHV010000057.1:0-15896 GCA_964559205.1 uncultured Bacteroidaceae bacterium
CTTGATGTTTTTCTAAACTGAATATCTTTATAGCACTTCTAAGCTCCGACGAAATTAATCAAAAACATATTATTTAATGGCAGTTTGCCAAACAACAAAAGCACTGTCCTTATTCATATCATTATAGCAAAAAAATGCTGATCAATGAAGCATTTGTTAAGATATAGAGTTCATCGGGCAGATTATCTATATATCGTTTATACACTGCAACAGTTCGAGAAACAAACGTATTTGGGAAAGGTTCAAATCAATACAATCCGGATTCTCAAACGTGATAAACTTGTATTGGTTTCCTGATTTAATTTCGAGATGATATGTCACTCCATCAGTGCATGGGTGTCGATCACCGGCCAGCATGGCAACACAGTAATCTTCAGTGGAAAAAAAATTGTCGATCGTTTGTTTAAGATTTTTTTCATGCCCGAAGTGCAAGAATGAAGTATCTACAACTTCAGTTATCATAAACTTCATGTTCTGAAAAACATCAAAATCATATCCACAGTTGCTGCAATCAGTTTCTTCTGTATCACTGTTATCCAAATAATCTAAATATTCAAAGTAATTAGAGCGATAGAATATGTGTTGAATATTCCATCCATTGCCTGTTTCAATAACATTGGTAACCTTGCCTCCATAATAATCAAAAGCAGGCTCAGTCCATATACGAATGTTGGTGTTTTCGGTACGATCCATGAGAAAATCAAATCCAAGCTTCTCAGTTGTTGTCATGATCCTTCGAAATTCACAGTTATCATAATGTTCTGCCGGTAAATCCATGATCACCTCATTATCATTCACTTTCTGGCGGCATGGTGCCTCATATTGCAATGGTCTGTGCATCTTTAATAAAATGATCGTATCATTCCTTATATCGAAAACCCCTGTACTACAAGTAGAATTCATATATTTAGCTTTCATTTGGTATTTTCCTGTTTCAGTGACCATAAAGGAGTAATGACCCTTCAAATCTGTCTGTCCTCCAGCTATTGGGGCATTGTCGCGTTCAATTATGACATTCACAAACGGCATGGGAACTTGCCTGACTGAATCGGACACCATGACCGATACAGAAATCTGCGAATAAACAGTCGCAGAAAAAACAAAAAAGACGATTGTGGTAAAAAATGTTGTGTGAAACATGGGCGGAAACGAATGATGATCAAAAATAGAGAAAAAAGCATTAAAGTTTCACATCCATTTTGAAAAAATAATCGCAAGATATCACGGAATATACTTATCTTGTTGCACCATTTACCGACTAAATTCTAATCATGAAAGCAATTTGGATTTTGGTGCTGTTGAGCAGCCTTGTTACAACAATGCGGGCGCAGGAATACGATAAGGAGCTGGCCGACAGTCTGGGTGCCGATGAATACGGGATGAAGATGTACACATTTGTCATTCTGAAAACAGGCCCGACCGTTGAAACCGATACAGCAAAGCTCAATGCCTTGTTTGAAGGCCACATGAATAATATCAATGCGCTCTCGGCCGACGGAAGGCTGATCGTAGCCGGACCCTTCGCCAAAAACGAACAAAAGTTTCGTGGATTGTTCATTTTCAACACCACTTCCGAAGCGGATGTCAGAATTTGGCTTCAGAACGATCCAACCATCAGTCAGGGCATTTTTACCGCAGAAATCTTTCAATGGTATGGTTCGGCGGCATTGCCCATGTATCTTGACGATCACACAAAAATTGAACAACAAAAACACTAAATTTCAGCCATGACCTCTACCAACATCTACCTCACATTCAACGGCAACTGCGAAGAAGCTTTTCTGTTTTACAAATCGGTATTCGGCGGTGAATTCAACTATCTGGGATATTACCGCGATATGCCGTCGGAAGAACCGCTGCCAGCTGATATTGCTGCAAAAGTCATGCATGTGGGTCTGCCCATTGGAGGTGACACCATGCTAATGGGCGATGATGCCGCACCTTTTTTTGGAGGGAAACAACTTGTTGTGGGTAACAATATTTCCATCATGGTATCGCCCGACAGCGAAGCTGAAGCTCGTAGCATCTTTGAAAAACTTTCGGCAGGTGGCATCATTCAGCAGCCGCTTGAGGTGATGTTTTGGGGCGATTTGTTTGGTGCATGCACCGATCGCTTCGGCATTGAATGGAAAATTGCATACACCTTGAATTAATGACAAGCTCGCAATGATCATAACACAAACCCAAATCATCCTCTATGTGGCTGACCAAAGCATCAGTCGCGATTTTTATCATGCCTTGCTGAACAGTGTGCCTGAACTCGACGTGCCCGGCATGACCGAATTTCGTCTAAGCGAAAACTGCAAACTCGGACTCATGCCCGCTGCCGGAATCAAGCGCTTGTTGGGTCATTCCATTTCAAGTCCTGCCGATCGAGGCAGTTTCCCTGCAGCCGAATTGTATTTGATGGTCGACAATGCCGATGATGCCATGGCTCATGCATTGAAAATCGGTGCATCCATGCTTAATGAAGTTTGCAATCGCGACTGGGGCCACCGTGTTGGCTATGTTTCTGATCCAGACGGTTATATTATTGCGTTTGCGGATACTCAACAAAAGTAGAAAGTTTCTAAAGTGAAAAGTATTTAGAGGTAATTCAAAATATTATTGCAAAAATCCTATCAACTTAATAAACTTTACGAACTTTATAAACTGTACAACGCGATTCCAATGACCACGCCACCAAAAATATATCTGGCTCCATTTCAAGGCATTACCGGGCAGGTTTTTCGTTCATGCTATGCAAAACATTTCGGAGGTGTTGACAAACTCTTTACGCCCTATTTTACCAGCATCAACCACGATAAAAAACTTACAGAACGAAAGCTAAAAGAGCTAATCCCCATTTCCGAGAACGGCATTCCGGTCATACCACAGATTCTAAGCAAGGATGCTGAGGAAATCATCCGCTTCGCAGGGTTGATCGGGCAGCTTGGCTATTCGGAGTTGAACTGGAATCTGGGATGTCCGTTTCCACAGGTTGCTTCGAAAAAACGCGGATCGGGAATGCTTCCCTACCCGGCCATGGTGGCCGATATTCTTGAAAGCGTGTTTCAGCAGATAGAAATACCATTTTCGATTAAATGCCGTACCGGCTATTTTTCCTCAGATGAAATGGACGAACTCGTGCCGGTTTTCAACCGCTTCCCGCTGTCGGAACTCATTATTCATCCGCGCATCGGGACACAGTTATATAAAGGTAAAGCTGACACAGACAAGTTTGCAGGGCTCATTGATTCCGTTCAGGCACCCCTGACGTACAACGGAGACATTTTCTGCAAAGATGACTTTATATTGCGGCAGCAGTCATTTCAATCGGTTAGCCGGTGGATGCTTGGACGAGGGCTGTTGTCCGATCCGTTTTTGGCTGCTAGGATCAAGGGCCTGGCATTGCCTTCTGATTTGAAAATAACGCTTCGGAAATTTACCGAAGATCTGTACCTGAGTTATCGGCGCAGCACCGTCGATTCATTGGCCACCATAGGTTTTATGAAAGAATACTGGCTCTATTTATCTGAGTCGTTTCATGATCCGCATCAGGTGATGAAGAAAATCAGAAAAGTGAAGACTTTTGATGAGTATGAAGATGCCCTGAAAGAGGTTTTTGAGGATTTAGCGATTTCTTGCTGAGAAAAATCTGGAATTACCGATAAACAAATTTTAAACCCAAATTACGCATTAGCCAATGCGTAATTTGCCTAAAGGTCGACGAAATCAAAGATTTGTCGGGGTTAGCCCGGCTTTAGAACAAAAACCCCGTTCCGATATACAATCCGCTGTTGCCGTCGTTTTTTTTGAACGTTTTACCGTAATCGAATGTCAAGATAAAATTGTCATTCATGATAAAATGCAAACCCGCTCCTGCACTTTGATGCCAGCTGTCGTTGATGCCACTGAGCAATAAAGGAGGTTCATTTGCAGCATGTGTCATATTCACCGAAAACTGTACCGGATCGGTAATGATACCGAAATCATAAAAAGGCTTCATTTTGATTTCTATGCGCTGCTTCAATGCACTAAACGAACAAAGCCGGAGTCGCAGTTCAATGTTTCCATACAAAAAACCATCGCCCCAGATACGGTTTCGCAACACACCACGCAGGGTTTTTCCGCCTCCAAGGCCTTCAACCAGACTGTTATTGCAATAGGATTGTGACAGATAGGGCATGAAATAAAAAGGAGCCTGCTTACCGAGTTGATCCTGCCAGCCTGCCCGCAAGGCAAGCGATAGCCTGTTTTTAACCAATGGGACATATTGTCGTAGAATGACCGAAGCCCTGAAAAAAGGCTTTTCGATCCATGGCAGTTCAGGACTTAGCGACAACACGGCCTCGTGCCATGCACCTTTGGTAGCATTGAACTCCTTGTCGCGGGTATCGTACACCACACCCGTTCGCAGCATGGTGACGTTGCCTCCATTGGCATCGTCGGGTAAAATCACGCCAGACGAAACATACAGATCAAGCAATGAAACGGTGTCAGGGAGCAGGTCATCGGCATCTCTACCCTCGTTGAGCTTGGAAATATTGACATTCTCCTGCCTGAATGAGTAATGGTGTATGCCGGCCATCAATGTTAGCTTTTCAGAAACCTGCTCATGCCAGTCGGCCGTTAATCGCAATATCTTGCGATCGAAATTATAAAACATGCGACTCACATATTGTGAAGAATCGTGGTTTTCAAATTCAGGCACATATTGCGATGCCGAACCATTGAAACCATAAAAATCTGTTGCCTGTTCGTGGATATAGCTGAAATCGGCTACCACCCTATGTTTTCCTTCTTTGAGTAATCGGCCGCTATCGAAAAACAATTGACTAATGCCGCTACCTTTGGTGGTATGATTGATCTCATAACTCACATTGTACACATAATCAGGATAATAGGAGCCATCACCGAATTGGTATGCAATGGATAGCAAGCCGTATTTCAGTCCCAAATCGCTGTCATAGGTGGCAATCGGAAGAAAAGCAAAACGGAGGCCGCGCACCGTATCTTTCTGACCAATCAACTGTACAGAGAAACATAACGAAAAAACAAGCGGTATCAGCTTTCTCATGCATTTCGTTTTTTTAGAATAACTGTGGCAATCCAAAGGTAAAGCGCCGAAACAACGATGGAGGCAATGGACAGTTCAGGGATCATCATTCCGCTGAAAATCAATACAATGATATAAGCGATTCCGGCCAGAAAACTGCCCGATGCCGCTTTTGCCGGAATGCTGAAATGAAAGCTGGCAATACAGGCCGGTATGATGGTGAACCCTATTCCGGTGATGAAATTGATCACCTCAACAATATCGCGAACCCAGTATGCCAGGGCTGAAGCCAAGGCTATAAGAACCAAAACAACAACTTTAGTTATCCTTTGCAATTGTTTATCAGAAAGCTTTTTAGACTTTCCAATAAAATCAAGAGAAATGGCAGTGGACACAACAAAAATCTGCGTATCCGCTGAACTCATTATGGCTGCAAAAACCATGACGAGCGACATGGCAATAATGGATGCTGGCAGAATCAGCTTCAATCCCGAACCAAACGCTTCGGAAGGTTGAATGCCCGGCGCAAGATCATGCGCGGTTAAAGCGATAACGGTGATCACCAAACCGGTAAGGAGGGTGAAGACCGCCGACCACCTGAAGCCATTGATCACAACCTTCATGTTTTTGGCAGCATACACCCTTTGCCAGTATTCGGCACTTTGAAAAACAATGAGCACACCGAAAGCCAGAAAAGCAATCAGCATGGCCGGATCAGCACTGGAAAAATCGGTGAGCCTGCCAACGAACTGCTGATCGCCGACAATCATCATTCGGGCCATGACCACCAGAATGACCATGAGGATAAGGTATTGGAAAATGTCCGTTCGGATCACACTTTGAAATCCACCCGCAGTAAGATAAACAGCCAAAATCACTGACGAGAGCAACAGCGCCGACTCATAACTCCAGTCGCTCATACCTGCCAGAATCATGGAACCTGCAATGAACTGATTGAGCAACATGCCAAGATAAACCACCGAAAGGATCCCTGTGGCAAGGTGTCCGGTTCGCTTGTCAAACTTAAAATACAACCAGTCCATTAGCGTGTAGAACCGGCTGTTCTCGCTTTGAATGCGAAGTTTCTTTGCATAGGGTATAAAAACAATGAAACCAAGGGCTGTGCCGACGAAAACAGCGAGTGCCGAGATTCCAAACTGAAAAACGTAGGCCGAAAAAGCCACCAGTGCCGCGCCACCTATATAGCTGGCAACCACCGAAGTAACAAAACCGATCATGCCAACTTTACGTCCGGCTATGAGATAATCTTCGGTGCTGCGTTTGCGGCTTCCGATAAACGCTATCACAAGGGTTATGACTGTGTATACAACCAATAGCCAGTGGAAATCGCGAAGATCTGAGAAAAATTGAGCAATTTGATCGAACATACAAATATCTGAAAACGTTACAGTTACAAAGCCGTTAACCAATTGTTAACCTGAAGCATCGGCAAAAATATAAAAAAAGCTGCACCCTAGGTTTAACCAGCTGCAATTTGCTCTATCTTAGTTGCAAAATTGACCAACATGAAACAGTTTCTTGCATTTGCGCTCCTGATGAGCAGTATGTTTTTATTTTCAGCAAAAGCTCAGAACAATGTCGGCATTGGGACCACTACCCCGGCAGCATCGGCATTGCTTGATTTAACAGCAACCGATAAAGGATTGCTTGTCCCACGAGTAACCCTTCTTGCTGTGGGCAATGGAACATCGCCAGTAAATGGCCCTGCCACAGGGTTGCTTGTTTACAATACCGGAGGTGCACTGGCTGCAGGATTCTATTACTGGAACGGAAGCCAATGGGTACTGGTCGGATCAGGCGGAGGTTCATGTGTGACGCTTGACGAAGCCTATGATTGTGGCGGAAGCGGAACTGGTCGTATTATTACGAGTGATGCAGGTGGAGTTGAAATAATTGTGCCATCAGGTTCTTCATCGACCGAGGGATTATATTTGCAGATTGGCAACGGAACGTCGGGTACCCCTTCGGCCGGTTTGTCATCAAGTCATACAACTGCTTACGGAGCAGCTGTTTATGGTGAAAACACTCATGCATCTAATTTGTTTTCAGCCGTACAGGGAAGCAGCTTGGCCAACAACACGGTAACCACTCAGTTTCCATGTGGTGTTTCGGGCTATTTCGATGGAACTGGTATCGGCGTTGGTGTTTGGGGTGAAAGCACAGCAAACATTGCGGGTGCAGGAACAGGAGCCGGTGTGTATGGCAATGGCATGGGAAATAAAAACTATGGCGGTTGGTTCTATTCTGCACAATATCCTGGTTTACAGGCAGAAACAGGAAGTGCTACCAGCACCGGAGCCCAGATTGTTTCTTCGGGTGCATCGTATACCAATCCCGGACTTCTGGTTCGGGGAGTCACTCAGATCGACTGTAGTCCGAATACCCAGCATAGCATCATTTTTAACAACCTGGCAGCCGAACCCACTCTTGCTCCTTCGGCCGGACAATGGGGTTACCTAGGTACAAACTCTGTTGCATGGTATTATCTGTACTATTATAACGCTGTAGCTGTATCGAAAAGAGAATATAAAAGAGACATTCAACCGCTCGATCAACCGCTCTATGCATATGTGATGAACGACATCATGCAAATGAAGCCTAGCCTGTATAAATTTAAGGAAGAAACCGACGAAATGGAGGCCGGAAAAGAAACAAAAACCCGCTACAATTATCACCTTGGACTTATTTTAGATGAAGCCCCGGATTATGTACAAGACAACACCTTCAGTGGCATTGACGTGTATGCTCTTTCAACACTGACACTTGCTGGAGTTCAATATCTGAATACGGAAATGGAAAGTCTGAAACAAGGGGTTCAGGTTTCTGAATCCGGCTCAGGAACTATTACAGGAAGTGAAGTCAGAATCAACTACCCTGCTGAATTTACTCAAATCAGCAAACAGGGCATACCAGTGGTCATGATCACACCAACCTCGGCCAATGCAAGGTATTATGTGAAATCACAGGATGAAAGCGGTTTTGTTCTTGTTTCTGAAAACGGTGCCATGTCTTTCAACTGGACGGCCACTGCTAAATCTGTGAAGCAAGTTCCTGAAATACAAGTCTCTCCGGAGATTAAATCACAACTTGAAATCGATCAGACCCGTAAAACGAAAATGCAAAATATGATGAGTCGCACACAGATGACACCGCTCTCGCTACAGAGGGAGTCAGATCCATCTAAATCGAAAAGCTTCCGTTTTACCTCAAATGGCCAATAAATAAGGCAAATCATGAACAGACTAATCATTATTCTGATTATGCTGCCGTTGATGGGCCATGCACAATTGTTCTACAACAATGGCGCAACGGTGCATCTCAGCTCCGGAGCCCTGGTTGAAATAAACGGCTCTGCTCAAAACCAAAACGGCACAATCAATGTGGCCACTGCAACAGCAGCCGACCTGTATATTACAGGAAGTTTGACGAACAATGCCACCATAAACGGCTATGGCAACATACATCTGATGGGCGACTGGATCAACAATAGCATTTTTAATGCTTTCACCGGAAGTGTTCTGCTTGAGGGAGCCAATCAAAACCTTTCGGGCAGTGTTGTAACGACTTTTTATAACCTGAGCCTGAGCGGAACCGGCATAAAATCGCAAACCATAAATGAAATTGTGGGTGGAACGCTGAACCTGACCGACCGGGAACTGGCAACCAACCTTTATACTATGTTTGTGACCAATACGGCCACAAATGCAATACAACGCACCACAGGTTTTGTAAGCAGCCAGAACGGAGGATATCTTTCGCGCAATACATCTCTTGTTGCATCGTATTTGTTTCCGGTAGGATCAAGCTCGGGCACCCTGCGTTACCGCCCTGTTGAAATGACTCCAGCCACAGGAGCCCCAAACACATATGTGGTTAGAATGGCTAATGTGGATGCCGGAACCGAAGGTTATAACCGCTCACTTCTTGCTTCAGGTCTTTGTGAAGTGAATCCACTTTTTTATCATCAGATAAATAGGACTTCGGGAAGCGACGCTATTGATCTGAGGGTTTATTTTGATGATTTGACCGATGGAAACTGGGAAGCCCTAGGCTCATGGCATACTGTACCTTCAAGTGAGTGGTACCAGCTGTCCGGCTCGGGTGTAACGAATACTTTTCCGCTTGACTATGCAACAGTAAATGCATGGAGTGATTTCTCGCAGCTTCCCTATGGACTGACGCGCGGCGCGCCTGTGATTGATCTGGGCAACGACACGACCATATGCAGCAATACACCGCTCACGCTTGATCCTGGAGCCGGATACACTGCATACAACTGGAATACCGGTAGCGGGACTCAAAGCATCAGTGTAAGCAGCACAGGCACATACAGTGTTACAGTCACTGCAGGACTTTGTACAACAAGCGACAATATCAGCGTGACTGTGATACCAAGTCCGGTGGTTGATCTGGGTGCTGATACCTCTATATGTCAGGGCGAAAGCCTGTTGCTGGATGCTCAGAATCCTGGTGCGGCATGGGCATGGTCCACCACTGAAACGACTCAAACAATCACGGTCAGCAATAGTAATACTTATTCGGTTTCAGTGACAAATGGTGGTCTTTGTACCTCCATTGATCAAATTCAGGTTAGTGTTTTACCCTGGGCAGATGCCACAATTACGTCACCGCTGGCATATTGTAGCGGCGATCCTGTAATTAATCTGACAGCAAATGATCCGGGAGGACTTTGGAGCGGATCAGGCATCACCAACGCATCATTAGGCACTTTTAATCCGGCGATGGCAGGAGCCGGATCTCACGACATCGTATATGCCATCTCAACCCAATGCGGAGACAGCGACACGGTAACGATTGTAGTCACGCAAAGCGATGACGCCACCATAACACCGGTAGGAACCATATGCATTCTGGATGCGCCATTTAACCTGACAGGAGCCGATCCCGGAGGTACCTGGAGCGGAACGGGCATCACCGATAATAGCGCAGGAACATTCGATCCGTCTGTGGCAGGAACTGGCACACATACCATCACTTACGGCATCAGCGGATTATGTGGCGACACCGCCAGCACCAGCATTACGGTGATCGGTGTTGCCGACGCCACCATCACGCCTGCTGGACCATTTTGTGACAATGAAAGTCCGGTGGGACTTGTGGCTGCAGATCCGGGCGGTTTGTGGAGCGGAACGGGAATCAGCAATGCATCGACAGGGACTTTCAATCCGGCACTGGCTGGTCAGGGACAGCAGCAGATTGTCTATACCATTGCAGGTTCTTGTGGCGACAGCGACACCATGATCATTGAAGTGTTTGAAACACCGGTTGTGAATATTTTTTCGACAAATGAAACCTGTATAGGATTCAATGATGGCAACGCATGGGTGGAAATTTCGGGAGGGCTTCCTCCGTATACCATTCTTTGGAATACCGGAGCACAAAGCGACAGTCTGGATTCAATTGCGCCGGGAACCTATCAGGTAACTGTAACCGACATGAATGGCTGCGGATGGGCAAGATCGACCGATATTGATCCTTCGGGAGACCTGTGCTTCATCCCGCATGTATGGCTACCGAATATTTTTTCTCCGAATGCAGATGGTGAAAATGACATCCTCTTTGTGCGAGGCGATGGGGTGAACACCCTTTCTTTGGTGATTTATGACCGCTGGGGTGAAAAAGTATTCGAATCAACTACCCTTGATCTGGGATGGGATGGAACCTATAAAGGAAAAGCTGTGGATCCGGGGGTCTTTGTATACTACCTGAATGCAACTTTCGTCGATGGTTCGCAGTCTGTTCAAAGCGGAAATATAACGGTAGTGAGATAATTGTTTAATTTTGTAAAAACGATTGCATGAAAAAATTCCTGCTTATCGCATCTTTGATCATCCCTTCGGGCATGATAAAAGCTCAGGATATCCATTTTAGTCAGTACAATGATGCACCGCTCATGATGAATCCGTCGCTGACTGGTTTCTTTGATGGTTCGCACCGTGTGGCGCTTAATTATAAAAATCAGTGGAAAAGTATTGGAAATGGATTCAATACCTATGCATTGTCATACGATGCTGCTCTCAACGGTGGCGGCAGATCACAAAGCGGCTTTTTAGCCATGGGAGTGAATGTTTTTAATGATGTGGCCGGAGACCTTGACTTTAGCAATCTTACCGCCAGCCTTAATTTGGCCTATCACCTGAAAATCAATGACGAACAAATGCTGAGTGCCGGGTTATACGGAGGCTTTGGTCAACGTTCGATTGATCAAAACGGGATGATGTGGGATAGCCAGTATGATGGCATGTCGGGCCACGATCCGGCACTCCCAAGCAACGAGACCTTTACTTTTGAAACATTCTCGTATGTTGATTTTGGTTTTGGATTGAACTGGTCGATGAGTCATAACTCCACAAATATGTCATCGAACGATGGCTTTAAAACCAATGCAGGTTTCTCGGTCAGTCATGTGAACCAGCCCGCCTTTGATTTCTTAAGCAACTCGGACGAAAAGCTGAACATGCGAATTACAGGGCATGCCAAAGCTCAAATTGGGCTTGGCGGAACCAACACATCGCTTGTCCCTACTGTTTTGCTGCAATTTCAGGGGACGCAAAAGGAAATTGTCCCCGGCATGTTGTTTCGATACACTTTACGCGAAGAATCCAAATACACTGGTTTTATCAACGACGCTTATCTTTCGGTGGGTGGTTATTACCGTACATCCGATGCAATTATTGCACATGCTTTGATCGAGATGAACGATCTGGCTCTTGGCGTGAGTTATGATGTGAATGTTTCGAAGTTGTCCAATGCCACAAACGGTAAAGGGGGCTTTGAACTGATGCTGAGATACATCATCAAGAACCCGAATCAGAACAAGAGTTTTTATTAAAAAGCCCAAATGGGGGGGTATCGGGCAGTTGATCTGGTATTGACTGCCCGTTTTTTTTATCCCCTGATAAAATGAGGCATGTTGTCGGGAAGAGGCAGCGAAAGCTCGATGTAACCTGCAAACTCATTTTGATGATACCAGGGACTTTGATAAATAAGTTTTCTGATTCCGTTTTTTTCAATGGTGTAAGCATTGGTATACTGACCGCTAAGCATGTCGCGGAGTTTGTCGGATGCTTCTTTGGGATGGCAATTGAACAATGAAGTCCCTATGAGTTTTTCTCCCCCGTAGGATTGAAAAGTTAAAATGGATTTCTGGTTCATGTACAGGATATTGCCCTGTGTATCGGAAATGGTTACTGCAAAAGGGAGTTCATTCAGCCAGTCGGTCATGATTTTTTTTGTGTAAAGATACAATGCTTTTGAAAGATGATGCCATTGATGCCGTTTGTAATTGAACTACCACAATGAAAAGCACCGATGATGAATGTCCAAATGATTACCTTTGCAGCAGATTGTAACACCATGATTCGCATTGATATCCTCACCCTTTTTCCTGCCATGTTTCAGGGACCTTTCTCTGAATCGATTGTCAAGCGCGCAATCAATGCCCAACTTGCAGAAATTCATCTTCATAACATTCGCGATTACGCCGACAACAAACATCACCGGGTGGATGATTACCAGTTTGGAGGTGGTGCAGGCATGGTGATGATGCCGGAACCACTGGCAAAGGCGATTGAATCGCTCACGGCCACACATGAGTACAACGAGATTATTTTTCTTACTCCTGACGGAGAACGCCTGGAGCAGAAAACAGTTAATCAGTTAAGTCTTTGCAGCAACCTCTTGTTGATTTGTGGCCATTACAAAGGAATAGATGAGAGAATCAGGGAGCACTTTGTCACCAAGGAAATATCCATTGGCGATTATGTTCTTAGTGGCGGCGAAATGGCTGCTGCTGTTTTATCTGATGCCATCATCAGATTGATTCCGGGTGTGCTTAGCGACGAAACATCGGCATTAAGCGATTCGTTTCAGGATGGACTGTTGTCACCACCTGTGTACACCAGACCTGCAGAGTTTAGGGGGTGGACCGTACCTGAAGTATTGATGTCGGGAAATGATCGCAAAATAGCTGAATGGCGCATGATGATGTCGGTTGAAAGAACCAGGACCCGACGCCCGGATTTGCTGCATGGCGAGGAATAACAAACAGAGTTGCGGAAGTGATTGACCGACGTCATTACCGAACGCCCTTTATTAACAAACAAGTATTCAAAATTGATCCGGCCGGGCAATATGCTCATGTTGCCAGCGTTGCTATCTTTGCAGTTGCATATGAAAGATAAAGGAAAAAAAAGAGTCAGACTGGTGGAACGTATCCTTTGGATACTGATCATGTTTTTTTCCGTTCTACTCCTGTTTTCGATCATATCGCCGCTGATTCATCCCGGGAAATTGTGGATTCCTGCTTTTTTCGGACTGGCTTATCCTTATTTGGCTGCAGTGACTTTGTTGCTGGCTTTGATGATGAGTTTTTTCAATTTCAGAAAATCGGCTTTACCTGTTTTGGTGTTCTTAACCGGAATCGGGCCATGCAGGCATACCTTTCACTTTTCGGGCAGCAGCAATTTGTTTTCGGAACGAGAGAGTGACTGTAAAATATTGTCGCATAATGTGCATTTGTTTGGCGCCTATGATGAGAAAACAGGGAGTACGCTGGATTCGGTGAAAGCATTTGTTAAGCAGCAAAATGCTCATGTGGTTTGTTTTCAGGAATTTTACGAAAGAGATCGTGAAAAGGGTGCCAATGTGAAGGAACTGATGCAGGCAGGCGGCTTCAGCAACCATGTGGTTACATCGTATGCCCGGGCTGGTAAAAACGGATACATCGGAATGATTATCTTGACGAAGTTTCCGGTTTTGAAATCGGGTTCGGTAAAAAATCCTGTTCCTTCGAGCAAGGAAATCAGTGCTGTTTGGTGCGATTTGTTGATTGGAGCAGATACTGTTCGGATTTACAATGTTCATTTACAATCGATTGGATTCTCACGTACAGATGAGAAACTTTTTGGATCTGGAAAGCAGAGTCAGGAAGAACTGGAACAGCAATCGCGTTCGGTGTTCAGAAAACTGCGGCATGCTTTTGTTAACCGGGCACAGCAGGTTGAAGAAATCATGCTTCACATGTCTTCATGCAAGCACAGTTGTTTTATTACGGGAGATTTCAACGATACACCGGTATCCTATACTTACCGAAAGCTGCGTGGTGAGCTTTCGGATGCTTTTCTCGACGCAGGATCATGGGGGATGGGAAAAACATACCGGGGACCATATCCGTCGTTTAGAATTGATTATATTCTTTATCCGGATGAATTTGAAGCGGCAGAATTTATTGTGCACAACAAGACATTCAGCGATCATTTTCCCATCAGTTGCCGATTCAGGAGAACAAAATGAAAGCATTTGAATTAATCAGTGATTTTACACCGACCGGAGATCAGCCGGAAGCCATCAGAGAACTGACAGAAGGACTGCAAAACGGAGAACGATTCCAGACACTTCTTGGTGTTACAGGTTCGGGCAAAACATTCAGTATTGCCAATGTCATTGCCCGGGTGAATCGTCCCACGTTGGTGTTAAGTCACAACAAAACCCTCGCCGCTCAATTATTTTCGGAATTCAAATCTTTTTTTCCGAACAATGCCGTAGAGTATTTTGTCTCTTATTATGATTACTACCAGCCAGAAGCGTATTTGCCGGTTTCGGATACATATATTGAAAAGGATTTATCGATCAATGAGGAAATTGAGAAATTTAGGCTAAGCACGACATCGTCGCTGCTGAGCGGTCGTCGTGATGTGATCGTGGTGTCGTCGGTGTCGTGTATTTATGGCGTAGGGAATCCTGAAGATTTTTCTTCGCATGTTATTGAATTAGTTGTTGGCAGAAAGACTTCAGTGAAATGGGTGATCAATGCGCTGGTGGATGCTTTGTATTCGCGCAATGATCTTGAGCTGAAACGTGGCACTTTCAGATTGAAAGGAGACACCCTGGATGTGTTTCCGGCTTATTCCGATTCGGCATTCAGAATCACTTTCTGGGACAATGAAACGGAAAATATATCGGCACTGGATCCGATAAGCGGACATACCGGAGCATCGTTTGAGAAAGTGATGATTTATCCAGCAAATATTTTCATGACGACCCGGGAAAAGATGGCGGATGCCCTGAATGAGATTTATGTTGATGTGGGGCATCAGGTGAATTTCTTAAAAGAAATGGGGCGAATTGAAGAAGCAAAGCGACTTGAGGATCGGGTGAATTATGATCTGGAGATGATGAAGGAATTGGGCTATTGTTCAGGCATTGAGAATTATTCGAGATATTTTGATCGCCGGAAGCCGGGGACCCGCCCCTTTTGCCTGATCGATTACTTTCCTGATGACTTTCTGCTGGTCGTGGATGAAAGCCATGCGACGATTCCTCAGGTAAGAGGCATGTATGGTGGAGACCGGGCCAGAAAGCAAGTTCTGGTGGATTATGGATTCAGATTGCCATCGGCAATGGATAACAGACCACTGAAATTTGATGAGTTTGAATCATTGCTGAATCAGGTTATTTTTGTTTCGGCTACTCCCGCCGATTATGAGCTGATGAAATCGGACGGCGTGATTGTAGAACAGGTGATTAGACCCACAGGCATTCCTGATCCGGAAGTGGTGGTCAGACCATCCGTTAACCAGGTTGATGATTTGCTGAATGAGATCAGGTTGCAGGGCCAGAAAAAGGAACGCACTCTGGTGACAACCCTGACCAAGCGAATGGCGGAAGAATTGACGAAATACCTGTTTGAATTAAACATCCCGGCGAAATACATTCATTCAGATGTAGATACGCTGGAGCGGATCGACATCCTGCAGGAATTGCGCAAAGGAGTGATTGACGTGGTGGTGGGTGTCAACCTTTTGCGAGAAGGGCT
>CAZLHV010000058.1:0-15856 GCA_964559205.1 uncultured Bacteroidaceae bacterium
CTTGCATTGTGCTTTCGTTCACTCTTGATATTGTATTAAGAAACACCCTGCCCCCATCAGAACCAGTTTTTCAAACCGCCGGGCCTCCACCTGACGTCCGTCTCGACCGACCACCCCTGCATGAAATCAATGAAGGACCTCAACCAAACAGAAAGGAGAAGCCAAAACCATTGAAAGGTGTTGAGTTTTTTATCACTTTCACCTTGATCAGCATTGGAATCAAAATGACCAGCGAATGGCTCCAAAGTGATAAAATAAAGCGCGAACTTGAAAACGACAAACTCAAGGCTGAACTTGCTGCCCTTAAAGCCCAAATCAATCCGCATTTCTTTTTCAATGTTATGAATAGTCTGGTGAGCCTTGCCAGAAAAAAGAGCGACCAGACAGAAACTTACATCATCAAACTCTCTGAAATTCTCCGCTATAATCTGAACAATCTGAGCAGCGAAAAAGTCAGTGTGGAAAAGGAATTGCAATTTATCAGAAACTACTCTGACATTCAATACCTACGCATTAGCGGTATGGAGCCCGTCGAAATCACCGTCACCGGGAATCCGGAAACCGTATTTCTTGAGCCGATGTTGTTGTTTCCATTTGTAGAAAATGCATTCAAACACGGAAATGTGACCGGAAAGCCTCTCAGAGTAAGTATTGAATTGCATGTAAATCCCGGTTCTTTTCTTTTCAGGGTTGAAAACACCGTTTCCGAGTCCGCAAAAAGTCATGAAGAGAGCAGCGGCATTGGCCTTGCAAACATTAGACGCCGCCTCGACTTGCTATATCCAGGCCGGTACTCGCTTGATATTGGTCAGGGGCATAATCGCTTTGAAATCATTCTAGAAATAATCACCACATGATTAAATGTGTTATCATTGACGATGAGCCACTGGCTCGTGACCTCATGGTCGACAATGTATCGAGAGTGCCTTTCCTTTCTCTCATTGCAGCTTGCAGCAGTGTTCCAGAAGCCATGGCAGTGCTGAATGAAAAAGAAGTTGACCTGATTTTTCTCGATATTGAGATGCCGGAAATTTCGGGAATAAACTTCCTGAGAAACATTAAAACAAGACCGATGGTGATCATCACAACGGCCTATGACCAATATGCGCTTGAGGGCTTTAACCTCGACGTGATAGACTATCTGCTTAAACCGATTCCATTCGAAAGATTCCTTAAAGCTGCAAGCAAGGCCGCAGAGTACCATTCGCTGCTGCAGCAGCCAACAGCAAACAAAAGCGTTCCACTGAAGTTCATTTTTGTTAAATCAGAACACAAAATCGTCAAAATTGACCTGAGCGACATCCTCTATATTGAATCTATGAAGGATTATGTTAAGATTTTCTGCGGCCCTAAACCCATATTTTCGCTGATGAGTTTGAAGCAACTTGAGAGCATGCTTCCTTCGAACGATTTTATCAGAGTCCACCGATCATTTATAGTGGCTTTGCAAAAAATCAGCTTCATCGGAAAATCAAAAATTGTGATCGGACAAACCAGTATTCCGATAAGCAATTTTTACAGAGATGATTTCTTTTCAAAACTTTCGGCCTATCAGCCTGACCTGAATCAATCCGGGGATGATATTGCGCAATAATTCTATCGGCAAAGTATGTTCACCTGACGATGAAAAAAAAGGTCGTGCACATCTATATCACTGATTACCTGCAATATACAAAATGTTTATTCTGTTGAAGCACCCTATCCCAAGCAACCTAAGAAGCACAACATGGTCTTCATATTAGCTTTTGGTTACGTTGATGTTATCCGAAAGTGAATTATCACTATTTTCGCTCAAAAAAAACCATGAATCTGATGAAAAGATTAAAATCATGCATACCTTTCCGGCAGGCGTTTGTATGGACGGCCATGCTGCTGATCACTGCATCATGCAGTCAGGAAGAGGGTTTTGGAGGCACATCGTCGGTAACCGGCAAGGTATACGTTTACAATTATAATGCAGAACTGACCAACCTCATCGACATGCATTACGGGATGGATGAGGATGTTTTCATTGTTTTTGGAGACGATATAGTTTATGGAGAAAAAACTTCAACACATTACGACGGGACATATCGCTTCGAAAACCTCCGCAAAGGCACCTACACGGTGTATTCATATTCCGAAGACACCACAGGAACTTATGCCGGTGGGACTTTCCCGGTGAAGCTAACGTTTGAGATTACCGAAAACGGACAAGAAGTCATTCTCGACGATCTCATTATTGTGCAATGAACCATACGGCACACAGAGATTCTGCAGCCTTCAGGCCTGTGACCCTCGAAGAACTTGATCGGGTTAGCTTTCTTTGCCGCAAGGACACAAAATATGTGCTTCGAGAAGAAAAGCTGAAGGATGTTCTGAGTGCCATGCAAGAGCAATACAGCATCCTTGAAATTGATGGTATCCGAGAATTTCACTACACTTCGCAATACATGGACACACCGGACTTTTTCATGTACCTTGAGCATCATAACAAGCGGCTGAACCGGTTTAAGCTCAGGCGAAGGGTTTATGAAGAATCGGGACTGACATTTTGGGAAGTCAAATTTAAAAACAACCGTGGCATCACCATCAAAAACCGCATGAGGATAGCCCGCGAAGACCAACCTGACGACAAGGTCTTTTCGTTTGTGACTAAATTTTCGCCATTTACATTTGGTCATCTTGAGCCAAAACTGATCAGTCGATTCAGCCGTATGACATTTGTAAATAATGACTTCACTGAGCGCGTGACCATCGACAGACAGCTTTCTTGGACAACGGAAAATGGACAGCTTTTCCTCAACAGGATGGCCATTATTGAAATTAAAAACGAAAAAAAGGCATCGCTTGCACAATTGTTTCCTGTGCTTCGAAACAACGGAGTACATCAGGGTTCATTCAGCAAATACACATTCGGTTGTGCGCTCATGTACAGCGAATTGAAACAAAACCTCCTGAAAAACAAACTTAATCAATTAAAACCATTCTGCCATGTCTCCGATGATTAATGCCCTGCTTACCCTGCAGATGTTCGATATGAAGCTCATCAATTCTGATGATTTTTGGGAATTGGTGATTCGCTTCTTCTTCAACATTGCCATTTTATTTATCCTGGTCAGGGGACTATATTTTCAGAAAACCAAACGGCGCGACTATTTATTCACTTACCTGCTCATCGGAACCATTGTTTTTCTGATCTGTTTTCTGCTGTCGAACGTGAAGCTGCAACTAGGATTCGCCCTTGGACTTTTTGCGATATTCGGCATCATGCGTTATCGGACTACCCAGATCAATATCCGGGAAATGACCTACTTGTTTATTGCCATCGGCCTGAGTGTCACCAATGCGCTTATCAATAAAAAGGTAAGTTATGCCGAAGTTCTTTTTGCAAATTTCATGACCCTGATTATTGTTTTTGTCATTGAAAAACTGATCAGACTCCGCCACGAATCGGTCAAACTTATCATTTACGAAAAAATTGATTTGATTGTTCCTTCAAAAAGGAAGGAATTGCTCGATGATCTTAAGGCCAGGACCGGATTAAACATTCACCGGATCGATATCGGTAAGATCAATTTCATGAATGATTCGGCCCGCTTAATGGTTTACTACTATTCCGATTCGGTAAACGAAGCCGATGATTTGGATTTTGGAAGTGAAGAAACGGGAGGAGACGATTAAATGCGACGAGCTGTATTCATCATTGCATGGGTTTTTCCAGTGCTCCTTCAGGCACAGGTCAGCGATTTTCAAGGCTGGTACTCTGTTTCGGTCAAGGCATCGCTTAACGACAAAACGGCATTGGTGTTGTCAAACGAATGCCGAACCTACAACAATGCCTCATGGCTTGGGAAAAACCTTTTCGAGGCAGGTATCAGCCGAAAAGCCGGCAAGAATGCTGAAGCATCGTTATTCGCCCGCTTTACTACAGACGACCCGGCGAGCAGCGATCGATACCACTCGTTGAGATATTTCGGACAATTCAGCCTTAAGCAGGATGCGGGTCGCTTTGGTTTGTCGATGCGCATTCGACTTGGCACCGACGATGACCAAAACATGAAAGGAATGTCATGGGAGCATCGGGAAAAGCTTTCGGCAGATTACAACATTAAAGGCTTGCCCGTAAATCCCGAATTGTCCTGCGAACTGTTTTTCCCACTCAGTCAAATGAATTATGGGCTGTCGAAAGCACGCTTCATGGCCGGTTTGGAATGGAAAATGAGCAAAAATCATCGTTTAGGGGTCAGTTATGGTTTTCAGCACAGATACAAAGACCTTCCTGAAAACGACTACTTGCTGGACATCAGCTACCGATATTCCTTCAAAATTAAATAGCACCTGACGTTTCCCGAGGAAGAGCAATTTTAGTACTTTTGTCCTGAATCAAAGCGGAAACAGTCCATGAAAAATATTCGCCGGATGCTCCGGCTCATCGACGGTCACTGGAAAAACACCATATTATACCTGGTGTTTAACATCCTCACGGCTGCCACCTCGCTGTTCTCAATTGCCATGGTGATTCCGTTTCTCCGGGTATTGTTCGGTCTTGATCAACTGGTAACCCAGCCGGTTCCCATTGAATTCAGCCTGAGCTCAATTCAGCATAATTTCAATTATGTCATTTCTCAAATGCTGATGTCCTATGGAACCAATAAAACCCTCATCTACGTTTGCATGGCAGTCGTGGGGATGTTTTTCATGCGAAATCTCTTCACTTATCTTTCTTCATACTTCATGGCTCCGGTAAGAAATGGAATTGTTGAAGATATGCGAAACAAAATGTACAGGAAAATCCTGAACCTGCCCATGTCATACTTCAGCAACGAACGCAAAGGAGATATCATGAGTCGTGTGGCAAACGATGTGCAGGAGGTCGACAACAGTGTCATGTCGTCTATTCAGGTCCTTTTCAAAGACCCGGTCTTCATTCTGTTTTATCTGAGCAGTTTGTTTCTGATGAACTTTAAACTGACCCTCATCATTCTGGCCATGCTACCTGTTATTGGATTCACACTTGGGTTTATCGGACGTTCGCTCAGAAAAAAATCTAAAATCGGACAGGAACGACTTGGCTTGCTAACTTCAATTATTGATGAAACATTGCATGGGTTAAGAATCATCAAGGCATTTACTGCTGAAGAAACAGTTTATGCAAAAACTGCCGACACCAATCGACGCTATACCAGGCTGCAGATAAGAATTTTCCGACGCCGGAACCTCGCCTCGCCCATGACCGAATTCATTTCCATTCTTGTTCTGGCGGTCATTCTGTATATGGGAGCCACCATGGTGCTCGACAAAGACATGGCCTTTTCAGCTGAAGCTTTCATTGCCTACATCATGATCTTTTCACAAATCCTGCCTCCGGCAAAGAACTTCTCATCGGCCTGGTACAATGTACAGAAAGGAATGGCATCGCTCGACCGGGTTGATGAGCTTCTGAATGCAGATGAAAAAATTCTCGACCCCGTACATCCGGTTGAGTTTAATGGGTTTAAAAACGCCATTGAATACCGTCATGTTTATTTCAGTTATGGCAATGATGATGTACTGCACGACATTCTATTATCAGTCAAAAAGGGACAAACAGTGGCTTTGGTTGGTGCTTCAGGAGCTGGAAAAACCACCATGGTAGATCTGCTTCCACGTTTTTTCGATGTGACAGAAGGGGAAATAAGAATTGATGATGTGCCCATAAAAAACTACAGGGTTACAGAACTTAGATCGTTGTTCGGCATTGTTAACCAGGAACCAATATTATTTAATGACACCTTTTACAACAACATTGCTTTTGGCAATCCCGGTGCATCGAGCGATCAGGTAGAACAGGCTGCTCGCATTGCAAACGCCCATGATTTTATAATGGAAACACCTGAGGGATATCAGACTTCGATTGGAGAACGTGGTTCAAAGCTCAGTGGAGGTCAGAGACAAAGAATATCTATTGCCAGAGCTGTGTTGAAAAACCCTCCCATTTTAATTCTCGATGAAGCCACTTCATCGCTTGATTCTGAGAACGAGCGGATGGTTCAGGATGCGCTTGACCGGCTGTTGAGCGACAGAACTTCACTTGTAATTGCGCATCGTCTTTCAACCATTGTCAAAGCTGACAATATTGTGGTGCTTGATCAGGGAAGAATTGTCGAGCAGGGCAATCACGAAGCACTTCTTAAGCTGGGTGGGCAATACAAACGATTATATGATCTGCAGATGTTCGGCAGTTAGTGTGCTTTTTGTCAGATAAAGCAAACAACACAGCAACCTTCCGGCAAAAAAAATCCTTCAACAATGCCTCTACAGCATTGAAGGAGCAGCTGAAACCAGCGTTTTTGAATATGGATGCATCGGACTGCTGATGATTTTTTCGGAAAGTCCTTCTTCGACAATAACCCCCTTTTGCATCACCATGATCCGATCTGACATATAGCCAATAACATGAATATCATGAGAAATGAAAACATAGGTCAGCCCAAACTCTTCTTTCAAATCATTGAGTAGATTAAGCACCTGGGCCTGAACACTTACATCGAGCGCCGATACCGACTCGTCGCAAAAAAGTATTTCGGGTTTCAGTGCAAGTGCTCTGGCAATCACAATGCGCTGACGCTGGCCTCCGCTGAACTGATGAGGATATTTCCCCAAATCGGTAGCTGAGAGACCTGTTTTTTCGAGCAAATGGACAATGTAATCGAGTCTTTCGCTTTTCGTTGCGAAAATGCCATGTTGCTTCATGGGCTCCAACAAGGCTTGCTTCACCGACAATGTAGGCGTTAGAGAAGCATATGGATCTTGAAAAACCAGTTGCAGGCCTGTTCGCATGGGTCTAAGCTTACGCTGTGATAATGCCGTAAGGTCGGTATCCCGATAGATGACCTTTCCCGACACAGGTTTGATGAGTTGCAAAATGGCTCGAACCAAAGTCGACTTTCCGCATCCCGATTCTCCTACAATCCCAAGGGTTTCTCCTTTCCGAAGCATAAGCGAAACATCGTCGTTGGCCTTGATCCATACTTCGGCAGTTTTACGATTTTTGCGTCCTGCTTTATACCAAACATTCAGGTTACGGACATCGAGTATCGTCTCAGCATCATTGAAGTCTTGCCTTATTTTTTGTGAATGCTGCCTGTCGAACCATTTTTCATGCAAGACCTCGTCGACAGTAGGCAAACGGTGCAGATTCATTCCTGGTTTTGGCCTGCACTCCATTAATGCGCGAGTGTAGAGGCTTTCGGGGCTTTCGAAAACTTTACGCGAGGATCCAAATTCAACCCTTTCTCCATCCTTCATGACCATTATGTCATCGGCAATGGATCGGACCAAAGCCAAATCGTGTGAAATGAAAACAACAGCCATTTCACTTTCGCTTCTGAGTTGATTAATCAACCCGATGATTTCGCCCTGAACCGTCACATCGAGGGCTGTGGTAGGCTCGTCGGCGATAAGTATTTTTGGCTTGGTCGACATCGCCATGGCAATCATCACTCTTTGGCGCTGTCCTCCTGATAGTTGGTGAGGAAATGAGGCATAGACACGTTCCGGATCAGGCAGCTTTACTTTATAAAACCAGTCTATGATTATTTTTTTTGCAGCCCTCCTGCTCATTTTGAAATGATGACGCAAAGGCTCAGAGGCCTGACTTCCACATGTCATGGTAGGGTTCAGTGAACTGAGAGGATCCTGAAAAATCATGGCGATTTCGTTACCTCTGATGGCATTCAGCACTTTGTGTCTGACCGAGAGCAGATCAACATCTGCTTTGAGCACCCCTGTATTAAAACGGGCCGAGCCGGAGCAAGACAACGATGGTACTTCGGGGAGCAATCCCACAAGCGAAAGCGCAGTAAGCGATTTTCCGGAACCGCTTTCCCCGACAATTCCCAACACTTTTCCAGCGGATAAAGAAAAGGAGACCCCATTGACCACATTTCGCTGATGAATAGTGATGGTGAGTTGATCGACCTGAAGGATATGGTTGTTGGAATGCTCCATTTTCCAAGATACAAGAAAGGGCTGCGTGGCAGCCCTTGAAATATTAACCTTTATTGCGGTCCTGTCGATATCCAAACCAGTGGTCGAACCAGCGCTTAATGAAGAACTCGCGACGATTATCCCGGTTACGTTTTGCAGTATGAAGAGCCTGACGCATCGATTTGCGGGTTTCTTTGGTCTGCGATTTCATGTGGCGTTTTAACGCTTTCTGATACAAAACGGTATCGTTGCGCTGACGCTTGCGTTTTTCGCGTTGTATCTGCCGCTCACGGTTATCGAGATTCGATGTGCGGCACGATTGGATTGTTGCAACCGGCGACAGCAGCAACACCAAAAGCACAATATATTTAAGAATTCTCATGTTTCCGGCTCTTCTGATGACTGATTTCAAACAGCGAAAATACAACTTTTTTTTTACAGGGCACTTTGAACTCCAAAGATTTATAAAAAAGTTTTTCACTACCTTTGGTCTAAAGTTAGAACGCAACTGCAGCATGAGATATTTTGCCCCGCTCATTTTTTTTACCTTTGTTATATGCACAGCCTGTCAGAAAGATGAAGACCGGATCCCCTATGTGCCTGTAGATATTTATCTTGACATCAACAATGCCAATTACAACGATCTGAATGCCGTTGGCGGATATGTTTATCTCACAGGTGGTTACAAAGGCCTTGTGGTATATCGATCGTCTTTCGACGCATTTGTTGCGATTGAGCGTGCCTGCCCTTATCATCCGACTGGTGACTGCGAAAGGCTTGTGGTCGACACATCGGGACTTACCCTTTCGGATCCTGTGTGTGGATCGCGGTTTTTAATTCTCGACGGCAGCATTGTAAACGGACCAAGCACCCGACCTGCTGCAACTTACCGCACCCTTTTCGACGGGGTGTATGTTCACATTTACAACTAACGTCAACTTTTTCACCCAGTGCTTCCTGAATAATTTGTACCGGCATCCATTCTGATCATGGTTGATTGAGAATTTGAAGTACATTTGTGTCCGCATGCTGTATGATTTTCATTTCGATCAACACCCGCTCATGCTGGTAATCATTGCAGGGATACTCACCTTTTCGCTGCTGACGATTGTTATATATCACGTTTTCTTTTTTCGCAGGCTTGCAGCTTTTCGTCAACCAAAAGCCGATCATGCTTCGACAAAAAAACTCCCTTCCGTTTCGGTGGTCATCGCTGCCCGAAACGAATATTTAAATTTGAAAGAGAACCTGCCATTTCTTTTGAATCAGGATTATCCTGAATTTGAGATTCTGGTCGTAGACGATCATTCACAGGACGACAGCTGGGACTTACTATGTGCTTTCCGAATCCATAATCCTCATTTAAGAATCATCAGACTCACCGATTCGGTTGTGGTATGCGAAGGCAAAAAATTTCCATTGTCGGTTGGCATTAAAGAAGCGGCCTTCAGCAGGCTTCTGCTCACCGATGCCGATTGCAGGCCCGTTGGCCCGTTTTGGATCCGTCAGATGATAGAAGCAGCTGGCGGGCAAGGCCAGTTTGTTTTGGGCTACGGAAAGTTCTACAGGCGCAGAGGTTTGTTAAATAAACTCATTCGCTTCGATGCGTTGCACGTCGCCACCATGTATTTTTCGGCAGCCCTTTCTGGTTTTCCTTACATGGGCGTGGGTCGAAATCTATCGTACAGAAAGGAAACTTTTATCGAAAGTGGTGGATTCGTACAACATTATGACCTAAGTTCGGGTGACGATGATTTGTTTGTGTCGGAGAATGCAAAAAAAAATGAGATGTCCATCTCGCTCCATCCCAATTCGTTCATGTTTTCCGAACCCAAAAAAAGGTGGTCGGCCTGGTGGCATCAAAAGCGCCGGCACATGACAACCGGCAACCGATACCGATTTAACACCAAGCTGTACCTGAGCTTGTATTTCCTTGTCATTGTGCTTTTTCCGGCCTCAGCAGCCGTGTTGCTCTTGAGCAATTACCAGCTGGCAGCCGTGGCTGGCATGATCCTGATAAAATGGATTATTCAGTGGATCAGTTTTCGTCGGATTACAAAAAAACTGAAAGAAAAGAATTTATTATTAATTTCGCCTGTTTTTGAAACAATATTGGCGTTGCTATATGCGCTAATACATATATCGAACATTTTGAAGAAGCCCGGAAGATGGAAGTAAGTCCAAACTTCACAGAAAAGGCCAAAAGGGATTATGAACTTGTGGAACGCGCACTTGCCCAGAGCGATCAGAAAGCATATGCCGAACTGATGAAGCATTACCGCGAAGCCATTTATTTCATGATGCTGAAAATGACCAACGACGCCACCGATGCCGATGACTTGACCATCGAGGCATTTGGCAAAGCTTTCCGCAATTTGTCGCAATACACCCCCGATTATGCTTTTAGCACGTGGTTGTTTAAAATCGCCTCAAATAATTGCATTGACTTTATTCGAAAAAGAAAAATCATCACCACTTCGATCGATCAAAGCAACTATTCTGAGGACGGAGGGCTTGCACAGAGCATTCCATGCGGAACTGCTGATCCTGAAGAGCTGGTCATAAAAAAGCAAAAACATAAAGCCATGCGGGAAGTGGTTGATAAATTAAAACCACACTATCGCAAACTGGTCGAGTTGCGCTATTATAAAGAATACAGCTACGAAGAAATTGCGGATGAACTCAATCTTCCGCTTGGAACAGTCAAAGCACAACTTTTCAGAGCACGAGATCTCCTGTTCCAGATTATGAAACACAAGCAAGAAAATATTTGATGATTCCGCGGATTCAACCTTTCGTATTCAATGGTTTCGGCGTAAACACCTATGTACTCTCTGACGATTCCAATCAATGCATTATTGTTGATGCAGCCTGCGTCACCGATCAGGAAAGGTCATTGTTGAAAGATTTTATCGATAAGCATAATCTTAAGCCTTTGTGGCAGATTTCGACCCACACTCATGTAGACCATATCGCAGGTTGTGCTTTTGTAAAAAATACCTGGCAAATCCCCTGGCTTCTGCACCCCGATGCAATCACACTTCTGAATCAGGCTCCCATGTATGCCTCTATGTTTGGGATTTCGCTCGACCACATGCCTGAGCCAGATCAATGGCTTGCTGACAACGATGTCATTCAAGCCGGAGACATGACCTTTAAAATTCTTCATTGCCCGGGTCATGCTCCTGGTTCTGTGTGCCTGTACACCGAAAACCTAGTTATCACCGGCGACGTACTGTTCAACGGAAGTATTGGGCGGAGTGACCTGCCAGGCGGCGATTTTGACCTGCTATTGAAATCCATCGCCGAAAAGCTGCTCAACCTGCCCGATGAAACAATTGTTTATCCGGGTCATGGTCCTGCAACCAGCATTGGGGAAGAAAAACTGCACAACCCCTTTTTATAAGTCAGCACCTGCGATGCCTCGGCCACTGTTAATGGAAACACCTACACCATCTCAATGATGTAATGCAATAACCCCGCATAACCCCAAGCCCCAAAACTGAGAAGTGGAGGAGCTTTTTAATTGAAAGTTGGAAAGTGGAAAGTTTATTAATTGCAAGAAACTTTTAAGGTTATAGTATCGGCTGTCATCTTTTGATTCCCCAATAATGGATTAAAGTGAAATCAAAATATGGAAAACTCTTGACAAAATTGTTTCGACTAGTTTCGAATGGATCATCATTATTGACAGTAAACACCGTAACATATTCATTTCTGTAACTGAAATCGAAAAACCAGCTCATGCCTTTTTTCCTAGTAGCTGGTCGACCAATGCGAATTCCGGTTTGCCAAATGGTTCTTGAAAGCGACCATGTTGTGATATAATAATGGTCGTTGTCATGCTCATAAACGGAATACTTGTAATCGTTTAAATTCTGATACTTATATAGAATATTAAAGCCAAGGAGCCACGAACGGTCTGCACCTTTGAATCGGAAATGATAATGAGGGCCAAAGCTAAACCTCCAAGCCGGAGAAACAGCTTTCGCATATTGATACTGAGACATATCTACTTTAAACGGGACATTGTCCATCTGAATTTTGTATCCATATTCTAAACTAAAGCCAGCTCCTCTTCTCGTATTAAACTCAAGATAGCCCATAAACGCTCCTGAAAAAAGCTTTGTTAAGTCATAACCAATACACAACCTGTCGCCTGGAACAAACTGCTGCAGTCTGAAACTTTTTATCGAATCATCTTTTTCTTGAAACTTTTCAATGGCTATAGTCCGTACAACCTTTCGGCTTTCAGGGCCAATAAAAAGCCTGTATTTCTCTGGTAGCAAAAGTTTCCTATTAATCGATTTAATCTCACTAAAAAAAACTGTTTTCCCTTTTACAATTATTGAAGAATCATTCTTTACGGAAAAGTGACCATAGAGAACTTCCCCGGATTTTAGTTCAACTCTTAACTTCGATGGTTTTTGAAAATCGTCAATGATTCTTTGCGAAGACTTGCGCAACAAATACAAACGGCTCGAGTCGCTTTGCTGAGCAACAACACTCAAACCCAAAATCAATAGAAATATTTGCAGAATTAATCGCATAAACAAAAGAAATATTGAAGCGAATTTAGTAAATAGTTAAATGCAAATAAATTCCTTCATTATGTATTTCTCCCTTTCGCTCCCGCACGATTGCATCGTGTGGTATATTTTTAAAACAAACCGTTTTTCAGATTCTGAAAGCCATCAGAATGACGAAAAACGGTTTTGTCTATGGTCATTTATTACTCTTAGCTCCCGCAAGTTCCGATAGCCATCGGAAGCATCGTGTGGTATATTCTTTATAATAGACACATTGAACCATATTCAGACGCGACAAATCGCGTCTATATAGACATAAAAATGAAATTGCCAATGATTAGATCTTAGACGTTGCATTGCAACGCCACTACTACTGCAAACTTATTCCCTACCTTTGCAAAAAAACGGTGAATTTTCTTTCTGTTGAAAACCTGACCAAATCCTACGGCGAGAAACTGCTGTTTGAAGACATTTCCTTTGGCATCGACGAAGGACAGAAAGTGGCTCTGATTGCAGGCAACGGTAAAGGAAAAAGCACCCTGCTGAATATTCTGATGGGAAGCGATATTCCGGATTCGGGAGCCGTTACCTGGCGAAAGGACATCCGTATTGCCTATTTGTCGCAGTCGCCCGATTTCGACCCTGAACAAACCATTCTGGAGGTCATTCTGGCATCGGATAACCTGTACGTGAAAGCGACCCGCGAATATGAATCTGCCATTCAGGCTGTTGAAGCAGATGACTCAGCGCTAAACCGCCGGAAGCTGAGCGACGCCATCACCCAAATGGATTCACTGGCTGCCTGGGATTACGATTCGCGGGTAAAAGAAGTGCTCTCACGCCTGAAGATCGGATCATTAAACCGAAAGATGGGAACGCTTTCGGGGGGACAAATCCGCAAGGCTTCACTGGCCCGTGTGTTGGTCGACGATGTGGGATTCCTAATTCTCGATGAGCCAACCAATCATCTTGACATCGAAATGATTGAATGGCTCGAGGAATTTCTTACCAAACAAAAAACCACCCTGCTGCTGGTAACACACGACCGGTATTTTCTCGACAATGTGTGCGACAGCATCATTGAACTTGATCATCAGCAGTTGTTTCAGTACGACGGAGGATATTCCTATTTTGTGGAAAAGAAAGCCGAGCGCGAAGCATCAGAGCGTCTCGAAGCTGAAAAAGCACGAAATATTTACCGCACTGAGCTTGAGTGGATGCGCAGAATGCCAAAAGCCAGAACCCATAAATCGAAAGCACGCATCGATGCCTTTTACGAGCTTGAGATGAAAGCAAACAGGCGTTTTGAAGACAGCCGTCCTGAGTTTCAGATCAAGGAGAGGCGCGTGGGAAAAAACATACTCGAAATCAACAACATTCACAAATCATATCCGGGAACAGGTATGGTGATTGATGATTTCAGCCACATTTTCAAAAGAGGAGAGCGGGTTGGGGTTGCAGGTCCCAATGGATCAGGCAAAACCACCCTGTTCAACATCATCATGGGTTTGCAGCAGCCTGATCTGGGAAGTCTGAAGACCGGACAAACCATCGTTTTTGGATACTTTTCGCAGATCAATCCACCCATCAAAGAAGGAAAGCGTGTGATTGAAGTTGTAAAGGATGTTGCCGAAGAAATAGCCATGGGCGAGAGCCAAAGCATGTCGGCTTCTCAGTTTCTGCATTATTTTGGGTTTGATCACAATACCCAGTATAACTATTATGAGAATTTGAGCGGGGGCGAAAAACGCAGACTTCATCTTTGTTTAACGCTTATTAAAAATCCCAATTTTCTGATTCTCGACGAGCCCACCAACGATCTGGATATTGACACGCTGAATGTGCTGGAGGATTTTTTACTGAAATTTCCCGGCTGCCTGTTGGTGGCAACGCACGACAGGGCATTTCTCGATAAAATTGCTGATCATATTTTTGTGTTTGAGGGACAGGGGAAAATTCGCGACTGGTATTCGAATTACAGTGCATTCCGCCTGCAAAAAATGAAAGAAGAAAGTAGCGAAAAAGCAGCCGATAAACCTGAAGAAAAAGTTGTACGGATCAAAGCAGCCACGAATAAACCCAGTTTCAAACAGAAGCAGGAATTTGAAAAACTTACATCCGACATTGCGCTTCTGGAGCAGGAAAAAGAAGGTCTGCTTGCTTTAATGAACAGCGGAGCTGCCGATGCAAAACAACTCACCGAGGCTTCGTTGCGATTTTCGCAGGTCTCACAACAGCTTGAAGAATTAGAGCTTCGCTGGCTTGAACTCAGCGAATTGTTCTAATTGCCCATCTGCTTTTCAATCATTCCAACTGATGATCAGCTCGGCAGAATCCCAAATGATGCCGCTAAAGTTTAATAAACCTGTTTAAGGTCAATACCCGGCCATAATGAGTTGCGCTTAAAAAGTACACTCCACCCGGAAGCATTGAAACATCGATTCTGACTGATTGAAAAATCCCGAACTCATACTGAACGATGGTACGCCCATATACATCGGAAATGATGTAACCACTTGCCTCGGCAACATCAAGCACCAGTTCAATCTCATCACTTGCAGGATTGGGGTAAACCGCCGATTGATGGTTCTGTAACTCACCTATCAGCATTTCTGGATCTACGGTAAGCCATCTCACATTTTCGTAGGCTGAATCTGATTGATTTGCTTCGACTGAAATGAGGGGAACACCCGTGTTTTTCATGTACCATTCCATTAACATCGAGCTGTCTTCAGATTGATCAAGCACAATCCAAAAACCCATAATCAGTGCAGCCACTTCGCTTTCGCTTATCTGATGATTCATTGAACGAAGCGCTTCGTAGGTTCCATATGGAGTTTCGACTTGTCCCCATCCATCAACAGTAATGTTTTTATGAAAGGTTTCCGTCATTCTGATACTGTCAACATACATAGGGCCCATACCAAGATCAATGCTATCACCGTAGAAAAACTTCAGCACCGACACCGGATGACTCTCGAAACTGGTTCCGTATGTGAAAGGAAACTTGCTGATGGTGTCAGCTGGCTGATAATGCATTACCACAGGAATAGTATCGAAATTTCCTGCATAGCCCAAAGCAACAGTATAATCGTTTGTTACCTGAAAATAAGCAAACATGCTGTCGCCGGTCAGCACCGCAGCCGATGCTGTTGGAAAATCTGCCGCATAAGGGGTCATGGATACATCGAGAAACAAATAAGCCGATGTGTCATGTTCGTTCAACGCGGTAAAATCCCAACTGTAATTGGCTCCAGTTTCAAAAACTGGTAAAACCGATGTTTCCGGTGTTGTATCATTGCTTTCGGTTAGATATTTGCCCGGAGAAGGCATTTATCCTGGTCCAATAAAAATCTGGCTGCTGGCAATAAAAGAAA
>CAZLHV010000059.1:0-15625 GCA_964559205.1 uncultured Bacteroidaceae bacterium
TTGTTGATCCCGGGCTCGCCGAGAAAGAACTTCCCGAACCACTGGGGCTCCAGGTATAGGTATTGCCACCGCTGGCCGAAATGGTTGAGCTTTGACCAGCACAGATTGCTGCAGGAGAGGCTGTAGCAGAAATGGTTGGGAGCGGATTTACAGTGAGGGTCACTGAGGCGGTTCCAGTACAACCGGCCGCCGATGTTCCTGTCACAGTATAAGTGGTTGTTGATCCCGGGCTCGCCGAGAAAGAGCTTCCCGAACCACTTGGGCTCCACGAATAAGAAACCCCGCCACTGCCTGAAACGGTTGAACTTTGTCCTGCACAAATGGTGGCAGGTGAAGCTGATGCTGTAATGCTTGCACCCCCGCTAACGGTGACGGTAACCGAAGCCGTACCGACACAGCCGGCAGCATTGGTGCCGGTTACATAATATGTAGTCGTAGATCCGGGAGTGACACTAATGGAAGATCCTGAAGCACCTGTACTCCATACGTATGTGGAGGCGCCCGAAGCCGTCAGAGTGCTGCTTTGACCGGAGCAAATCGAAGCCGGAGAAGCGCTGGCAGTTACTGATGGTCCTGAAGTGACAGTTATGGTCACTGTGGTATCATAGCTACAGCCATAATTATCAGTGATTGTGTACGTGTAAACATTGGCACCAACAGCTGGCGGGGTTACCCCTACCGGATTGGTAGAAGTGGATGCCAAGCCAGGTCCGGACCATGTCTGACCAGTCTGGGTTGGTGTAAAACCCCAAAGCGAGGGATAAAGTGCAGGGTTGAAATTAATTCCCCACTGAAATATTACGCCGTCGTCAGAGCCAAGATTATCGGTAACCGTGATGGTCCAGCACCCGTTTAGCGGACATCCCAGCAAATTTGTCCAAACGTCTTCAGCATCGTAGTTGCCACCCGGGATATAGGCCATGCCAGTTACTGCAGTGCCGTCATTGTCAGTGTAAGAATAGGTTGGTGCACCAGCGGTGACAAGATCTTCCATCGTGGATGCAGCACTTGGAGTGAAACAGTAGGTGTACGGATCGCCAACTGTAGATGATAAATCGTCATCGACAGGTTCGCCGAGATTAACCCAGCCGGTAGCCAGGGATCCGTATCCGTCGGTAAGTACCATTGAATTGCCGTTGGGGCATGAGATGGAAATGGTGAGATCTCCCCAGTATGAGTGTTCGAGGTCGAGGCAAATATCCACGATGTCGGTTACCGCAGTCACGGTTTGACCTATAGCGAAGTCGGTGAAACAAAGTTGTGTAGTGTATGATACTCCAGTGCCATCGGGGAGAGGAGTTGTACCCGCTAGAATTGCTCCGGTAGGTTGCGACCAGGGGGTCATATGAGGAACGCCTGTGAGTGTCGAAGATTGCCCAAGGCAAATGGTTGATGGGCTGGCATTTGTGCCACTAAAGGTTGGAGTGGTGGAAACCCTCACTTTAATATCGATATCGTTTGTGCTATTGCAACCCATGACATCCGTAACGACCAGATTTACATCATAGCCGCCTTCATTTGCATATGTATGTGACACATTTTGTCCTGTGGCAGTAGTTCCGTCGCCAAAATCCCATGTAAATGTGGAGGTGGCATTGCTTTGAGTGTAACTGGTGCCGTTTTGCGGATAGGAGGCCGATGCATTGAAACTGACGGTCTGTCCCTGACAAATATTGATGTATCCACCGCTGGCAGCGGGCGTTGAGCTGGTAAAAACAGCCTGAACAGCCTGACAGGGCTGAGAACATGAAATGGCGGCACTCCAGCCGGCATATTGAACAGAACCGTCAGAATCAAAAAGAAAGGTGAGACATCCTGACGCATTAGAGCCGGTAGCCTGAACAACACCAGACAATGGTACATTGTTGTCATATGTTCCTAAAGACGGCGAAGCGGTGTTGGGGCCGTCATAAACCGTTAAAAAGTCATAGTTGGCTTCACAGTTGAACATAGAAAAGTTCAATGATACCTTTGCTCCTGGAATAGAAGGGCAAATAGTAAAGGTGTAGTATTCATTGGTCGAATAAGTTCCCCCATTGCCACCGCTGTCGTAAAATGTTCCGCTACATGTGTTGACTGTTCCATTCGACATGTTGTAGTTTTGTGCACTGGCCTGCACGGCACCCAATACTAAAAGGGCGATGAGTAATTGTTTCTTCATCAGCTTCCGGATTACAGGTTTCTGAATTCATTGAATCCTTTCGTGATTTCAGAATGACTTCTGATCACGAGTACTTTTGAGCAACCTTCAATTTGATAGTAGTTGCGCTGTTTTTTTATCACATACTGATAGGTAAGCAGGTTGAAATTTTGCAAATCGGTGCATGTAAGATATTCGCTCGTAGTGAGTTTGGTTTCATGATCGATTTTGTATAAATGTGGATATGACTGCGCGTTGCTTTGCTTTTCCTGTGCGATGTCCATGATCTCCCAACCCGAAATGCTCAGGTAATTGAGATATTCAATTTGCTCAGAAGACATTGCAGCAATGGCCTGAGCCGTATAAGCTTCTTTTACAAAGGCATTTGGCTCAATGCTGTTCTGAGCCGTCAATGATCCGAAAAGGAGTAACCAAAAAGAAAAGAGGGTAAAAGCTGTTTTCATAGGCAAGCACTTAATCTGCAAAAATAGGTTTTATAATTTAAAAAGCACAAATTAGATTAATTTTTTGCCGAATCGTTTAATGATTTTGCGAGTTTGAGTGAAAAACATGGCATCTTCATCAGATATTATTTGAAATAACATATAAAAGGAATAATTATACAGATAAAGAGTAATAATTAATATTTCCATCAGATTTGTGCTGTTGGACTTTATTTAGTGATTTATGCAAAAAGCGTGGGCTTTATTTGAAAGGAGCAAATCTATGCACTTGAAGAAAGGAGCTTCATCAACGATTGTTGAAAACTATTAGTGCAGTTCAGATTGTAATTGTTCCCATGTGGCCATGGCGGAGCCAAGTAACCCGGAAAAATGAGCATGCTGAGCAGAAAGCTGGTCGAAGCTTTCGTTTGTGCTCAGTTTATCAGGGTGACTGAGCAGGTCTTCAATTCGTTGAATGTTTTTTTCTAAAGTATCTATTTCTTCTTCTATATCTGATATTTTCCGGAGTAATTTTCTGCGTTCTTTTTCCTTTTCCTTGTTGTCGAGATATTGCTGTTTTCCTGAACCTGGATTGTCACTGAGGTTACTTGCCCTGAGTTGCTTGTTTGCAATGTCTTCTTCGGCTTTACGACGATCCATTAATTCAATTATGTCATCGTTTAATTGCCTGATGGTGCCATTTCGGAATTCAAAAATCCGGGTGCTCAGACCTGCCAGAAAGTCCCGATCGTGAGAAACGATGATGAGTGTGCCGTTGAAGTGAAGCAGTGCATGCTTTAACACATCTCGAGCGGCCATATCAAGATGATTTGTGGGTTCGTCGAGAATCAGCAGGTTGATGGGTTGGAGAAGCATACGGGCAAGTGCGAGTCTTGTTTTTTCGCCTCCTGACAATACACTCACTTTTTTTTCAATATCCTCACCGGTGAAGAGAAAGCTGCCAAGAATGTTGCGTAGTTTAGGACGGGTTTCATTGTCAGCAATTTGTTCCAGTGTTTCATAAACAGTGAGACTTTTATCGAGTTTTTCGGTTTGATTTTGTGCAAAATACCCCGGTAACACATTATGACCTGTTTTAAGCAAACCGTCGAAAGGAATTTCACCCATGATCATTTTTACAAGAGTTGATTTGCCCTGTCCGTTCTGGCCCACAAAAGCAATGCGTTCGCCCCTTGCTATAATAAAATCGATCGGATGAATGACTTGTTTTTCATCATATGCTTTACTTACATTCAGAGCTTCAATCACAATTTTTCCGCTCTCCTTTGCCGGGGCAAATTTGAACACCATGCGACTCTGATCTGTTTCATCAATGCTGATTTGTTCAATTTTTCCAAGCATTTTTATGCGGCTTTGCACTTGCTTGGCTTTCGTGGCTTTGTACCGAAAGCGCTCGATGAATTCCTCCATCCGGGCAATCTCCCGTTGCTGATTCTTCAATTCAGCACTTTGCTGCTCAATTCTTTCGGCTCTGAGCTCCTCATAGTCGCTGTAGGCACAAGGATAGTCATAAATGCGTCCCTGCTGGATTTCAATGGTGCGATTCGTCACACGGTCAAGCATCACTCTGTCGTGGCTGACCATCATTACAGCCCCGGGGTAATTGCTGAGGTAATTCTCAAGCCACCTGATGCTTTCAATGTCCAGGTGGTTGGTTGGCTCATCGAGCAACAACAGATCGGGTTGGGTCAGCAGCAGTCGGGCCAGCTCGACCCTCATCTGCCAGCCGCCGCTGAATTCCGACATGGGTCGAAACATCTCTTGCCGGCTGAAACCTAGCCCTTTCAGTACTTTCTCAGTTTCCTCGCCCTGATGATTTCCTCCTGCCAGGTGAATGGCTTCGGTTAGTTGATGGAGCTTCGCAGATAGATTCAGGTAATCTTCACTCTCATAATCAGTTCTTTCGGCCAATGATCTGGTCAGATTTTCCGTTTCTCGAATCATTCGGTGAATCTCAGCAAATGCCGTTTCAGCCTCCTCAAATACTGTTCTGCGACTTGTGAAGCTTCTTTCCTGCACAAGGTAACCTGTCTTTTTTTCTTTAGGAAAGCCAAGATGCCCGCTGTAGTTTTTTTCAAAGCCCGCAAGAATCTTCATTAGTGTTGATTTGCCGGCTCCATTGCGCCCAACCAGCCCTATCCTGTCTCGAGGATTAATCACAAAGCCAATCCTGTCCAAAAGAACACGTCCGGGAAACTCCACCAGCAAATCATTGATCGAAAACATGAAGCAAAATTAATAAGAAATGTCCACACCGCGGGCTGCGAACAGTCAACAGTCGGACTAATATGGGAAAATATCGGATCCTGAACATGCGGCGACAAGGTGCTTGGCTTGAATCATGGAATACTAAAATTATTATCTTTGCTGCACCATCAAAAAAATGATAGCCGTGAAAACATTTCTTTCTGAGCGTATTACGAAAATGAGCGAGTCGGCAACGCTGGCTATGACCAAAAAAAGCCGTGAAATGAAAGCACAGGGCATCGATGTGATCAATCTCAGCATCGGAGAGCCCGATTTCTTTGTGCCCGATTTCATCAAAAATGCCGCAAAAAAGGCCATCGACGATAACTTTTCTTTCTATCCGCCGGTTGCCGGTTATCCGCAGCTGCGTAAAGCCATTTCCGACAAACTCAAACGTGACAATGATCTCGACTATACTCCCGAGCAAATCGTTGTTTCTACGGGTGCCAAACAGGCCATTGCCAATGTTTTTCTGGCTTGTCTTGATCCGGGCGACGAAGTGGTGGTTCCTGCTCCTTACTGGGTTAGTTACACCGAACTTATAAAATTAGCCGGTGGAGTGCCGGTTTATATTCCCACCACCATCGAAAACGACTTTAAGGTCACTCCTGATCAGGTCGAAAAAGCCATCACGCCAAAAACCAAAGCTTTTATTTTCTGTGCACCTAACAATCCTTCGGGAATGCTGTACGAAAAGCAGGAGCTGCAGGCGCTGGCAACCATGTTTGGCAAACACCCTGAAATTCTTGTAATCTCGGACGAAATATACGAGCTGATCAACTTTGATGGCAAAACCTACAGCATTGGTATCTTCCCGGAAGTGAAAGATCGTACGGTTATCATCAATGGTCTGTCAAAAGCTTTTGCCATGCCCGGTTGGCGTATGGGATACAGTGCTTCGCCACTCGATATCGCCAAAGCCATCGAGAAAGTGCAGGGTCAGGTTACCAGCGGGGCCAACGCCGTAGCTCAGATTGCAGCGGTTACAGCCTTGCAGGCCGATCCGGCTTCATGCGAAGATCTTCAGGTGATGAAAAAGGCTTTTCGCGAACGCCGCGATTACGTCGTAAAACGTCTCGGCGATATGGCAGGAATGCGCCCCAATGTGCCCATGGGAGCCTTCTATGTTTTTCCGAATGTGGTTGCCTTGTATGGAAAATCGGATGGAGAAAAGCTGATCAGCGACGACAATGACTTGTGTATTTACCTCCTGAATAAAGCCCATGTGGCTCTGGTTCCCGGTTCTGCTTTCGGCGATCCCAACTGTATCCGGTTCAGCTATGCCACCAGCATGGAGAACCTTGTGAAAGCCATGGATAGAATCAGCGAAGCCATTGCCGCACTGAAATAAACTCCCGCTGCATGATGACCCGGGGGGGTAAATTCATTGCAGCATGAAAGCAAGTTTAAGCGAGATTTGGTTTACGAACCAGCTTCCTGACGAAAACGCAGGTTGCTCGGGTCGAAATTTGCAGGCAGTTGTCACCGAAGATTATGTGCGACTGGGTCAGCTCACAGCTTTACGTTTTCTCGAGTGGGTTTGCCTGAATCCCGGTGGGGTCATTGCATTGCCGACAGGGAAAACCCCCGAATTTTTCATCAAGTGGACACGGTTTTATCTCGAAAACTGGGATCACGAATGCAAAGCAGGACTTCTGCGCGAAATAAAAATGCATACGTTACCCAGACCAGATATGAAATCGCTGACTTTTTTTCAACTCGACGAGTTTTTTCCGATCGATCCGTCGCATGAGCGTTCGTTTGCGCATTTCATTCAGACATTCTATGTCAGGGGCTTTGGGCTCGATCCGCGCAAGGTTCATCTGATTAACACCTGTACCATGAACGACCGAAGCCGCATCAATTTATGTGAGTTGTTTGCGGATGGCGAAATTGATCTGAGTCTGCGTACGCGACAGGTGAAATCGGAAAAGGAACTGCAAAAAAAGCGAGCCATTCAGTACATCGATCAGCGCTGTGCCGAATACGAAGCAGCGATACGCAATGCTGGTGGTCTGGGATTTTTTCTTGGCGGAATCGGCCCCGACGGGCATATCGCTTTCAACATCAGGGGCAGCCGACACGACTCAGTCACACGCCTCGATCATATTAATTACGAAACGCAGGCTGCAGCAGCTTCCGACCTTGGGGGCATCGAAAATGTAAGACGCAAAGCCGTTGTTACAATGGGTCTGCAAACCATTACAGCCAATCGCCAATGCACAGCCATTATTATTGCTGCCGGTGCGTCAAAATCGAAGGTAGTAGCCGATGCCATCACACAGGAGCCTTCGGCCGGGTATCCGGCCACAGCACTGCAGAAGCTGCCCGAAGCACGAATGTATATCACACGCAGTGCTGCCGCAGGATTAATGAACGTACCAGACCGTGATGCAAAGGCTTCGGTTGTGGCTATAAAAAGCAAAATTCAGCGTGGCCTTAACCTGCCGAAAGGCAAGGTGATTATGCACACGGCACCACATCACGATGACATTGAGCTGGCTTATTTTCCTGCCATTCACCATCTGGTGCGCAGCGAAAACAACGAAAATCATTTTGTGTATTGCACCAGTGGTTTTACCGCGGTTACCAATCACTATCTGGCATCGGTGCTCGAAGCTACTTCAGCTTTTCTCAGCAGCAACGATATTCAGGATCAGGCTCAGGAAATAAAAATATTCGATGCTGCTTCAAAAAACCACGATATCACTGGTTATCTGAATGGTATTGCCCAGCAACAGAAAGAAATACAGTTGCTTCACATGGCCTGCCGGATGGTGCGAAACGTGGCTGCACACCTGAAATCGCGCAGCTGGGAGAAAATTAAAAAATACATCAGTAGGCTGGCCGACATCATTCAATCGCTTGAACCCGGAAGCCGCGAGCCAGAGGAAATCCATCTTGCCAAAGGCTGGGTGCGCGAATTCGAAGCGGAGTTGGCATGGGCACATTTCGGACTCCCTGATACATACACACATCATTTGCGACTGAAATTTTATTCAGCCGATATTTTTCCCGAGTATCCCGATTACGAGGAAGATGTATTGCCCATTTTTAACCTGATGCAGCAATTGAAGCCCGATGTGATTACCCTGGCCATTGATCCCGAAGGCAGTGGACCCGATACACATTACAAGTCGCTGATGGCCATCTCTGCTGCCATCGATGCCTATGTGACAAAAACCGGACGCAGCGATATCCGCATCTGGGGTTACCGCAATGTGTGGTCACATTTCACCCTGTCGGAGGTTAACACCATTATTCCGGTATCGCTTAATTCGCTGGCCGTATTGCACAACATGTTCAACACCTGCTTTCTGAGCCAGCGCACGGCATCGTTCCCAAGTCATGAATCCGATGGCACGTTCAGCGAACTGGCTCAGAAAATCTGGGTGCAGCAGTTCAACGAACTTCGCAATATTCTTGGCGATAAATATTTCTACGAAAGTCCGAGCCGTATGCTCAACCGCGCCTATGGGGCCATTTACCTGAGCGACATGAGTTATGAGGAATTCACCGCGTATTTGATTCCACTACGCCGACTGTTGCAGTCGAAATCGCTGCTGGAGCGGTGAAATGAAACTCAGCGATTGTTTCTTGCTGGCCATAACGTTATTCTTTAATAGTGACTTTTTGCTTCGTTCACAAATGATGGAGATTTAATGAGGCTTCAACGCCAAAAATAAAGAAAATATTTCACCAAATGTCATTCAGGCAGGAGTCAATGACATGAAAGCATTGATATGTCTGTTTTGCTATTGCTCAGAAAACGAGATGATTGCGAATGTGATTAGGAAATATGGCAACTGGAAATGCCTTTTAATAGTCAGTCAATCCGGGAGGCAAGATCTCCCAGTGTTGAGTGTGCATTTGGTCCGAATGAAAGAAACAACTGTTCTTGCAGCAGCCAATTCAGCTTGCAAAACCTGTATGAGCCATTTAAAGTCAGAAATGATTCATGCGAATCGCTTTTGAGCTACAAACCGGATTTACCCGTGCAATTTAACAATGGGGTTGTATTTGTGCAGTAGGTCATGCGTATATCGGGCAGTCCAGCCAAAGAGAATGTCTTCCTTTTGTTGATCATTCTCGAAGTAGGCGGTGTCTATTATTTCGCCATTGATTTTTAGCTCGGTTTTGCCGTCAAGTACATCGATATGAGGGCAGCCGGCTATTAACTGAGCAGAGAGGGCAATTGCTTCTGCTTCGCTTGGGTTGTCAAGGATAAGAAGGTCGGCACCTTCGAAAAGCATTCCATGATCAAAGATAGCATCTGTTTCGGCTGTGATAAGAGCGATATTTGTCTGGGGCTTACGAAGTATCATTTTTTCGTTTTGAATCTGGCTCTCGTTTTTATGGAAGAATCTGCCGTTAAAGAATACTCCTTCACTAATCAGATAGGCAAACAACACATTTGAATCGATTTCGTGAATTTGCTGATTGATTCTCTCTGCCAGATTTTGGCTGATGCGATTTGCGGCAATGATTGGGATGCGGCTGTTTTCAGCCTCGCCGAAATGGGACATGATGATTTTTCCGGGGACATCGATAGAGCCGCCATAAGCAGGTGCCAGATGCATAAAGACCCCGGGGCCGGCATTAATTTCGATGATTCCGAAATTGCCGTCACGCCACGATTTTGATATGTCAGCAGCCAGAACGTCGATACCAAGATTTCGCAGGGTGAGGTATGAAGCTATGTCTTCAACCAGTTGAATGTTGTCGGGGTGGATTTTTTCGGTCACATTATATGATACTCCACCTGCAGAGATGTTGGCAACTCGGCGGAGCACCACTTCATCGCCTTCAGCAGGAATATCATAAACAGTTTTACCTTGAAGAGAAAGGTAATTGATCAGATCGTCATCAATCTTAATTTTACAAAGCGGACTTCGCGCGTTGTCTAGACGAATCACAAGGTCGTTTTCTATTGCGATCAGTTCTTTAATGTTGTGTTTTCCATCTCCTGTCACAAAAGCCGGAACACGCTGCAATGCAGCAGCAAACTTGCCATCGACTGCCAGCAAGCGGTGGTCGGTGCCATAGATTTGTGTTTGAACGAGAGCTCCCATAAAAGGCACATCGTTGGCTTCGCCAATGGCAATAATTTTCTTAAAAGATTCTCGCACCTGATCTTCGTTCATCACGCCGGTGGTTACCCCCTGACCCTTATGGCCGTTCACGGGTTTAACGACACAGGGGTAGCCAATTTTTTCTGCAGCAGCAATGGCATCGTCTTCGGTAAAGGTGTTAAAACCTTTTGGTGTAGGAAATCCGCACATGTCAAGAAATTCTCCGCACATATCCTTAAACTGAGTGAATTCAGTGTCTTTAATCCCATCGTTATGAAAAGTGGTTGAGCGGCCACGAAGTTGTTTGCAGCCATATCCCCACTGAAACTGATTTTCTTCAAAAAGATAGAATACGGGAATATTGCGTTTAAGTCCTGCTTCGACCAACGAATAAAGTGTGGGCCCTCCAAACAATGTTTTATCGAAAGCTGACTGAAGTTTGAGCCACTCAGATGAGAAGTCAAATTCTTTGTCGTGGCTTATGGCATAGAACCAATCGGCAACCAGCCATGCTGCATCTTCGGCAATGTCTTTGTCGAGATACTCAATGGCTACCACAAACTCATCGTCATCTTTGCTTACGGCATATCGATTTACATATAGATCGATGTCCATTTTGAGGACATGGAGCAACACTTCGGCATAGAGGTCAATGACGAATTCCGCCTTGCTTTGATTCAGAGCAGGAAGTATTTTTCCGATTTCATCTCTGAAAAAACCAACGGTATCTCCGATGGGAGCAATGTAAATATTAAAAACCATTGCCTTGCAGGGCAGATAGTAATTTGGACCTTCGTAGAAGGCGAAACTGCGGAGTTTGAAATCTTTTGCGTCGTACATTTCTTTTCTGAATTCTTCGAGTTTCTGGTTTTCTTCTTCAAATTGTTTACGGACAGCTTCGATTAGTTTACGTGCTGAATCAAGATCTCTCGGCTGATCTTGCTGTTCAAAACTATTGTTGTCGGTGCTCATATCCTTACTTTTTTAATAATTGTTCAAGAATTTTCTCCACTTCAGCACGGAAGGCTTTTTCTTCTTCCAATTCTTTCCTGAGTCTGATCAGGTCTTCTGAGTCTGAAATAAGGGGTCCGTTAGCTGTTTCAGAGGAACGTCGTTCAGCTTCAATTCTAAGTTCGCGTTCATCCTTAAGTTGAGAAACCAGTCGGTCATAATCTGACTTCAACCTTTCATATTCATAGCGACTTTCTTTTTCTATGTCCAACAACCTGCTTTCAAGGCGTAAATTTTCATCCTTGAGCTCTTTCATGTCGGCAAGGAGATCTTCATAGGCTTGTTTATCGTTCGAGGATGAGTTTGCGCTATCTTTAAGCTGATTAAAATCGGATTTCAATTGCTGCATTTCTTTTTGCATGCCTTCGATCACAAGATCTTTGTCTCTCAGTTGATCGATATATAAGTCGTTGTTTGATGACTGATTGGACTTGATTTTTTCATATTCAAGTCTGAGCAGAATCAGTTCATTATTTTCTCTTTTGGCTTTCTGAAGCTCGTTTTGCAGGGTTTCAATCCGGGTGTTTTGATCGCTTGACTGAGATATCTGTTGTTCGGCAGCAGCTAATTTCAACCTAAGTTCGTTGAGTTCGCTGACCTCTTTTGAGCGAAGCACTTCCTGCTCAGATCTCGCAGTGGCCAACTGATCAGCCTTGCTCTCTGCATCTGACAGTCGCTGCTCCAGCGTTGCAATCTCACTGAGTTCGGCAGATTTGAGCTCAAGTTCAGATCTTAATTCCTTAAGAGATTGCTCGAGGCTTGAATTTTTATCATTAAGTGAATGAAGCGATTTTTCCTGATCAGATTTTAGTTGGGCGATTTCTTTTTCATGTTTTTCTGTTAACCTGGCCATATCTTCTTTTAAAGAAAGAAGTTCTGTTTCAGTTTCGTTCAATTTAACCTGAGCTTCGGTAGAGGCGTTAATCTCTTTCTGCAGTTTCTTAATCTTTTTTTTGCTGGAGGATGATTTTCCAAAGTATAGGAACATGAAAAGCAGCATCAAAAACGCCAAAAGGCCAACACCAGCTAAGGCAGGAATCTTGTATTTTTCAATAGTTTCGCTAAGCGTTTTGGCTTCGTCGGCTTTTGTTTTCATCACTGCCAGCTGGCTGTTCAGTGTGTCGATTTTAACGTTCAGGGCAGGCAGGCTGGAAGTGATTAATTGGTTGTCGAGTTGCATCAAACTGTCGGCCTTTAATACTAAGGCCCTGAGTGTTACAGGACTGCTGTCGGGGAGCATTGATTTGAAAGCATTGAAGTTTTCAAGAGCAACGCGACGTTGTTCTATCATAACAGAATCGGCAGGACCCGCTTGTGCGAAAACGTAGATAGCGAGCAATAAGCCCGAAAAGGTAGCGAGAATTCTCATACGATGGGTGATTTGCTTGCAAAATTATGAAATTATCCGACACATTTTGACGATTTAACGTAAATATGATGTTGTTAATTAATGGAAATATTTGCGGGGAATATGAGTAAGGAAATGGAGTTGCAATTGAATGCCATCATAGGCCCTGATAAATGTAATTGCTGGAATAATAGGGCGTTGGGTATGTTGTTGGCGCAAGAAAATCATAAGTGCATATTCAATTGGTCCCCTGTTTCTTTGCACTGGAACTTTATTCTATTCAACGAATTTAATTTTATTTGCTATCTTGACACACTTTTAGAAAGCCATGAAACATTTTTTCTTTTTGTCTGTTTTTCTTATCACGAGCACCTGCAATGCCCATGGTCAGAATCCTGATTCATTGATGGCGCAATCGCTGTTTACGCAGGCCCTTTCCAGTCATATTGCATATAATCAGCTGATTCAACTCTGTACAATTGCACCTGGTCGCCTTGCCGGTACTCCAGAGGCTGAGTTGGCATTGAATTACACGTACGAAATCATGGCATCGATGGATTTCGATACTGTTTATAAACAACCATGTTTTGTGCGCAAATGGATTCGGGGAAACGAAGAAACTGCATATGCCCTTTGTTCAGATGGGAAGAGAATCGACCTTTCGGTAGATGCGTTGGGGGGTTCAGTGCCAACACCCGAAAATGGCATTCTGGCAAAAGTGATTGCATTTGAAAGCATTGAGGAATTGCAAAAAGCCGACCCTGATTCAGTTAAAGGGAAAATCGTTTTTTTTAGTAAACCGATGAACAACGATTATTACAATACATTCAGGGCCTATGGTGAGAATGCTTCAATGAGAGTGTTAGGTGCTGATGAGGCTTCAAAACTTGGAGCAGTTGCTGTTATTGTCAGATCGCTCAATACTGAAACAGACACTTTTCCTCACACCGGTATTATGCGTTATAAAACTTGTGACATAAAAATCCCTGGTTTTGCTATTAGTACTGTGCATGCCGATTCATTAAATAACGCACTGAGCATTGATCCCGCCGTAAAAGTGTTTCTTAAATGCTCATGTGTTGAATTTTCCGAAATTGAGTCTTATAATGTGATCGGAGAATTGCGTGGGTCAAAGTATCCAGATCAGTTTATTGTGGTCGGAGGACACATCGATTCATGGTATAATTCACAGGGTGCTCATGATGATGGAGCTGGTTGCATTCAAAGCATTGAAACAGTTCGGCTTTTTCTTGAAGCGGGGTATCGACCTGCTCATACGATCAGGGTGGTGATGTTTCTTGATGAAGAAATGGAACAGCGAGGTGGCCGTGCTTATGCAGCACAAGCACTCAACAGGGGCGAAAAGCATATTTTTGGTCTCGAAAGCGATCGTGGGGCTGGTGTTCCTTTAGGTTTTTCCATTGATGCATCAGATCAATTGGTTAATAGAATCGCTTCCTGGAAACCACTGTTTGAACCTTGGGGAGTACACATCTTTACAAAAGGGGGCTCGGGAGTGGATGTTGGTTTTCTAAAGCCGCAAGGTGTTCCTCTTGCCGGACTGGTAACGGAATCACAAAGGTATTTTGCTTATCACCATTCGGCAAATGACACGTGGGATAAGGTTAGCCGTCGCGAAATGCAACTTGGTTCTGCATCAATGGCTTTATTGATCTATCTTGTGGATAAATATGGGTTGTACTGAGTCGAAGAAAAGTAAACCCGGTTTTCAGAGCATGAACTCCCGGTTCAAATTCGCGGCATCCATTAAAATTGTTCTGAGTCGTTTGTCAGAAACAGCGTGTTCAAGCATTTTGAAATACCGCTGATTATGTACATCGCTGGCAGCAAAGTCAATCAGCCCTTTCGACAATAAATCCATGGCCCGCTTCCTGATTTCGGGTCCGTACATGCCGCTCAGCGATGGCAAGTTCACCTGCAGAAAAATGCCGGCTGCTTTGAGCTCCTGAAGGGGTGCATCGTGATTCATCCAGTAGGTGTAACGCTCCGGATGGGCCATGATTGGCTGGTAGCCTTTCGATTGCATATCCTGAAGATAGTTTTTATACGTCGGATACGGAGTGAAATACGACAGTTCTACCAGCACATATTGCTTTTTGCCAAAGCTGAGCAAACCGGTTTTCAACAGATCGCCAAAGCCATCGTCGAGCAGGTACTCCGCTGCTTTAAACAGTTGCAGGTCAGGCCAGCGCTGCATGGTCTCCTGCTGCAGGTTGTCGAACACTACGGTGATGCCGGCTGGTGTGTTTCGGTAAAACTCTGCCTGAATATGCGGAGTGCAAACCAACTGCCGGTATCCCAGTGAATACATTGATCCAATCAGTTCAAGCGATTCCTCCATCGTGCGAGAGCCATCGTCGAGGCCCGGAAGAAAATGCGCATGAATGTCGGTGCGAAACAATGGTTCCGCAGGTTGGGGGTGTTTTTGCCGAAATATCTTATTAATTAAAGACATGACGATTGGCTTTAAACCAACGGACCGTTTCTTCTAATCCTTGTTCGAGACTGTAGGCAGGAAAATAGCCGATGAGTTGCGCAGCCCGTTCAACCGATGCCGACGAATTGCGGATATCGCCGTTGCGTTCCGGGGCATGAATAGCCTCAGACTGGCTGTTTGTAATGGCCTTAAGCGTTTCAAAAAGCCTGTTGACCGAGTAGCTGCCACCACATCCAATGTTCATGACCTGAAAGGAGCTTATGTTGTCCGAGACAGCAGCAAGTAAATTGGCCTGAACCACATTGGCTACAAAAGTGAAATCGCGGCTTTGTTCTCCGTCTCCATATATTTTCACTGGCTGGTGATCAAGCAAACTGTTTATGAATAATGGGATTACCGCAGCATAGGGGCCATTGGGATTTTGCCTCGGGCCAAATACGTTGAAATAGCGCAGCCCGCTGATTTGCATGGGGTAAAGCGATGCGAAAACCTGAGCATACAACTCATCGCTGCGCTTGCTTACTGCATACGGTGATAACGGGTTTCCTAGCCGGTCTTCCTGTTTTGGCATGGTCGTGTTATCGCCATATACCGACGACGAGGATGCAAAAACAACACGTTTCACCTGATTTTGTTTACACATATGCAGCATGTTTACAAATGCATGAACATTGTGCAGGTCAGTGGCGGGAGGGTTTTCGACAGAACGCGGAACGCTTCCGAGCGCTGCCTGATGAAAAACCACATCGGCGTTCGTGAAAAATTGCTCTACCGAATTTGTGTCGTTCAGGTCTGCCTGAATAAATCGGAATGAGGCATGGTTATTCAGATGCTTCAGGTTCTGAATGCTCCCGGTGAGCAGGTTATCGATAACCACAACCTCTG
>CAZLHV010000060.1:0-15612 GCA_964559205.1 uncultured Bacteroidaceae bacterium
TCTCATTTGGAGAATTCCGGGTTTTTCCAAAACCATATACCTGACTTTCGACGACGGACCCATTCCGGAACTCACGCCGTTTATTCTTGAAACGCTAAACAGATATAACGCCAAAGCTACATTCTTTTGTGTCGGAGATAATGTGAGGAAGTATCCTCAGCTTTTCGAGCGCATTATTGACGATGGCCACTCAACGGGCAATCACACTTTTAATCATTTCGACGGCTGGAAAAAAACCGCTTCGGAATATGAACACAACGTCAATAAAGCTGCAGAACTTACCGAAAGCAATCTTTTCAGACCTCCCTACGGCAGAATAACCCCATGGCAGATAGCCCGGCTTAAAAATCACTACTACATTGTACTCTGGACTGTGTTAAGCGGTGATTATGATGCCAATACCACACCGGCACGATGCCTGCGAAACGTGATCCGATTTACCCGACGAGGTTCGATCGTTGTTTTTCACGACAACCTGAAGGCGATCCCGCGACTAAAATACACGCTGCCACGCTTTCTCGAACACTTCACCCAGCTTGGCTTCCAGTTTGCGCCTCTCACTCCCGACGTGCTAGACAAAGCTCTTAAGCACAACTGGATCAACGCTTCCGGTTCCTTCGTCAATAAAATGGTCAATCAACTTCACCTGCCTTTTCTTTATCAGCGGCAAGACCAAAACAGACTTTCAGGCTGATTCAACCACGCATTAAACCGCATTCACCATGAAACTCTTCACCACCGATTCAGTTAAGCAGAGCGTAAGTCAGATTCTGGCTGAAACTCACATCGATTCTCTTGAGGCCTACCGGCAAATCATTTCTTTAATTGATCTAACCACACTTGAAGGAAACGATCATGAATTAAAAGTGAAACAGCTTTGCGAAAAAGCATGGTCGGTTGCTGATTCAAGCCTACAGATTCCGCAGGTAGCTGCTGTTTGTGTTTATCCGGTTTTTGTAAAAACCGCCTCCGAAGCATTGAAAGGGAAAAACATCCATGTGGCCTCTGTCGCCGGCGCATTCCCTTCAGGACAAAGCCCGCTCAATCTCCGTCTCGATGAAGTAAGCTATGCTGTGGAACAGGGGGCAGATGAAATTGACATGGTGATTTCGCGTGGCCGATTTCTCCAGGGAGATCGTTACTTTTTAAGCGAAGAGGTCAGCCGTCATAAGGAAGCGTGCGGAGATGCCCATCTCAAAGTCATCCTTGAAACCGGAGAACTCAATGATCTTGACCTGGTATACGAAGCCTCGATGCTATCGATGGAAGCCGGTGCTGATTTCATTAAAACTTCTACCGGAAAGATTCAGCCGGCTGCCACAACCGAAGCCGCTTTTGTGATGTTGACCGCCATCAGGGAGTATTTTCAGAAAACCGGAAAACGAATCGGTTTTAAGCCTGCGGGTGGCATCAGCGAGCCTGAAACTGCTATTCAATATGTCAAACTCGTGCAAAGCATTGCTGGAAACGATTGGCTCAATCCTTCCCTTTTCAGAATCGGAGCCAGCAGGTTATTGCAGAACCTGATCGACCATCTGAGATCAGTGAAATATTGATTTACGTATTTTGGCTTTTCGACAACACTTATTTTACCTTTGTCTAATATTTTTGGTGCCATTACATCAACAACAATTTGCTTAATGGCATTCTGTTACTTTTGTATTAAATCATCGCTAATGAAAAACATCATTGCTCAGGCCGCGCTCATGATTCTTTTGCTTTCAATTGGAGTAAAGCCCGCAGAAGCGCAAACCGAAAACAAGCTGCGGGTTTATATTGATTGCAGTTTCTGCGACCAGAATCATATCAGGGAGCAGATTACTTTTGTTGATTATGTTCGCGACAGAGCCGAAGCACAGGTACAGGTTGTCATGGCAACCCAGACCACCGGGTCTGATGGCACCCGATATATCCTCATGTTTTACGGATTACAGGAGTATGACGGACGAAATGACACCCTTAGTTTTACTGTACCTTCAGATGCGACAGACGATCTGATTCGCGATCAGTATGTCAGGACCATTAAACTTGGGATTATTCCTTATATTTACAAGAGCAGCCTGGCAGGAATGATCGACATAAGCTACAGCGACCCGGGAGCCATAATTATTCCTGAGGACAAATGGAACAACTGGGTGTTTAGCCTTAGCGGGAATGCTTATCTAAACGGACAAAAATCGTATTCCTCAGCCTATATTTATACCGATTTCAGTGTACAGAAAGTGATGCCTGAATGGAAAACTTCTTTCTCGATGAGTAGCAGCTACAATGAGTCTGAATATACCCTTGAGGATTATTACTACAAATCTGTAAACCGGGGCTACTACGGATACTATGAGTTTGTAAGCAGCATTAGCAATCACTGGTCATGGGGAATTTTCAGCGGCGCGAACCATTCAACCTATGGCAATACCGCCATCTCGGTTAATCTTACCCCTGGAATTGAATTTGATGTATTTCCATACGAAGAGGCATCTACACGGCAGATTCGCATTGCATATATGATTGGTGGAGACTATAATCGCTATTTAGACACCACCATTTATAACAAAACGAAAGAAATGCTTTACATGAATTCATTATCGGTTTCGGCAAAGGCCATACAGAAATGGGGTAGTTTAAGCGGTTCGGTGAGTGCCGATGCTTACCTTCATGATCTGAGTAAAAACAGCATCGATTTTTCGCTCAGCACATCATTGCGTTTGTTTAAGGGTCTTGAGCTAAATGTATCGGGCTATTACGGGATGATTCACAACCAGCTTTCGCTGCCCAAAGGTGACGTTTCACAAGAAGAACTTTTGCTGCAACAACGCCAGATCGAAACACAATATACTTATTGGGCAAGCATAGGACTGTCATACACCTTCGGATCAATATTCAACACGGTGGTCAATCCCCGATTCGGCTACTGATAACCCATCGGCAATCATTCTCGTTTTGTCATGTCTACCCTTGTTGAATCCACGGCAAGCTATGATCTTCGGATGAACTGTCCGCCAAACTGTCCGGGCTGCCATTTTGCGAGCAGAGGATATGCCGACATAGTGGATGTGAAAATCAAACAACTGCTCAGATTATATCCCTCACTGAACAAAGTTTTCGAAGGTGCCACCTTGCCAGAAGACGACATGCGAATCGGATATCGGAACCGGATTATGCTTCACGCGAAGTATGATCAAAAAAGATGGAATTTTGGGCTGATCAACCGCCGGATGGATTTCTTTGCATTGAACGATTGTCCCATTCAACACCCGGTGATCAACCACATGCTCAATAAATTAAGAAACCTGCCTGAACCTGAACAATTTCCACTTGTGTTTGTCATTCAAACCCTTCGACAGCTCATTCTGGTCCTGAAGACAAAAGAAATTCCCAACGAAGATGTTTTAAGAAAGCTTGAGGCAATTGCAGCTGAAGGAAATCTTGAGGGACTACACCTGCATCTGAATCCTTCTGCGGGGAAGAAGGTGATTCTGAAAAGTGTACTTCATACAGTTTATGGCAACAGGTTGTCTACTGACGAGGATGGATGGGCATATTCGGCTCTCAGCTTCAGGCAACTGAACCTGCCCCTGTACTTGAAAAGTATTAACTGTGCCGGTGATATCCTGAAAAGCCACCAAGTAAAAACTGTTGTCGATCTGTTTTCAGGCATTGGTCTGTCAATGCGTCACTGGTTGGAAAGTGGAATGGAAGTTTGTGGAACAGAAATCAGCCATGACGCAGTGGAGTGTAGTTTAATCAATGCCCCAGGAGCTGTGGTATTTGCAGGAAAGTGTCACCAGCGAATGGTACAGATAAAGGAATGGCTTAAAATAAGGCAAAACAACCCGACAGGTTATTACGTCAATCCCCCACGCAGTGGATTGGGTGAATTGCTTTGTCAACTGATGGCAGAAACCGGACCCGAGACAATTGTTTATCTGAGTTGCAATGCCCGCTCGCTTAGCGAAGACCTGCAAAGGCTTGAAGGGCTAGGGTATCGGGCCACCATGGCGCATTTGTATGATTTTTTTCCTTACACATGGCACACTGAGTGTCTTGCAGCATTTAGAAAATGCTGATTCACCACTTGCGGGGAATAAGTTTTACCTTTGCGGAATCAAAAAAAATGGTATTTCAGGTATGCTAAAAGTTTTCAAATTCGGGGGAGCCTCAGTGAAAGATGCTGATGCTGTTCGCAATGTGGCATCGATATTAAGGAATTACTCTGACGATCAGTTGCTGATCGTTCTCTCAGCCATGGGAAAGACCACAAATGCCTTAGAGAGAGTTCACCAGGCCTATACTTCGGGACAGAAAAGTGATGCTGAAAAACGTGTGGTTGAATCACAGACATATCATCATGAGATAATGGTTTCGCTTTTTTCGCCGGAAGACGATGTACACAAGCTTGTATCGGAAATTTTCACCCAGCTTAGGTCGGAGCTTGAATGTTCGCCCGAGGCATCGTTTGACCAAAGCTACGACCGAATCGTGTCGTATGGCGAGCGTATTGCCACAACGATTCTGTCAGGCTATCTTAAAAACGATGGCTTCAGGATCAGGCATATTGCTGCAGGCGATTACATTGTGACAGATAACACTTATCGCGATGCTTACGTAAACTGGGAAGAAACGAGCCAAAAAATCACAGAAGCAGGAAAGACGTGGTTTGAAAAACCTGAAATAATCATCACACAAGGCTTTATTGGCACTTCGGCAGAAGGCGCTCCTATCACCCTTGGCCGCGAAGGTTCTGACTTTTCCGCATCCATTTTTGCCCACGCACTCAACGCAACAGAAGTCATCATCTGGAAAGATGTTCCTGGCATTATGAATGCAGACCCTAAGCTCATTCCCGATGCAGTTGCGCTTCCACACATTTCGTACCGAGAAGCAGTTGAGTTGGCCTATTACGGAGCAACTGTTATCCATCCAAAAACCATTAAACCACTAGAAAACAAAAATATACCCCTGAGGGTAAAATCGTTCGTTCATCCCGAAGGAGAAGGTTCGCTGATTAATAAGGCTGGCACTGATGACCGCAAAGTTCCTTCATATATTTTTAAATTCAATCAAGTGCTGCTTAGCATTCTTCCACGTGATTTTTCATTTATCAACGAAAAAAACATCAGCGAGATATTCAGCATGTTCTCAAGGAACAATATCAAAGTGAGGTTAATGCAAAACAGTGCAGTCAGTTTTTCGGTATGTTTCGATTACGATCCTGCAAGGCTTGGCATATTGATTCAGGACCTGAGCCAGCATTTTGCAGTCCGCTACAACGAAAGGGTTGACCTGATCACCATCAGGAATTACCAACATGATTCGGCAGAGGCGCTCTGTGCAAACAGAAAAATCCTGCTCGAGCAAAAATCGAGGTCGACATGGCAGCTGATTCTCAACAAGGTTTAAGCATCATTGAAGGAAATTTTGTACTTTAGTGCAATCATTAAACTGAGCGTTATATGAAACCCGAATTGATTCAACAGTTATTTGAAGAAAATGGAGGACAGTTTTTGACCCCGGCCTTAAAAATTGCAAAAAAACTTGAGAACATTCACGGATTTCTTTTCGATTGGGACGGAGTGTTCAACAGCGGGAAAAAAGGCGCTGATTTTCCAAGCACATATAGCGAGGCTGACAGCATGGGAATTAATCTGCTTCGATTCAGCTATTGGTTGAGATATAAAAAAATCCCATTCACCGGGATTGTAACCAATCAAATCAGCGAATCGGCCTTTCAGCTTGCAAAACGAGAGCACTACAATGCGGTTTATCATTCATTCAAATACAAAAAGGAAGCATTGACCCACATGAATGAATCACTTGGCATCAGACCTTCGCAGGTTGCTTTTGTGATGGACGATGTGCTCGATCTGAGTGCTGCAGAACTTGCAGGACTTAGTTTTCTGGTGGGAAGAAAATCCAGCCCATTATTTATGCAGTACATTCGCGAGAAAGATCTGGTCGACTATATATCATTCCAGCGGGGTGATCTGAATGCGGTGCGCGAGCTTTGCGAATTGATCATGGGACTTACAGGTGTTTACGAGGACACCATTGAACAACGAGTTAGCTACACCGAAGAATATCAGCAGTTTATTGAGGAGCGCGACGAGATTGAATCGAAGTTTTATCATAAAGTCGATCGCAAAATCATCGAAACAGTCATCTGATGAACCTGACAGAATGGTTTGAATCCATCGATCATGTGAGTCAGGCTGCTTTAGCAACAACCTTTACATGGTTCATGACGGCACTTGGTGCCGCCACAGTGTTTCTGTTCAGAGAGATCAATCGCCGTATACTCGATCTTATGCTTGGAGTTGCGGCAGGAGTGATGATTGCTGCCAGTTTCTGGAGCCTGCTCAGTCCAGCCATTGAAATGGAGGAGGCCCGGGGAGGCATTGGATGGATTCCTGCGGTGATTGGGTTTTTGGCCGGGGCCGCATTTCTGCGTATTGCCGACAGATTGCTTCCTCATTTGCACAATGGCATGAAAAAGACCGATGCAGAAGGCCTTCCTGTGAAATGGAACCGTAATACTTTGCTTATTCTTGCCGTTACACTACACAACATTCCCGAAGGTCTTGCTGTAGGAATTGTTTTTGGCTCGTTGGCTTCAGGTGTCGAAGGAACGACCCTGGCCGGAGCTGTGGCACTGACCATTGGTATGGGTTTGCAGAATTTTCCTGAAGGAGCAGCCGTGTCGTTGCCCATGTTCCGCGATGGCCGATCTCGGATGCGGTCGTTCATGGCCGGTCAGTTTTCGGGCATGGTTGAGTTGTTTGGAGGCGTGGCAGGTGCGCTTGCCGTTATGCACATGACCACCATGCTCCCCTATGCGTTGGCTTTTGCAGCAGGAGCAATGATTTATGTGGTTGTTGAAGAGCTTATTCCTGAATCACAGCGCGGTGAACATAATGATCTGGCCACCACAGGCACCATGGCAGGATTCGCACTGATGATGTTTCTGGATGTAGCCATCGGATAAAACTATTCCTTTTTTAAATAATTTTTAATGATATTCCTAGTGTGCCTGATCAGCATTAATGAACCTGTCGAACCGTGCCCCGGAACGATTATTTCAGCATTCGGGAATTTCTTCCGAACTCTTTTTAATGACTTTTGCCATTCATTTACATCACCATCCGCTATATACCCAATACCTGTCGATCCGGCCGATTTAATCAAACATCCACCAAATAGTATCTTCTGATCAGGAAAATAGACAACTACATTGTCCATGCTGTGTCCAGCCCCCGGATAAAAACACTTGACCTGTATACCCCCAAATGAGAATTCAAGAGATTTTGAAAAGGATGCTTTCGGTACTTCAAGATTTCGTTTAACACACTCGTTGCAGGTCATTTCATTGGCAATTGAAAACACATTCCTTCGGTGGAGTTCTGCAAGCCCTCCAATACAGTCGTTGTGCCAGTGCCCTGGAATGAACATGGTTACGGTTGCATGTATCGAATCACGTAAAAAATTCAAAAGACATGCGGTCTTATCTTCGTCCATTGGAGTATCAATCATCAATGCATTACCATTGCGAATGATGAACAAACCGTTCGAAGAAACAGAACCAAATCCATCCACTTCATCATAGGTGACATGCAAAAAAAACGAATCACGGATATGGATCAATTGTATATCAGAACGAACAAGAATGGTGTCGCCTGCCTGCGGATAAGCGGGCAAAAAAAGCAGCCAAAAGCCGATGAACAGAAGTAATTTACACATCATCACAAATACTTTTCCTCCGCAAATGTGCGATGAATGCCTTTTGAGTATTTTACATCAGGATATCCGAAAATTACAAAAAGGCCTTCACGGCTTTTAAACTTTATTCCATGATCTTCGCGGAATTTTCGGGCTCTTCGACCATTCTGAATCATGGGATGCATGGCTCCCAGCATGCAGGTGCCCAGACCCAATGCTTCACCCGCATGCATGGCATAAGTGGCAGCAACAATGGGATCTGCCGGATCGGTAAACGGCGAACCGTAGAAATACATGGCCAATGGAGCATCGTAAGTGACATAGTTTTTACCCTTATCCATGTTTTCAACATACACTTTAAATAAAGGTCTGACAAAATTCCGAAACATGGCATCATTGTTCTTACCCCAGAAAGGTCGCATCAAAGCAAGGAAAACAGGAGATACCAACCATTTCATTCCCCGAAGATAATGGCAGAAATCTCTCGAAAAATTCAACACTTTATCGTGTCCGTGAAGGACAAGTACATGCACATCAGATGGAGGAAGCCCCATTGGAGCGGTTCGAGCTGCTACCAGGATCTTTTCAACAATATCGTTCTCAACAGGCTTATCCTTAAACTCACGAATACTTCTCCTGCGCTGAAATAATGCCAATAATTGATCGTAGGTAGAAGCATCTTTTTCCGCAGGCAGGCTAAAAACATCTTCTGGACTTAAGGTCCTTCCCTGAATAGTGATCGCTCCAACAGGACAAATGGCCATGCAATGACCACAGCCGATGCACCCAAATGCTGCAGTTCGGCCAGTGGCAACGGCAATCCCGTTTTGCAATTCAATACTGAAATCCTTACATACTTTTATACATAAACCACATCCGGTGCATTTCTGAGCATCGATTTCAATGTGAGCAACCTCCCGGGTGCGTGAAGTAGGAATGGCCATAACTGACTTTTTATTCGCCTAAATTACAAAAAGGCCGGAATATATTGTTTCGTATTTTTTGACTCATTTCGTTCTTAAATCACGATCGAAACCAGGTCATTTATCCAATTTTCTGGCTGATCATGTACGATTAACCGTATCGTAAAAGACAATACATACTTTTGAAACAAAAAACCATGAAAATCAAAGTGCTCTCCGTCATCATTGCTTATTGCATTACCGCAACCCTCATCACAATTTGGTTTATTGAGGTTACCGGCATCGCCATCAGCGATTAACCATGCCATGCAGTAGCGTGTCTGCAACTTGCATCAAAGACGATTTAAGCCGCAAAGCTGATCGTATACCCATCGTCGAAACCGAAAATCAGCACAAACTATAAGCCCAAAAACCGCCTGGGGTTTTCAAAGGAAATGGTGTTGAAATGTGCATCACCAATAGCGTCGCGAATGTTTCCCGCAAAATCGTGATCGGTCTCCGACGATGCCGGCATGTAAAAATCGGAACCGAAAAGAATCCTGCTTCGTAACACTGGATCCTGAAGAAAAGTGTTGAACAAACGATAGAAATTGTTCCGACAATCGCTCACATTATAATATAACGTGTAGCTGATGTCGGTATACAGATTTGGGTATTCGCGGAGCATGTTGTTGATGATGTTGACCCAGTTTTCCTCGTCGTTCGGATCGCAAAGCATTGTGGTCCACATTTTATCGGAGCCGTAATGCGCAAGACAAATACGCACCTCGGGGTATTTTTCAAACACAATCCGGTAGTTTTTCGGATGTGTAAACAAATCACACAAATCCTTTTTGCTTAGCCCCCGCGGATTGATTTCGTAATAGGGATTCTGCAACAACTCAATCAGATCGCTGCGGCTACCTTTGAAATGGGTCGGATTGTGCGGACTGCAATGTGCCGTCACAGGCAGGTTGTTGTCAATGCAATACTGATACACGCAATCGAAACGTTCGTCGTGCGGAAACACTCCCAGCGGTGGGTAAAGCTTCACGCCACGGAAACCCATTTGTTCAATTGCCTCACGCAGCAGCTGAAAATAGCCCGGACGTCGCGGATCGATGTGCACAAAAGGAATCACATGCTGTGGGTCGAGTGTTGAAAGTTCAAGCAACTGATCCCGGTAGGGTCTGGGCACATCGCCTGCCCCCATGTATTGCATGTCCATGCTGAGCACACAAAAAGCCGCATCAGGTGGATAGCTGCTCCGGCACATCTGCAATATTTCAGCCTGACTGTTTTTACTTCCGATCAGATAAAACTGAAGATACCGTTCTGCCTCTTCTGCATCGATGCCAAAAAGCTTCTCGAGCTTGCGCACAAATTTCAGAAAATGGGCCATTAACTCTTCGGTTTCCTCTTTCCGAAGGAAATTCATCAGCAGCTTTGGATAAAAGCGCTCCGGAATATCATCTTCCGTAAAGGTGTGAATGTGGCAGTTGTATATCATATTTCTTTGCGATAAACTTTATCGAAACTCTTGATAAACGTTTCTGCATAGCTTCGCGAGACGGGTACCTGCTGTTCGGCGCCACTCACATCGAGTTTGTAGCCATGCGAATTTCCAAGCACTTTCTTCACTTTGCTGAGATTGACAATGTATGATTTATGGCAACGGCTAAACTGCTCATGTGATGCAAGCTGCGTTTCGATCAATTTCATGGTTGCCAGAATCAGGGTGTTTTTGATTCGATTGTTTTCGACATGACAAACCTTGGCATAATTTCCGGCCGCTTCAACAAGAATGAGATCGGAAGCGGCAATCCGAACAACATCTTTCGAACGGTCTGAAAATATTTCAATATATCCGGTATCGTCTGATGCAGGAGCCGATTGTATCCGGTTCGACAGCAGCCCGGCCAACTGAATATGTTTTCGAAGCAATACTTTTTCAAGGTAAATGATGAAGAAAAATACAGGAATGATGGTAACGCCGGTAATGACCAGCATTACATTGAGGTATTCGACCCATGAGCCGAAACCGCCGACACTCAGCCATGCATAGCCAATCACCACCATGTTGATGATGAGCAGAAACAAAATGGCAATGATGGTAAAACGCTTGTTAAAGCCGGGTCGGGCCGACCAATGTGCCGGAAGCAGGGTGATACCTGCAGAGGTTAGTGCTGAAATCAGAAAACCGGTCACTGCATAATGAAGCCAGCCGAAATCGGCAAAACGCCCCGAAAGATTCAGCGGATTAACGAAGTATAAAATCACCAAATAATACAATAGGCCAAAAACAAAGGCAATCAGGATGCGCGCCAGCGGAAAATCGAGGGTAAATTCCTTCAGCAAATACAAACGGTATTGCAAACGGCGCATGTTGTTCAGCGCCATCATAAACAGCACCATGATGGCCAGAAAAAAATAAAACAACATGTTGCGCTGACTTCGGGCATTGGCCAACGACAACTCCTGCTCTTTCTGCAGCAGATCAATCCGGCTGTTCAGTTTTCCTGTTTCAACTTCAAGCTGCAGACTTGCAATTTTTCGTTCTGCATCGCTGCCATAAATTTCGTTCAACACCCTGTGAAACTCTTCGGTGCTTTGGAGCGCAGCCTCAAAATCTCCGGTTTGCTTTTGCAGTCTGATGAGCAGCCGCAAATAAATGCCCAGATGGATGTTCAGTTTGTTCTCGTATAACTCAGGCAGCGTCTTTCGAATGGCTGCAATGCCCTGCTCCGGATTTGCCACCCCTAAAAATTCGGCTTCATAATATTCGGCTTCGAGATAATTCCGCCTGAGCTTGTTTTGCTGATTGTATTGCTTTGCACTGTCAGTCAGCAACAGCGCTTCAGCATGATTCCCACTGTAAAACTCGCAAATAGCCCTCGAGAGCAACACATCCGAAACCTTTTCGGGTTCTTCAGCAAGCTGGTAGTAATGCATGGCCGTTTTAAAACAGAATATGGCTGTATCACTATGGCCCATTGCATCGTGATAATCGCCGAGTGCTTCGGCATGCAAAGCAAGAATGTGCGGATCGGACGAGTAACGGCTCAGAAAGGTCAATGCATGAATGGCTTTACGGCTCACATCCTGCTTCTGCATCCCGATGGCCGTCAGTGCAATGGCGTTGAGCGACTCGGCCACACCTTTCAGACTGCCACCCTGCCAATACTGATGCAGCGCGAGGTAATAAAACTTCAGTGCCTCTTCTTCGATAAATCGTGTATAACAAATTTCTCCAATAAGCTGATTGCAGGCTGCTGCATAGGTCAGCCCCGAAGGTTCGGGAAGTTCCATGGCTTTTTCTCTGGCATCGAAAACAAGGAGCATGGCACTGTCAATATTGCCATAACGAAGCATCTTTCGCGAATCGTCAAGTAACGAAGCAATCAAATCAGCAACTGCATCATCCATCGGATTCTTTTCCGCCACCGTCTGTTCATCAGGAGTCTTTTCCTGATCCATCAAGGTTTGCAGCCCGCTGCTCATGAAGGGCAGCAATAGCATCAAGCAAAAGCACACGAATTTTAAAACCGCCTGCATAATTCTGTGATTACACAAATGTACGGTTTTTCTCCGGATAGAAAAAAGATGATCAATCTCCTCAGAAACCGATCACTTTTGCCGAAACTGACTGACCCTGAGCATCACTTAAGCGGACAACATAAACACCCTCGGCCATGGCCTTCTCACGAAACGAATGATGACGTACTCCGGGCAATGGACAAACCAGCAGGTCGCTTTGCAACACCTGTCCGGCAGCCGAAAGAAGATCAATCTGGTATTTGCCAGCTCTGGCAACAGAAAAATCAAGTTCTACCACTCCTGATGCTTTTTCGGTTTCAACACGGATGATGCTGAAACTGTTTTCTTCAACGCAGGATGCATTCATGAAACCCAGCTCTTTTTCCGTTCCGTTGAAGTCGGTCTGAGTAAGTAAAAATGTTCCGCCAAAGGCATCTCCAGCCGGAAGCATGCACTCATAATCGATCACATCGTTGCTGTTTCCGGCACCTGCCACCATGGTGAGCAGCTCGCGCTCACCCGAAGCATTGATACGGTACAAGGAAAAATGATCATTGATGCTTTCGGAATACGTGGTCCATCCAAAACGAATGAAGCCACCACTGCAGGACGCACTGAGACTGCCGGCAATCACAGGCAGTACCGAACAATCGAGCGTACAACCTCCGCCAAGTGTCCAGTCAAACGAATAGGGACTTGATGTTGCACTCCAGTTGTCAATCAGCATGATGTACACTTTACCCACATCGCCGGCAGCCACCGTAATCGGGGCCACACAGCCCTTGTATGTACCGATGGGTGCACCCCAGACATCATCCGATGTTTCAACTTCACCTGCAACCATGCCTGTATTGTTGCAATCGCCGAGATAACAATTGCTCGAGCCCACTCCGTTGTACCAGCTGCAGCGCAACGGTGCATTGGTTGGCGGACAAATGGTTGCCAGTGATGAACCGGCAGGAAAAGGACCCCAGATGGCAAAATCATAATCATCGGTTCCATTGGCCGGTGTCAGCACAAAACCTATGGTTCCGGCCGAGGCCGGCGAAAATGCATACCACGTGCTCTGATGCTCTCCGCTTGAACCAAAACAACCCCGGTTGGCTGCAGTCAGTTCTTCAACGCCTTCGCCTTCTGAATTTCCGGCAACCGTGGCATCGTTGCAAATGGTATATGAACGGGATCAATGGCCGGACCATCGGTGGCACAAATGACAAAAATGCCTTCCTGGTCTTTATTTTTATCCCAAACCCTGATATATACGGTCGAACCAGACGTCAGACCGCTGAGTACAATTTTCGGATTCGCTCCATTGCTGCTGTTATCATCGTCGCAAGCCAGCAGCGACAGGGAACCGCAGGTTCCCGAATATACGGCCATGCCCAGATCGCTCAGATGATTGCCGCCAAGAATATTTGCAGCCGCATTGGGAATCGTGTCGGTGTCGATGCAAAGATTTCCGCTGGCAGGAACCGTAACACTAAACCAAATATCGCCGCCTGAATAGCCAGCACAACCCGGAGCAGGAACCCCTGCATCGTCGGTTTCGTCTTTGATCGGATATCTTCCTGTGCCGCTGCAAAACGACGATACGGTGAGCGGTATGGCATTCACGCAGGCATCGTTCGACGAAGGAGTCAGATAATCAAATACAAGCCATGCCGACGATACGGTTGACGTCGGACATGATGAACAACGCACTTTCACCACCATGCCTGTATCACGTGCAACTGCGTTCATGGTATATGTTGCAGTGGTGCTCCATGCCTGTTTGATCACACCTGCAATGGTTTCAAACTGATACTCCCAACTGCCACTGCACGAACCACCGCTGACGCCGGTGCAGGTGAATGTCACATTGCTGGCTACAGCTGCCGATGCCGGCGACACCGTTGCCGTAACACCGGTGGGTGTTGAAAAACCCGGACAGGCATCGACCACACAAAACTGCGTGTTTCCTGAAGTGCCGTTGTAACCCCAGTAGCGCAGATAAATGGTTGTCCCGGCAGGCTCACTGATGGTCAGCTGCGGCAAAAAACCAGGTCCCGAATCATCGTCGCAACCACGATAAACCAACGAGCCACAGGTCCCCGTGTAATAACCCATCGAGCCGTCCGACATGGCCGGAGCACTGCCCGCCTGTGTCTGCACCGTTACACTGCCACTTGCCGGCATGGTAAAGGTAAACCAGATATCGCGTACGGTGCCTGTGGTGAAATAACATCCCGCATCGGTCATGCCGGTCGATTTGGTGGCCGAAGCATTGGTGTAATCGCCGCTGAAACTGCATGTGGCTCCAACTGTGAGCGACACGGCACCGCTGCATTCGTCGGCGCCGGCCACTTTTACACCAAAGGGGGGGGTTGGAAACTCACAGTCATCCGAATCAGCATTGGCTGATTGAGCAAGCAACAACTTCATGGAGTCATTGCTCAGTATTTCGATGGCCTGCTCCGGAAAATGAAGCAGCCACTGATCGCGCCATAACGAAAACATCTCTGCATCACGCTGCGCATTAAAGGTATATACAGGTTGTGGATAAAACGTCTTTTCAGAAAACCATGCATCAACTGCCATTTGCCAGCGTTGCAAATTCGAAAAATAATCGCCGTAAACCGGCATGGTTGGAAACAAACCGTTCTCCTTAATATATGCACGTACCTGCAACATGTAGGCGTTCCATTCCTCCACAACGCTGGTGTCTCCCTCAAAACAAGGATAAGCCGCATCGAGATATTTCACGGGAACCCAGAAATGCTCAACCTGACGGTAGGTTTTTCCGGACACAACAACTTCATGACAAGACGTCTGTGCAAAAGTACTGCATGACATTAATGCGAGGGCAATGGCAATGACAAATGGCTTCATATTCCGGATTTTTGATGGAACAACAAAGCAAAATTACCGCGCCCATGCACACATCATTTTTATTAATGACCAGCGTTCAGCTTCTTATCCAAGTGTCCATAAACCACCGCTGGCGCTTCATCAACCAATGTGGTTTTTCAACACAGTGGTCATGTCAATTTGAAACATATGTCATTGTAAAAGAGCATGATGTGATCTGATTTGTGGAGTTTGCTGGTTTCACTTCCTGACGCTTTCGGTCAGGACTTGCAGAAGAACGCCAAGGATCGCACATCCTGACGCTACCGGTCAGAACTTGCAGAAGGACACGAAGGGAAAGATTTTCACAAAAGCCGTGATCAATGTCTGTATTCGAAAAGTCATAAGCGGGCTCGCGACTTTTATGCCACAGCCATTGATCATTCACAACGATGTTGTGAATGCTTGTGAACGGCTTTTGTGTTGAATAAAGCGCAACGTTGTGTTCTTTGTGAATTCTTTGGGTGCTTCGGCTTTTATTTTACTCATTTGAAAATTTGAAAATTCGGCAATTTGAAAGGGGTGTGTTTACATGTCGCCAAATAATTTGAAAAAATGTTTTTGAAAATATTTGCAT
>CAZLHV010000061.1:0-15409 GCA_964559205.1 uncultured Bacteroidaceae bacterium
GCAACAACACATCACCGAGTGTGTTATTGGTTAAGAGACCATCGAACCGTCAACCGGAATAATTCTAATAGAACAATGAGTTCATGAGTGAAAACCGGCCTTTTCCGCCTGTTAAGGTGAGAGTGGCTGAGTTTTCAGTATTGAAGAATGTGCAGTCGAATCTGGTGTAAATTTCGTGTGAGCTGAGGCCCCCGGTAACGGTGGTATTGCGTGTGGTATCAACGGCAAGCGAAGATGCCTGAGCGCCTTCCGATGTGGTCCACCAGTCGCCGTCGGCTGAGCGCCATTTAATACGGATGCCCGTGTGATGAGCACTGTCAGCAACCTGATTTGGGGTATAGAATGGCAAAGTGTTTTGTGCCAGAAATGCATGGAAAAGGCTGTCCTTGTTTAGGCCAAGGGTATCCCATAGGTTAACCAGCTCAAAAACAACAACTTCGCGTGAGGAAATGTAATACCCTGATGAGGCCTGATAGAATCGTATCCCGGAAATGAAATGATCGCCTTCGGGGTCGGTATATGATGTGTCGTATAATTCAGCCAGATACCCGTTGACTCCGGGGGTGATGGATTTATTATTGCCGCCGATTACAGAAGAGAAAAAGACCGTGGTAGGTTCGGGGGTCTCCGTGTCTTCTTCTTCTTCGCACGATGAAAACATCACAGCGCCGACAAAAAGCGTCAGCAACAAGCCAAAAGACATCAGCAAATTTTTCTTCATAACAGAATGTGTTGATTTACAGCCTCACAATTTTCATTATACGAAATTAAAACAAAAAATGTTATGTTCGCAGAAAAAAATGAAAATCATAGGATTTTGTCTGATATTACTTCTGATAGTTTCATGTGGAAATCAGCAACAAAACATGCTGAATGACTGGGGGGGAGAAGCCCAGGGAACGACGTGGCACATAAAATGGTATGGTGATTCAGCCCTTGTTTCGAAGGCAGAAGCCGACAGTTTGCTGAAAGCATTTGACCTTATCGCTTCATTATATGCAGATTCTTCTGAGTTATGTCGAATAAACCGCGGCGAATCTTTCGACCTGAGCCCGACTTTAGTAAAGATGATTCAACGATCGCTTGAAATTTCGCATGAAACCGACGGTTACTTCGATATTACTGTAGGGCCACTGGTAAAAGCCTGGGGCTTCAGCAAGGAAAAAGGCATAGATCCCGACAGCAGCATGGTTGATTCTTTACAACGATTAACAGGTTTTCACCGAATTTCGCTAAAAGACTCGCGGCTATTGATGGATACCACCGGAATGAAGATCGATTTAAATGCAGTGGCGCAGGGCTTTTCGGTCGATTTAATCTGCGAGTTGCTTGAATCGCGCGGAATCAGAAATTATCTTGTTGAAATAGGAGGAGAAGTCAGGGTTTCAGGTCAAAAGCCCGATGGAAGTCCGTGGAAAGTGGGCATTGAAAAACCTGCCGAAAATGCATATGATGCGCAGGAGGTATTTCGTACGCTTGCCATCAGCGACATCAGTGTGGCCACATCGGGCAGCAGCCGAAAATATTACATGAAGGATGGGGTAAGATATTCACATACCATAGACCCGAAAACCGGATATCCTGTTCATCACACATTACTGAGTGTTACAGTGATTGCACCAACCTGTGCCGATGCCGATGCCTTTGCCACTGCCTTTATGGTCATGGGAATTGAAAAGGCAAAGCGTGTTCTGCAAAAACACCCTGAAATGGAAGCGTTTTTTATTTACAGTGCACCCGATGGCACGCTCATGACAGACAGTACCAGTGGCTTTGGTAAGTATTTTGCTCCTTAATTTGTTGCGCATCAGCATGTGCGGTTGACAAAGCAGGTTTTTTACAGACCGGCCTTTGCTATTTCAAATTAATCATTATTTTTGCCATAAATCGCATGCTCATGGACATTATTCTCGACCTCGTGAAAATTATTATTCCATCATTGATGGTGTTTCTCACTGCTTTTTTTGTGCTGAAAAGCTACCTCGAGAACGAGCAGAAGAAAAAAATGCTTGATGCCCGTTTTGAGCAGAAGAGGGTTTCATTGCCAATTCGTCTTCAGGCCTACGAACGTTTATGTCTTTTTCTGGAGCGCATCAATCCCGAAAACATGATCATGCGATTGAACCAGCCGGGAATCAGTTCCAGGGAGCTGCAGATAAGTCTGATTCAGAATATCAGGATGGAATATGAGCATAATCTCTCGCAGCAGGTTTATGTGAGCAATCAGGCATGGGACATGGTGAAAAATGCGAAAGAAGATATCATCAGAATGATCAATACTTCTGCTGCGAAGCTGAACGAAAATGGCACATCGATCGAGTTGAGCACATTAATATTCGAGGAAGCCCTTAAAGAAAAAGACGGTCTGCTTTTTAAGGCGCTCATCTATCTGAAAAACGAAGGCCGTCAGTATCTCGATGCATAAACGGCACTGTTTTTTCTATATCAAGCCCCTGTAAAAATTAAAGCCCATGAAAAGTATCTTTTTTGCCACAATGCTGAGCCTTTCCGTGTCGACATTTGCGCTCGACCCGGTGAGCACCTATTCTGTGACGCCTGCCGATTACGGCCTCAATTATGAGGAAGTTACCATTAAGACAGCCGATGAGCTTTCGCTAAAGGCCTGGTTGTTCAAGCCATCTGAAACCTCGTTTAAAATGATTATTCTCAGCGACGATGGCGATGGCAACATGGCCGATTTGATCGAAGTTGCCACAAACTTTGTTAGTTTGGGTTACAATGTGCTTACATATGATTACCGTGGGTATGGACAAAGCGATGCATTCAGCATCAATCCGGAGTTTTTTATTTACACACAATTCTCGAAAGATTTGAATGCTGCCATTGATTATGTGCAGAAATATCATTCAAAATGCCGCACAGTACATCTTTATGGACAGGGAATTGGCGCCGGTCTTTCGTTGGCTATTGGCGCAACCCGTTGTGATCAGATTTCGAAAATCATTGCCGATTCGCCCTACAGCACCCTCGACGATGTGCAGAAGGCTATCAAAACAGCCACAGGCAAAGAAGTTAAACTTCCGCTTGGATTCGATAAAAACCAGCTCGAGCCGGTTTATGCACTCGAGGCAAAAGGAGCCAGTCTGAATGGCATTCTGCTTATTTACGGAAAAAGCGACCCGATTTACAATGATGACATGGTGAAGAAAATTTCAAAAATTCGAAGTTCAATCACAAGCACCTATGCTGTGAAAGAAGCCGACAACAATTCCACTTTCTCTACAGACAAGGACGAATACTTCAGGCAGATCAAGTCATTCTTGTAAGTCTAAATGAAAAGACTATTTTGCATTTGGGTAAGTGTCCTTGGTTTATCTTGTGTGCTCAAGGCCGGTCAACCCGATTCGCTGAATGTTTTCCTGACCCCGGAATCAACGCCGGGGTCTTTGTTTTTCAATAAAAGTGCTTTTTCATTTCACTCAGACCTGAAACCTGGTTTTGAGATGAAGTCAGATATTCTCATCAAAGATGTAGAACAACCTTTCGGTTTATGCCATCAAATCAGCTTTAGTAAAGATTCGACCAGCCCTTTGTTCAAAAAGTGGCATATTCACACCTTTGCCGGTTTGTTCTATGGCGGTTCGCTGGCAGCGCTTAGTTTTTTATGGTACAGCGATTATTCTACCGGACGATTTCATGCCTTCAACGACATGGATGAATGGAAAGGCGTTGATAAACTTGGTCATGCAACCACGGCATTTCATTTTGCGCGGGTGCAAAGCGACCTGTTTATGGCAGCAGGATATTCACGAGGGAAAGCTGCCAGAATAAGCACCGCTTGTTCGTTTGCGTACATGAGTGTCATTGAGATTCTTGACGGATTTTCGTCTGGCTGGGGCTTTTCAGTTGGCGATATGGTGGCAAATACACTTGGATCCAGCATTTTTATTGCGGGTGAGTTAAGTGGCAAAGACCATCTTTTCTCAGTTAAAATGTCTTTTCATTACACAGACTATGCTCAGTACAATCCTTCATTGCTGGGCGAAAACAAATTGCAGCAACCCTTAAAGGATTACAATGGACAAACATACTGGTTAAGTGTAAATATCTGGAATTGTCTGCCAAACGAATCGAGATTTCCGGCATGGATGAATCTGGCGGTGGGCTATGGCGCCGATGGCATGACTGGCGGAAGTGAAAATCCCACTGAAGTTAATGGTATTGCCGTCCCATATTTCAGCCGCTATAGTCAGTGGTATCTTGCCCCCGATATTGATTTCAGTAAAATACCGGTTCGTGGCCGAGGATGGAAGTTGCTTTTGCGCAGTCTAAATTTTATTAAATTTCCCGCTCCGGCACTCGAATTTAACAACATCAATGGGTTTAAGTTCCATTTTTTGTATTTTTAAGCAGCGCTCAACAGCAGGCTGAGAATAGTTACTGAAATTTATATTGTGTTCTTTTGTAGCAGATTTTGTTAATTTTGCATTTATGATCAGAAAATACAGTTGGTAAATTCTGAAAAGATTGTTTCGGTTCAACGAAAAGCACTCAAATGATAAATCAGTAAAATTTAATCTATAAATCATGAAAGCAGTTTGTTTCATTTGCGCGTTCCTTTTTCTTTCTGTTGGTTTGATCACAGCTCAAACCGATTCCGCAAAGGCTCCATCAAAGGAAATTTTTACCATTGTTGAAGTGCAGCCCGAATTCGTTGGAGGCGTAGACTCATTAATGAGTTTTTTAAAGTCCAACATTGAATATCCTGCTCCTGCGCTGAAATCAAATATTCAAGGCACCGTTTATATTTCATTTGTGGTAGAACCTGACGGATCTATTTCGACAGTAAAATGCCTTAGAGGAATTGGCGGTGGTTGCGACGAAGAAGCGATGAGGGTAGTGAAAATGATGCCCAAATGGAAGCCTGGTCTTCAGAGAGGAGAACCTGTTAGGGTGTATTTCAATTTGCCAGTACGATTTATTATTCAAACTACACCAAAAGAAACAACGCCTTAGATCGACATGAAAACCACATTTCTGACTCTCGTGTTTTTTGTCATTTGCGGATTGATGCAGGGGCAAATTGCCGATTCTTCGTCATTGAAGGTTGCCAATGACACCTCGATTTCATTTGACAAAATGCCGTTGTTCCCGGGAGGCGAACCTGCCTTGGCGAAATACCTAAGGGACAGCATGAACTATCCCAAAGAGGCGCTTGATAGTGGCATCAATGGGACAGTTTTCGTGCAATTTGTGATTGCTGCCGACGGTTCCATATCTGATGTTAAAGTAATGAAGGGTATTGGCTGGGGCTGCGATGAAGAGGCCATTCGGCTGGTGGAAGGGATGCCAGACTGGTCGCCTGCAATCATTAATGGAATACCGTCAAAATGCCATTTCAATCTCCCGGTTCGCTTTCAAATTTATAGCCTGCCCTCGAATTCCGAACAGAAGAAACGAGGCAAAAACAAAAAATAAATGGGCTTTTTAGTTTCATGATCAAGTGAGATGCAGACTGATTGTTCCCGTTAGAAACTGACAAATTGTGCCGACTCCCATTCAGATAACAACATGGAGCTTCTTTTGATACGGCACATTTGAAGAATGATTATTATTAAATATGTAAATGTGATTTGAAATAATGCATGTCCTTGAAAAAATGTATTGATGGAAGTTTCCGGTGCTTTTCAATCTCCATTAAAAACGTATCTGATGATGTTTGCGCCCATTTGCAGTGCTTTTGTACGTGTTTCGGGCGAATCGTTGTGAACATCGGGACTTTCCCAGCCGTCGCCTAAATCGCATTCGTAGGTATAGAACAACACAATACGACCTTCGATGACTATGCCATATCCTTTTGGAGGTAAACCGTCGTGTTCGTGAATTTTAGGCAAGCCATTTGGGAAATCGTATTGCTGATGATATATCGGATGATTGAATGGGATTTCAGATAGTTCATACTCGGGGAAAATTTTGCTGATTTGCGGCCTGATGTAAGGATCCATTCCGTAATTATCGTCGATGTGAAGGAAACCGCCGGCCATCATGTATTCTCGCAAATTAGACGCTTCTGATTCCGAGAAAATCACATTGCCATGTCCGGTCATATGAATAAAAGGATAATTGAACAAATCAGCGCTACCGGGTTCAACTGTGGCAATATCGGTCGAGATGTTGGTGCCCATGTTGGCATTGCAGAATCTTACCAGATTGGGCAACGATGTCGGGTTGGCGTACCAGTCGCCTCCACCGCTGTATTTGAGTAAGGCGATTTTGACCTGAGCCTGGCAAAGCGCTGTTATTGCAAATTGGATCAATAAAAATACAAATGCCTTTTTCATTGGTTCGAATTCTTCAGATAAAACGCCTGTGCGGCAAGCACAGCGGCGGTTTCGGTTCTTAAACGGTTTTGTCCGAGCGATATTGCCTGATATCCTGCTGCTATGGCTGCATCAAATTCCTCATGGGTGAAATCGCCTTCGGGACCAATGAGAATGATGGCATTGTTGCCCATGTGTAATGCCGGCAAAATGGACGTTTTGGGCACATTGTCGCACCATGCAATGAGTTTTGTTGCGGCATCATACATTTTCAGAAACGCTGTGAAGTGCATTGGCTGTACGAGCTCGGGCATGTAATACTGCAACGACTGAATGGTGGCTGCCTGAATAATGCGTAGCAAACGATCGGTTTTTTTGAGCGTCGCTTCAGTTCGCTCACACACAATAGGCACAATGGTTGCCACACCGCTCTCGGTGCACTTTTCAACAAGCCACTCGAAACGATCGGGGTTTTTTAGCGGTGAAACTGCAAGCGTTAATTGAGGTTGCGGGCGGCTCACCGTTTCAATGGATTTGATGTCCAGCAAAAACTTTTTTATCCCTGAGTCTGCAACAATGCACTCCGCCCTTGTTCCCCGACCATCGGTAAACCACACCACATCGCCCGCTTTTTTTCGCAAAACACGCAGATGCCGAACCTCGTTGTCGCCGGGTTCAAAAGTGCCATTTATCAGTTCGGCGTGAAAGAACAATTCCATTCGTGTACTTTTGTATGTCAAAAGTAATCAAACATGTTGAAACAGATTGCACGAATTGTCAATCACCGCAATTTCATTCTGTCGCTTTCGCTGGTGATGGGCTTTTTGTTGGGCGAAAACACGGCCGGGCTGGCTTCTGTTTCTGTGTGGATTCTTGCGCTGGTGATGGTTTTTTCCACCTCAGGGTTTTCTTTTTCGGAATGGAAGCCATGGAAACAAACTGCCAGAATCATGCTTCAGTCATTTCTGCTTAATTATCTTCTGTTTGGCATTTTGCTCATCGGAGTTGGCTTTTTGTTTTTCAGCAGTGAACTCATGATCACCGGGCTAATTTTACTTGCCGTAAGCCCCCCGGGCCCATCGGTTGTTCCTTTTACAGCGGTAATGAAGGGCGATGTCCGATATGCTGTCACCGGCGTTTTTGGACTGCACCTGCTGGCCATTGCCATCACTCCAATTGCGCTGTATTTTCTTTTAGGCGAATCGGCCATCAGCCCTATGGCTGTTGTGGTCATTATGCTAAAGGTGATTGTTGGTCCACTCATTGTCAGCCGATTGCTTCGACATCCAAAATTGCTCCCAACCGTCGAAAAAATTCGCGGAAATGTAATCAACTGGGGCTTTTTTCTCGTGGTCATGCCTATTGTTGGATTGAGCAAGGGACTCATCATGCAAAGTCCTGACCTGGTGCTTTTGAATTCGCTCTTGTTTTTCGCGCTCATGTTTGGTGGTGGTTTCCTGTTCAACCTTGTTGCCACGAAGTTGGGTGCCAAACAAAACCGGATTGTTGCAGCCAATTTGATGTTCACCACCAAAAGTTCAGCATTTGCTGCAGTGGCATCGTTTAGTTTGTTGCCTCGCGAGACAGCGTTGCCCGCTGCCATTCATGCCGTGTTTGTGACGGTGTATTTTATTGTTTACGAAAGCGTCCTTCGAAAATCAACCGTTTAACCTATAAAATTATCCAGCTCTTCGTATAAAACCCTCGTAGGGAGGCCCATTACGTTAAAGTACGATCCTTCGATGCGTTCAATGGCCACATAGCCAATCCATTCCTGCACACCATACGAACCTGCCTTATCGAATGGCTTGCATGTGTCGACGTAAAATTCAATTTCTTCGATACTCAGTTTGCGAAACTTCACCAGCGAACGACTGAAAAATGAATGACTTTTCGTTGCAGAACGCAGAGTGACGCCCGTGAAAACTTCATGTTCGGCTCCTGACAAACTTTGAAGCATTTCAATGGCATGATTGCGGTCGAGGGGTTTTTCAAGTGCTCTGCCATGCTGCCACACAATGGTGTCGGCAGTGATCACAATGATATTGGCTTGTAATTCGGCTTCGGGAAATGCTTCCGATTTTTTCTGACTCAGATACAATGCAATTTCTGATGCTTGAAGTTGCGTCGGGTATGTTTCGTCGGTGTTTAAGCTTCTGATTTCAAAGTCAAAGCCCATTCCGCGGAGCAACTCGTGCCTGCGTGGGCTCCCCGATGCAAGAATGATCCTGTATATCTTTAATTTTTCGTTTAATATCATGACCACTTGTTGCTCATATCCAATATTTGCAGCGACACCATGCCCACCACCATCATGATTTTCAGGAACAGTGAAATGGCTTTGTAGTCTTTGATTTCTTTTGCCCTGACGAGTTGATTGATCAGGTAAATACTCATGGGAATCATGACGATGACCAGATAGTAGAACAAGTAACTCTTATTGAGCGAATAGGTGAACCAGGCGAATACGCCAATTCCTCCCAGCAAAACGGATGCAAGAATGATCAGTATGATACGTGTTTCTGCCATTCCAAAACGGATGGGAATGTTGTCGCAACCAAATTCTTTGTCTCCGTTCGTATCAATTACATCTTTTACAATTTCGCGAATGAAGGTTAGATAGAACGCAAACGAGGCAAAAACGATCACGATGGTGTATAAATACGGCCACATGCGGTATGGGAAAAATCCTACTGTGGGAAATGACAACACATAGTACACAAACACAATGCCCACCCCGAGTGCTGCCAGAAAACTCACAACCAGGTTTCCTGAAATAAATTCGCGCTTATATTTGGTGGTGTAGAACCAATATAAGGCCGAAACAAACACGGGAATGAAGTATAGCGTGGTGCTTTTCAAGGTCCAAGCCAGCGCAAAGCCCGACAATACTCCAATGGCTGTGAGTATGAAAAATAAATTCAGACCTGCTTTCAGCGGCAGAATGTTTCGAAGTACCGTTTTGCCGGGGCGGTTGATTTCGTCCATTCCGATATCATAATAATCGTTGAGGGCATAACCGCCAGCAGTGAGGACCAAATAGGTGAGCACCAGCCATGCAAACTGGAGATCACTCAGTGGTGATGTCATATGCTCAACTTCCATCACGGGTTCAAACAGAAAATACCGTAAGAAATACATGATGAATGCGATAATGAGCAGATTGACGACGCGAAAAAGTCTGAAATAAGCCATATAATTGATTTTACCAGTGAAAAGCATCGTTGTTCATCCAAAGTCCGTGAATTTTGAGCACCTGCTCAATCACATCGCGCACGCAACCCGCTCCGCCATGGTAGGGCGAAATGTAATCACTTACCGATTTAATCTCTTCGCAGGCGTCGGCGGGGCAGCAGGCAATACCGGCTTCTGTCATAATTTCGTAATCGGGCAGGTCATCGCCCATGAAAAGCACTTCCGAAGCATTCAGGTTCCGACTTTTCAAATAATCGTTAAACACCTTGCGTTTGTTTGAAACACCCAGAAACACTTCTTCAACCTGAAGAAAATTGCAGCGTACCAAAATGCCTTTATCGTGCGAGCCCGTGATCACGGCCACGGGAAAACCCTTTTTACGTGCAAGTTGCAATGCATAGCCATCACGGACATGCCCTTGTCTGAATTGGGTGCCGTCTTCCGAAATGAGCACATTGCCGTTGGTCATGACACCGTCGTAATCGAACACAAAGGCTTTGATATGTTTCAGTCGTTCACGATATTGGCTCATGTCCGTATTTTTTTTGAATGGCACGTGTCAGTTCTTCATATAATTGTTTCAGCTCCGGCTTGCTCCGAAGCCATTCCAGATGCGAGGCAATCACATTGAGGTCGTTGCGAACGGCAGGGCCTGTCTGAAATTGCTCCGGCACGCCTGAACCGATTCGTTCGAGGGTTTCGCGGAGGAGGGGAGTCAGCACTTTTCGGGCATCGAAGCGTGTGTTGGCTACTTCCCAGGCAGCACTGTACATGAGGTTGGTGAAATTCGAGGCGAAAACGCCCGCCACATGAAGTTGCCTTCGTCCGGCTTCATCGCTAAGCATCACTTGTGAACTAATGAGACTTGCCGCTTTAATCAATTGTTGTTCGCAAGACGATTCCGATGCTTCGATTAAAATGGGAAAGTCTTTGTTGATAAGCGGAACTTCACGCCGAAAGGTTTGAAAGGGATAAAAAATTCCATGCGAAGGAAAGCGCTTCAGAACATGCAGAGGCATGGTGCCGCTGGTATGTGCCACCACTCCACGATGAATGGTAAGACTTTCGGCAACGTTTTCGAGCGCGCTGTCCGTGATGCAGAGCAGAAAGAGGTCGGCTTCGCGAGGAAGGTCGTCAGCAAGGTGGCTGTGCAGGGTTACCCTTGGTGCAACTGCCTTGAACAGCTCTGCCAGATGTGTACCGACATTACCTGCACCCACAACGACAATATGATTCAACGGATTGTGCATCATTGTGCAAAAATAATTAAAAATGGCAAGTTCGATATACGGCAGCCTGCTCAGCCCATGCTTCCTTTGGCCAATAGTCGATTGTGGGCAGGATGAGAGGTTGAGGCAATGGCGGCAAATCGCATTTCATAAGACAGACAAGAATGGACTGGCTCTGGCTAATGGGACAACCGGATTGATTCAATGATTGATGAAATCATTGTTTCGATTTTCTGGGATTGTTCATTGCAAATGGCTTTAAACGCGATCGCCATTTTCGATTGGTCACTCAATCCAATAAGATGGATTTCAATATCTGAATCCACTGGGATCTTTGTATGTATCAGTTCGCCTGCAGACTCTTCTCCCAGAATTCTTCTTTTCACATGATTCGATGCAGGTTTTGCTGTTCCAAGAAAAGTTGTTTTAGTGTATTGAATCAATTCAATGTTGTTGAAACCCATGTGTTTCAGGCTTTCAGCGTTAAAATGCACGAATGTGATGATGAGCTGAGCTTCGTTGATTTGGGCATCAGCCGGATAGTGAAACTGAAGTGCATCTGTTCCGGCATTCTCAGGGCCATGAAGTGAATCATTTGCCTCAAATGAAATATTAAATACAGAATAAAGCGAAGTCATTTGCATATTCACTTACGTTAAAATTTGAATGAACCACAATAAGATGTTTTGAGGAAGAAGCAACTGGTAGTAATCTCAAGTGTGGTTTTCTTGCTCAAAAATAGGTCATTTTCTCAATACAAAACAGGTTGTTTTGCGGAAACTTCAGAAATTTCTCTTCATTGCAGAATCAATCCCAGGTATTATTGCAGTAATTGGACTGACTATTTTTGCAACGAGATGAATGAAAAGTCATTAAAATCAAGGAGAACCATCAATGGTTTTTCTTTTCATTCAATTTTTTAATAACAAGCTCCTGAATGGCGGCCGGCAAAGGCTGATAGTTGAAGAATTCCATAGAGTAGTTGGCTCGGCCACTTGATATATTGCGAAGGGTTGTAGCATAACCAAACATTTCGCTCAAAGGGACAAAGCCATTGAGCTTTTGACTTCCCTTTCTGTAGCGGCGCATATTTTCGATTCTGCCTCTTCGTTTGTTGAGGTCACCAGTCACATTTCCAATATAATCGTCGGGAGTATTCACTTCGAGTTTCATGATTGGTTCGAGCAACTGAGGCTTGGCTTTCATAAATCCCTGTTTGAAGCACATTGCGGCGCAGGTTTGGAATGCCATGTCGCTTGAATCTACAGGGTGATAGCCTCCATCGATCAGAACGGCCTTCACATCTACCACCGGAGATCCAACAAGTGGACCCTTATCCATGGCTTTCCGCAGACCTTTTTCGACTGAGCTGATAAACTCGGCGGGGATGGCTCCACCCTTGATTTTATCGACAAATTCGAATCCTTTTCCTTCGTTGGGTTCAAACCTGATCACGGTATGTGCAAACTGTCCTTTACCCCCTGTCTGTTTCACATGTCGGTAATTGCTTTCGATTTCAGCTGAAATCGCCTCGCGGTATGATACTGAAGGTTCACCAACTTCAACCTCTACTTTAAATTCTTCTTTAATGCGATCCATAATGATTTCGAGATGTAATTCACCCATACCCGAAACGATGGTTTCTTCGGTTTCCTGATCAAAATGAGCACGGAACGACGGATCTTCGTTGCATAGTTTTGCAAGAGCCTCGCTGAGTTTCTCGCGGTCTTTACGAATTACGGGATTGATTTTAAGGTCAATAACCGCAGGCGGAACATGGATGGATTCAAGAAGAATATGATGATCAGGATCGCAAAGCGTGTCGCCTGTTCTGGTTAGTTTAAGCCCTACCAAAGCAACAATCTCTCCGGGTCCTGCTTCGCTGATTTCTTCACGGTCTTTGGCGCGGATGCGTAAAATTCGGCCTGCTCTTTCAGGCTTCGATTTACTTGCATTAAAAAATGCCATTCCGCTCGAAATTTTCCCGCTGAAAATCCGGATAAATGTTTGCTGACCAACATAAGGATCATTGATAAGTTTGAATGCCAGCGCTGAGAATGGTTCTTTGCATGAAGGACCGCGACTCAGGTGTTTTTCAGGGTCGTCAACATCCGTTCCAATTACAGCTCCAATGTCAACCGGTGAAGGCAGAAAGTCAATCACAGCATCGAGAAGTAGCTGGATTCCCTTGTTTTTGTAGGCTGCACCGCAAAAAACGGGCGTGATAAGCAGTTTTATTGTGGCTTCACGCGCAGCACGAATTAGATCTTCATCTCCAACGTTTTGCTCGTTTAAAAATAAATCCCCAACAACTTCGTCATAATCGGCCAGAACTTCAACAATTTTCTGACGGGCAATGGTAGCTGTTTCAAGATATTCCGAAGGAATTTCAGATTCAGTACGAACTTCATTTTCAAACGTATAGGCCTTCATCCGAAGCAAATCAATCATTCCAACGAACTGATCTTCAGCACCCATTGGCAGTTGAAAGGGCACAGCTGATGCATCGAGATAACGGTTCATTTGCTGAACAACTTCGTTGAAATCGGCGCCGGTACGATCCATTTTATTTACAAAAGCGATGCGTGGTACCCTGTAGCGCTCGGCCTGATTCCAAACAGTTTCGCTTTGGGGTTCAACACCGCCAACAGCACAGAAAACAGCAATCATTCCGTCAATTACGCGAAGTGAACGTTCGACTTCGATCGTGAAATCTACGTGACCCGGAGTGTCGATGAGGTTGATCTGGTGATCGCGCCAGGGAGCTGAAATGGCAGCCGATGCAATGGTGATTCCTCTTTCCTGTTCCTGTTTCATGAAGTCCATGGTCGCTGCCCCATCGTGTACTTCCCCCACTTTTCGGTTAACACCTGTGAAATACAGGATTCGCTCTGTTACAGTGGTTTTCCCGGCATCGATGTGGGCTGCAATGCCTATATTCCTTAGTTTTGAAATGTTACTCATTTGTAAATGCTGTGTTAATCAGGGATTAAGAAGAACGCAAGTGGCTTCTTCGTTTTGAGCCGGCAAAGGTACGATAATTTTCAGCAATTACGCCCCATTTAAACATTTCGAAAACATAAATGATGCAAAATTGGCATCGATAACGTTGCCTGGGTAATTCTTATGGCAGATCTACAGCAAACACAGGGGTCTCAATTGTATTGCTTTTATGAAGAGCTCGGTCGACAATATATGCCGTCATTTTAATGGTATCACTTGTGAGAACGAGTGGCCAAATGGTCATATCGATTTCAATTTGAATCTCACCTTTCAGATCTTGATCAATTCCATCAGGATTGATATTTGGAATCCGGCTGTTATATGGCTCACTGAGAGGTTGAAAGACTGCTCCGTTTTTCTGATATAACGTGATGAAAAAGTTGTAGTAATATTCGCTGCCGGGATTGTAAGGGGCAAAAGTATCTGACTGCGAAAGCCCGATATCTCCGTCCCCATCGGTAAACTCGAATGTCAGATACCCGATGCTATCATATCCGGCAGAATTTTGAATAACAGCAAAGCTCTTATACGCAATCACTGGTTCAATGGGATATTCGCGTCGCTCGATGCATCCAATTAGCATGAGGAATAGCCCTGTAACTACTGCGATATTTCGTACTTTTGCCATGGAAAGCCAAAATTTTGCACTAAAGTACAAAAAGAAACGATGCCACTGCCTCAAAAATTGCCTGAGCTAATTTTCAGCATTTCTAACCAGTCAGCCTTCGATCAACTGGCCATGCAGATGTTTGCGATTCATTTTGCTGAAAACGAGGTATATCATCGTTTTTGCACTTTGTCGGGCAAATCACCTTTAAATGTTCTAACCGTTGAGCAAATCCCATGTTTACCGGTCAATGTGTTCCGACAACAAAAGGTGTTGCTCGGTGGTGTTACATCTAAAATCAGATTTGAAACAAGTGGTACAACTGCATCCGAAAGCGGGGTGCATCATGTGGCTGATCCAGAGCTATATCTCAAATCTTCCATCCTTGGTTTTGAACGGTTTTACGGAAGAATTGCAGATTACACAGTGCTTGCTCTGCTTCCCGGATATCTCGAAAGACAACATTCGTCGCTTGTTTATATGGTCAGGCATTTTATTGAAAAGAGTCTGCAGAGGGATTCTGGCTTTTATTTAAATGAGCATGAAAAGTTGTTTGAAACGTTGAATGCCTTGAATAATGCTGGAAAGAAGACCATGTTGATCGGCGTGACTCATGCCCTGGTTGATTTTTCTGAATCGTATGCGGTTCAATTTCCCGAACTCATTGTGATGGAAACAGGTGGCATGAAAGGTCGACGCAAGGAGCTTATGCGTGAAGAGCTGCATTCTATTCTGAAGGCATCTTTTGGAGTGCCTTTCATTCATAGTGAATACGGCATGACGGAACTTTTAAGCCAAGCCTATTCGACTGGCAATGGTATTTTTCGTTGTCCTCCATGGATGCGGGTTCTGTTACGTGATATTCATGACCCCATGTCAACACCACAAAACAAAGCATCTGGCGCCATCAATATCATCGACCTTGCAAATGTCTATTCCTGTCCGTTTTTGGCAACCGATGACATTGGCGTTTTGCATGAAGACGGATCTTTCGAGGTTAGGGGCAGATTGGATTTTAGCATTTTGAGAGGCTGCAACACCATGATTAAGTAAGTGAGCCCTGTTTGATTTTCGGACTTTGTTTAAGCGCCTGG
>CAZLHV010000062.1:0-14968 GCA_964559205.1 uncultured Bacteroidaceae bacterium
CGCAGCGTTTCCATAAAATCATTTTCCTGTGCCTGTTTTCTCGAAATGCCGTTCCATTGCCGGATTCCCTTGCTTTCGCCAATCATTTTCTTCCAGTAATTACCGACTCCCTTGTGTTTATTGGCATACATGATCCGGATGGCAGGATCGGTCTTCATATACTTTTCCATGGCATCCATGCGCATACGTCGCAAACCAATGGCGACAGGATTTTCCTCCTCAGTGACCATCTGAACACCATCGGCAACCGTAAAATGCTCGGTGGTTCCGGGATAACCAAACACAAAGGTGAAATCGTTTTCTTTCACACCGGCGATGGAAATCGGAAACGAATATTTCGGTTTATATGGCACATTGCTTTTTGCATATGCAGCCGGTTTGTTGTCGTCGCCGGCATAAATGCGAAACATGCTGAAATCGCCGGTATGGCGCGGCCACATCCAGTTGTCGGTGTCGCCTCCAAAATTCCCGATGCTGCTGGGTGGTGCTCCCACCAGTCGTACATCGGTAAACACTTCATACACCATGAGGTAAAACTGATTGCCATAATAGAATGGCTTAACCTGCGCACTGTAGTGTGTGCCTTCAACCGCTTCGGATTCAATTTTGCGAATCACTTTTTCGATCGCGGCTGCGCGCTGCTCTTCGCTCATGTCATTGCTCACCTTTTCGAGCACGCGGGTTGTCACATCTTCCATACGAACCAGAATGGTGGCGGTGAGTCCCGGGCAAGCCAGTTCCTGCTCGCGGCTCATGGCCCAGAAACCATCGGTGAGATAATCATGTTCTACCGTGCTGTGGCTCTGTATCTGTCCGTAACCACAGTGGTGATTGGTAAGCATGAGGCCCTGATCGCTGACGATTTCGGCAGTGCAGCCACGACCAAACAGCACCACGGCATCTTTCATGCTGCTATGGTTAATGGAATAGATGTCTTCTGCAGTCAGTTTGAAGCCCATGTCCTGCATTTCCTTTTCATTGAGCGACTGAAGCAACATCGGGATCCACAAGCCTTCGTCGGCAAGCGCACGAAGTGACATGCTGAGAAACAGAACCAAAGAAAGCAACAGGGATTTGATTCGCATATTCAAGTATTTTAATGCTGCTAAAATATGTATTTTTTCTTTCATGGACAGGATGAATCGGCAAATGGGCTTTGAACATCGATTTTCAGCTTCCTTCATTCAATTTCTGAAAGCATGCATAAAAACACTGTTTGATCCATTTTGCTTATATTTGTTCAAACATTCATCGCATGAAAATATTATCTGCTGTAGCTTTCTTTTTTGCGATATTGATGAGTGCAAACGCACAGGACTATCCTTTATCGCAGCCATACTCGAACCCATTCTGGATGTGTCCGGCATTGACCGGAAACTCGGATGCCCCCCGTATTTCTTCGTTTTATCGCCTTCAATGGCCTAATATCAATGGCTCATACACTACTGCATCTTTAGGATTAGATGCTCCAGTCAAGGCAGTGCATGGAGGTTTAGGTGTTTATGGCGTCTATGATGTTGCAGGCGAGAACACTTTGAAGGAATGGAGCATTAATGTCATTTATTCATTTAGTAATGAAGAGAATGAGAATTTTAATTGGCGTGTTGCTTCCCAATACAGTTTTGGACATAAGTATCTCGATTGTTCAAACCTAACCTTTCCCGATCAGATTGATCCTCGACATGGTGTTGTTTTAGCCACCAATGAAGATTTACCCGAAGACGGGTTTAAAAAATCATATTTCGATCTTGGATTTTCAACCTCTGCTGACTGGAAAAAATGGACTGCGGGTGTGTCCAGCTTTCATCTAATGGAGCCCAATGTGGGTTTCATTTCCGAAAGTCGTCTTCCCCGCAGATATGCCGGTTTCATCGGATATGACTTGTGGCTGTTGAAAGGAGAGAAACCCGAAGGATTTCATGTGTCACCATTGATTTTTGGAACTACAACAACTGGTGGATACAGCATGCTATGCGGCACCAATGTTTCATGGAACTGGTTGTATGGTGGTGCATATTGCCGCTTTGGCAACAACAATGCCGATGCTGCTGTTTTTCAGGCAGGTGCACGGCTTGGAAAATTCCAGTTCGGATACAGTTATGATTACACATTATCAAAACTCACCAACGCCAGTGGAGGCAGTCATGAGATGTATCTGAATTATTTTTTCAAGAATAAGTAACTGTCTAAATTTTAAAATTGTTTGTAGCGTAAAGGTATCAAAGAAGGGCACTTCCCGATGCTGCCGGTCAGGACTTGCATAAGGACACGACGTAGCATTCGTGTTTGATACAAAAGCCATTGATAACGGCTTTTGCATTCCTAACTCACTTTGCGTTCTTTGTGCGATACTTGGAGCTCTTAGTGCAAAAAAGTAGAATGATTTTTAGACAGTCACTAAATTCTGATTAGCAGCAAGTTGTACACATTCAGGCAGCCAATACATCAAAGCTTTAAATGATCGCCAAGGGGGTTATGGCAAAAATTTCTATATTTACGCTATAATTCCGAATTATGCGCTGGATCATATTTCCTATTCTGTTTCTGAGTTTAACGGTTCAGGCTCAGTTCACTGATGACTTCTCTGATGGTGATTTCACAAGCAGCCCCATCTGGAGTGGCAATGATGCCAATTATATCATTTACACGTCAACTGCCATGCCTTCCAACATGGTTCCCGGCATCAGAACCAACAATACGGTTGCCGATACCACATGGCTCTCGGCATTAAATCCAATGAACCTGACCGACAGCCTCGAATGGACATTCTGGGCAAAAATGAGCTTTAATCCAAGCATCGGCAATTTTAGCAGGGTGTATATTGTTTCCGATCAGCCCAATCTGACCGGGCCATTAAACGGGTATTTTGTCGGGTTGTCCAATGCCGGCACCGACCGACTCTTTCTGGTCAGACAAAGCGGAACCACGCTCACCCCTATCATTACAGGCACTGTGGCCAATTTCAATAAAACAACCAACATTGTTCGGGTGCGTGTGAAACGCGACAACAGCGGCAACTGGACCCTATACAGCGACACCCTTGGTGGCGACAATTATGCACTTGAAGGAACCGCAAACGATGTCACTTATTCAAGCTCTTCATACATTGGGGTATTTAATCAATACACTGTTTCGAACGCCAACAGCTGCTACTTTGATGAATTCTATGCCGGCCCCATTCAGGTGGACACCATACCTCCATCGGTTGTAAAGGTTACTGCAACCTCGGCTTTCTCTGCCGATGTGTATTTCAGCGAGCCCGTAGCACCCGGCACCTCATCATTTGCAGCCAATTATCAGGTCAATCTCGGGGTCGGTACACCTGCATTGGCCAGTCCCGACGGAAGCGATGCGACGCTTGTTCATCTCACTTTCGCAAATCCGGTTTACGATGGAATCCTTTATCAGATGACCATTACCGGTATTGAAGACCTCAATGTGAATGTCATGAACGACACCACCATTCCTTTTGCCTACTATGTGCCCCATGCTTTCGATATCGTGATCAACGAAATTATGGCCGATCCCTCTCCTGTTGTGCTGCTGCCCGAATATGAATGGGTTGAGCTTTACAACACCACCAACCTGCCGATCAACCTGAACAATTACACTCTGCGCATAGGCACTTCCGATAAAACCATTGGTGATGTCACCATCGACCCCAACGGTTATCTGATTCTTTGCGATGACGCTGCCCAGGCCGACATGGACAATTATGGGGATGTATTTGCCTTTTCATCGTTTTCGGTCACCAACACCGGTGCAAACATCTCGCTCATCAGCCCTGCTGGTGCTGTCCTTTCTTTTGCAGCTTTTACCGACGAATGGTATTTCAACGACTTTAAGGCTGACGGCGGTTGGTCGGTTGAGCAGATCGACCCCACCAATCCCTGTGCTGGAAAATACAACTGGAAAGCTTCAGAAAACGCCAATGGCGGAACACCCGGGGCCATCAACAGCGTGAATGCGGTGAACGGTGATGCCACACAGCCTCAGTTGTTGCGTGCATCGCTCGAAAACGACAGTTTGTTGCGTCTGTGGTTCAGCGAACCCATGGATAGTGCCACCGTATTAAATCCTTTCAGCTATACCCTCGACAATGGATTAAGCATTCTTGGATTGCCGGGTTCCTTTCCTCCTGATTACGGATCAGTCACACTGCAACTCAATCAGCCTGTTCAATACGGCATAATTTACACGGTGACGATTACCGATACCCTGACCGATTGTGTGGGCAACTACATTCCCATGCAAAGCAGTGCCCGTTTTGCCATTGCCGACAGCATCGAGACCGGCGATTTGGTTATCAACGAGATTTTGTCGAACCCTGCTGCCGAATGTGAAGATTTTATCGAAATCATCAACCGAAGCAACAAAATTCTGGATCTTCGTTTTGTCACCCTTGCCACACTCAACGACTCGCTGCAACTTGACGATCAAAGCTATGTGGTCCCCAATGGTTATATTCTGTTTCCGGGCGAATATGTCGCATTTACCGAAAATTCTGATGCATTGAATCAATACTATACTACCTCGGTCAATCAGGTGATTCAGATCAGCGATATGCCAGCATACAACAACGACTCGGGCATGGTGGTGCTGGCCATGGCTGCAGGCACCATCATCGATCAGGTGGAATATAATGTGTCAATGCATGATCCCTTCTTAAATTCAACCGATGGCGTTTCGCTCGAACGGATCAATTTCGACCGTCCTTCAAACGACAGCACCAACTGGCACAGCGCTGCTTCAACCGCTGGCTTTGCCACCCCGGGATACCTCAACAGCCAATACTCGGCAAGTTCGGGAAGCGGCACCGTTGGTGTTGATCCACAGGCATTTTCGCCCGACAACGACGGATACAATGATGTGGTGAATATTCAATGGTCATTTACCCGACCCGGACTGATCTGCAGCATGAAAATTTTCGATAGCAACGGACGTTTTGTCAAACATCTGATGAAAAACGAAACCATTGGACAGGAAGGGGTGATTTCGTGGGACGGTTCTACAGAAGACAACAGCACAGCCCCCATTGGCATCTATATCATCTTTACCGAGGTGTTTTCGTCCGACGGCTACTCCGAAAAAATAAAAACGGTCATCACCCTGGCCGGAAAATTCTGACACCATGATTGTTGAACATGTCATCCTTTCGGATGAACTGAAAAAAGTGTTTTTTCGATGCCCATTGCACCTTTGCCTTGGTGCATGCTGTGTGGAAGGCGATGCGGGTGCGCCCCTCACCGAAGAAGAAATCAGCATCATCGAAGACCTGACAGAAACCATCCTTCCGCTCATGGATGAGGAAGGAAAAACCGTGATGCACAATACAGGCTCATTCGATTACGATATGGCAGGAAAACTTGTCACACCGCTGAAACCAAACGAAGAATGCATCTACCTCATCTGGGAAAATGGTCACACCATTTGCGTGTTCGAAAAGTTATTTAACCAAGGCCTAATTTCATTTCAAAAACCCATTTCATGCCACCTCTATCCCATTCGTGTGGTGGCTGAAGGCGCATTTGACAAACTCTTACTTCACCGTTGGCGCATTTGCGAACCGGCTTTCACTACCGGGCATGACGAAGGAGTTCCATTGCTGCGCTTTACGGCTGCCGCACTCATCAGAGCCTACGGACGAGCCTGGTACGAACGCATGATGATTCAGTGCGGCTTCGATCCTCATCAATCTGAGCAGAAATGAAGATCCCTTTTTTGAAAACCGGCGACACCATCGCGCTTGCCGCACCCTCCCGAAAGGTGTCCCTGACCGATTTTGCACCGTTTGAACATTTTCTGACAGACAAAGGATATAAGGTCATTCGTGCTTCAAACCTGAATGCATCCTTTCATCAGTTTGCAGGCAATGATGCAGAACGTATTTCAGCCATGAACGAGCTCTTTCAAAACCCGGAAGTAAAAGCCATTATAGCGGTACGGGGAGGTTATGGTGCAGCACGGATTGTTGATCAGCTCAACTGGAAAGCGTTGTTGGAACATCCGAAATGGCTGTGTGGATTCAGCGATTTCACCGTATTGCTCAATCATCAGTTTGCAACTAATAAACTTCCTTCATTGCATTCCGACATGGCGGTACATTTCGGGCAACCCGGATATGGCGATAATTTCACCTCTATGCTGGATGCACTTGAAGGCAAACCGGTAGCATTCAATGTTGGAGCGCATCGGCTCAACCGTTCAGGCAAAGCCGAAGGAATGCTTGTGGGCGGGAATCTGAGTGTATTGTTTTCAATGCTTGGCTCTGTCTCATTTCCGGATATGCATGGAAAAATATTATTTCTCGAAGATCTCGATGAATATCTCTATCATATCGACCGCATGTTAAACGCCCTGAAACGGGCCGGTGTTTTCGATCATCTGGCCGGTGTTGTCATTGGCACCATGAGCGATATGCATGACAACGAAGTGCCTTTCGGAAGCGATGCAGAAACAATTATTCGTCATCATCTGAGCGGATTTGAGTTCCCTCTGATATTTGGTTTTCCGGCGGGACATACCGAGCTGAATCGCGCATTTTTTATTGGCGCTGACACCAGCATTGCTATCAACGACAACGGAGGTGTTGTCATGCAGGCAACAACGGTTCTTGAATAGCAAACTTCGGGGAGGAAATTTTTTGGATTTATTGGCTTCGGAATTTTGTCATTTTTAAGTGACCACACAGGGCACTTTCAAGTGAATGAACATAAAAAAGCAAACAAGAGATCATTCGTATTTGTGCTCTTTGAGCCACAGATCCATCATTTCCCGATCACCCGGAAAAGAGAATAAATCGACATGGAGTTCTTCGATCGGAACCCAATGAAAAAACACATCACCATTCTTCATTTCATGCTCAGTGTGCCATGCGGGCGACACCTGGACAAACTGGCATGAGTCGGAGCTGATTTGATAATACAGCGGAACCACCTGTACGTTTTTGTAAAAAACTGCCGGGATAAATTTTCGCGGCGTATAGAACAAGTCGCCGACAAAAACTTCGATGCCGCATTCTTCGACAAACTCGCGTCGCAAAGCCTCGGCAGGAGACTCGCCAAACTCAAGGCCTCCGCCCGGTAGTTTCACCATTCGTGTATTGAACCACATTTCTTCGGCCACCAGCAATGCAGATTCATGGAGCAGTAGTCCGTAAACCCGCACCGAGAAAGGATACGTTTTTGTTTGATTTTCCATTTTCTTTCATTTAATTGCCCGGGTCATTTCGCGCTTCCCTGCAAACCCCGGAAGTTTTTCCACCATAAACCCACAGGCCTTCATCGTGCGGCGAACCTCGCCCTGTGCCACATAGGTACAGAGGAATGCACCAGGCTTCATCGAGCAATAAAGTTGTTCAAACACATCCTTTGTCCACATGTCGGGCTGAGTGCCAGGCGAAAAAGCATCGAAAAACACAAGATCGTACATTTCCGGTTCCAGTGTCGCATTCTGGAGGCACATCTGATGACACATCAATGAATATGAAGGGCTCAGTTTCTGTTCAACACCGAAGGGGGCGTTTAGTATCCCGATTAATCTTTTTTGCAAATTTTCATCGGATCGATATGCCGAAACCAATTGACGCACCAGATTGCGACGAAGCGGATACGGCTCAAATGCATGATAGATGATTTGTAATTCAGCCTGATCGGCCTGAGTCCATGTTAGCGCTGCATTCAAACCTGTACCCAATCCTGCTTCAAGCACATTCAAGGGCTGCTTCTCTTCCATTTTTGGCTTCAGGCCCGCATTGATAAACACATGGATGCTCTCGGAAGCAGCTCCATGCACAGAATGATAATGCTCCTGCAGCTCAGGAACAAAAATGCTTGCCGAACCATCGGCCGTAAGCACAACGCTTCTCGCTGTCATCGGTTATAAAGCATGTGGATATCCCTGACCGAATCGGGCATTTGAACAGATCCCAGCAAAGTGCCGTCCGGCCATGCGAAAGCATAAACATCCCTGCCACTGGACATATAAACCATTTGATCGGTCTGATCGAAAGCAAGCTTGCCACTGAATGCTGTGCTCTCAATCAATGACCATTGATTGGCCTGAGCATCATATAACAGCAACCCGGTGGTATGACTCAGGATAAAACGATGATCGCCAGCATCGGCGACCGATATCACTTCGCCGGGAGGCAAATCGCACATATGGGTGATGGTCATGTGATACGTATCGAGAAACTTCACCGATGGCTGATTGTTCAAATTTGCAAACAGAGCCACCTGATTTCCTTCAACCCTGTATAAATCGGCAATCGCATATTCGGTGTACAATACGTCTTTGATCATGCCAGAAATTTCCCACATCACACCGGCATTGATGGCACCCCCAAGATAGTATTCAAGCACACATAACAGGTAAGTTCCGTCATAGCGAACACGTCTTGCTCTCATGTTTTCGGTGACATATGAGAATTTATAGTTGCCATTGCCATAATAACCCTCCATTCGGCCATCGTGGTAACCTATCACAAGAAGACCATTGCTATAGGTCAGCGATTCAAAATACGGAAAAGGCGGATTCTGCACCACATCGATTTGCTTTGCCACATTGCCGTCAGACGCATCGAGAAAATACATGTGACCCGTGTATTGACCCATGGAATAAATCATTTGATCCTTGCTGCTGACAGCGCCCTCGCAAAAATCACCACCGAGCTGCGTTAAAAGAGAATACTGCAAGAGACTATCGGCATAATAAACCCCTACCTGCCCATCGGCTTTTTCGTAACAAAACACAACCAATGCTCTGCTTTCGAGAGGAATACCCGTAACATTTACATGAACAAACACCTGATCGGCACCATATTCGTTTCCTGCTTCAACCATGAGATAGTACGAGCCTGTTTCGATGTCCTGACCTGATAAAATGTATTCAACATCGAAAGAATATGAATCTGTCTGCGGATACAAGGTTAATGGAGGATTGACCTGAACATAACTGTGGCTAAGCAAAACGATTTTAATGTATGTCAGTTGCGACATCGAACTGGCTTGCCCCGAAACCGCAATGGTGTCACCAGTCATGTAAGTCGAATATCCCGCAGGTGAGTACAGCTGAAGGACAGGCGGTTCTCCTTCTTCTCGCTTACACGAGAGTAAAAAAAGCACCACGAGAAATCCTAAAAAAAAACGTCGGTCGATCATGATTCAGAATTTGTTTATAAATTTAGCACGTTTTATTAATAACTGATCATATGGAAGAAAATTTTTCCCGCATTTTATTCCTTGACATCGAAACTGTCCCGGCTGCGCCCTCCTACAATGACCTATCCGAGCGCATGAAATATTTTTGGGACAAAAAGGCCGTCAACTTAAAAAAGTCAGACGAAGAAACACCGGAAACGCTTTACGAAAAAGCCGGCATTTTTGCTGAGTTTGGAAAAGTGATTTGTGTTTCAACCGGCACGGTTTCGGGAAAACAGGCAAGCATTCGCAGCTTTTTTGGAGACGATGAAAAAGAATTGCTGCTCGGACTGGCCAGATTCATGCAGGAATTGCCCTCTCAGGGCATCCATGTGTTATGTGCTCACAATGGCAAGGAATTCGATTTTCCATGGCTTTGCCGGCGAATGATGATTCACGGTATTGTCATTCCTCCCATTCTCAATGTGCAGGGCAAAAAACCCTGGGAAATTCCCCACCTCGACACCATGGAACTTTGGAAATTCGGCGATTATAAAAGCTTCACTTCGCTCGACCTCCTGACCGAGCTGTTCGATGTTCCTTCGCCAAAAGACGACATCAGTGGTGCCGACGTGGCAAGAGTATACTATGAGGAAAAAAACCTCACCCGAATTGTGCAGTATTGCCAAAAAGACGTGGTATCGCTCATTCAGATGCTTCGCAGATTTAACTACCTGCCCCTGATCCCGGAAGTGAATATCGACTACCGCGTCTAGCCGAAGAAAACTCAGCCCCCTTTTTACTCTGGACATTTTTTCCATCTTGATTTTGCCGTTGAACCATCTACAACGGCAGAATTAATGTTTTCTTAATGTTCGTTTAATAATTTTGCAACTCACCATTAACCTGAAAAACATGAAAAAACTGTTGATCCTTTTCAGCCTGCTTGTATCCATGGGGCTTCAGGCGCAGGACAGCGTTGTTCAAAAATCCTTTCTAAAAAACACTGAAATCTCTGGGCAATGGTTCATTGCTGGAAATTACGATGATCAGGATTCGCTTTACCAGATTGAATTAAAAAGAGGCTATTTCACAATCGAAAGTCACCTGAGCAACAATCTGACCGCACGCTATACGCAAGACATCACACTTGACACCGAAGGTGACGATGCTGGAAACGTGGAGATGAGGCTCAAATATCTGTACCTGCAAAGCAAGGTCAACATCTTTCCCAACATACAGAAAGGCAGTATCTCATTCGGCATGGTGGCCAGACCATGGATAGAATTTGAACAGAAAATCAATTCATACCGGGTGATGGGACCCATGTTCCTCGAGCGCATCGATGTGCTGAGTTCGGCAGATTTCGGTTTTATTTACGAGGGGTTGATCGGAGGCGAAATCGATCAGGAGTATCAACGCGAAGTAAACAAGAACTATCCCGGGAAGTATGGCAGTTTTTCGTTTGGTTTGTATAATGGCGGCGGATACCACGCCGTGGAAATGAACAACAACAAAACTTTCGAAGCACGGCTTACGGTGAGACCCTTGCCCGCTGCCTTGCCCGGTTTGCAGTTTGGATATGCTTTTGCAAACGGAAAAGCCAACCTGCCTGGCAACAATACCGATTTCAAAATGAATGTGCTTTATCTTTCATCGGAAAGCAAGGTTCATGCTTTACTTTTTCAATACTATCAAGGCATTGGCGACTACGGCGGCAAATACTGCGACTCACTTTTCTCCTCCTATGCCAACCATGGTCTGGCGGTTTTCGGCGAATTTCGCATTCCCTCTACTCCTTTGTCGATTGTGGGCAATTACGACTATTTTGTGTCGGAACAACAACCCGACTACTACATTCAGCAGATCAATGCAGGAATTGCCTACCGCTTTTCAAAAAACAAACTGGTGTTGGGCGGCGAATACTTCGATAAAAACGGAAGCATCAGAAGAATGGCAGAACTTGCCATCGAAATCAGATTCTAAAGAGCTGATTAAGCCTGCAATTTCTTTCCGTTCGACTTTTTCAGCGTAAACGAGAAGGTGGTGCCCACATCAACTTTCGACCTCACATGAATGGTTTGCTGGTGCGATTCGATAATGTGCTTCACAATAGCCAGCCCAAGACCTGTTCCTCCAAGATCGCGGCTGCGACTTTTCTCGGTACGGAAAAAGCGTTCGAAAATCCGGGGCAAATCGGCCTGATCAATTCCCACACCATCATCAGCAACCTCAATCAGATAATGATCATCCATGTCAAAGGCACTTAGCGTTGCCTTACCTCCGGCATGACCGTATTTCAAAGCATTATCGACCAGATTGATCAGCACCTGCCTGATTCTGCTCTGATCGGCCTCCACCATGACTGGGGATTCAAATCCGTTATCATACTTCAGACTCACAGCCCGCTTGGTGGCCTTGATCTCCATAAAATCAAATACATCGTATACAAGTTTTGAAAAATCAAACCTGCTAAAAGTCATCTGCATCACCCCGCTTTCGAGTTTCGAAATTTCGTCAAGATCATTCACCACTGCGATCAGCCGCTTAATGCTTTTCGCCGTCCGAAGCAAATATTTTTTATTGATGTTTTCGTCATACAGACCTCCATCAAGCAATGTAAGAACATAGCCCTGTATGGTAGTAATGGGCGTCTTTAACTCGTGAGACACATTGCCGAGAAACTCCCGCCTGAATGTTTCGTTCTGCTTCAGCAACTCTATCTCCTTCGAACGATCGCTGGCCCATTGCTCCACATCGCGGTTGACAGATGCGATGATGTCGGCGCTGCTGTCGACCCGGTGTTTATTCTGATGTCCTAACCTTGTATTCCTGATGGTTTTATAAATGAGCCTGATCCGGTCATAGATGAATTTACCAAGAATATACCGAAGGACAAGCCACAACACAAAAAAAGTGATCGACGCCAGCACCAGAGCCAACACCCATGGTGGAAGCTCGATCAGGGTAAATACAACCAGATCGATCATAAAAACAAGTGCAGCCATGATTGCTGCAATCATCCATGAAAGCTGACGCGGGTTACCAAAGGTAAACTTCATTGTCCATGTTTCGGTTACAAGCAGATGAAATACAAAATTACTATTTCTTCAGTTCAAAGGTATATCCCACCCCCTTCACCGTTCTGATCAGGCTTAATCCAAGCTTTTCGCGAATCTTGCGGATGTGCACGTCGATGGTTCTGTCGCCCACCACCACATCGTTTCCCCACACTTTCGAAAAGATCTCGTCGCGTGTAAATACTTTTCCCGGTCTGCCAGCCAGCAACGCAAGCAACTCAAATTCTTTTCTCGGAAGCAATATCTCTTCACCGTCCTTGATCACCATATAGCGCTCGAAATGGATGATCAGCCCGTCAAATTCAATCTGATCCTGTGCCTCTTCGCTCATTTCAACCTTGAAACGTCGCAGGTAACTCTTGACCTTGGTCAAAAACACCTTAGGCGTCACCGGCTTGTTGATGAAGTCATCACCACCCGCCTCCAGAGCCGCTACATGGGTAAATTCCTCCGATCGTGCCGTCAGAAATATGATGATCGATTTCTCCAGACCCTCAGTCTTTCGCATTTCCTGACAGGCACTGATCCCGTCCATCCCGGGCATCATGATGTCCAGCACAATTAAATGGGGCTTAAACTCCGATGCCCTATCCAATGCACTCTGCCCGTCACGCGCTGTTTGAACATCGTAGCCTTCTTTCCTGAGATTATAACTCATGATTTCCAGGATGTCCTTCTCGTCATCCACCAATAATACGCGGATATTCTTATTGATGTTCATTGTTTCATTCATTGATCCCACAAATGTAACAATAAAGAGAAAGAAAAATGCAACCTAAACAATTCCTGAATGATTATTTAATGATCCGTTAATGTAAATCTGGCTGCGCTATCGCACCATGATTTCATCGACAAAAAGCCACGCGTTGCCATCGATGCCGCGCCAGGCAGGTAAGCGACCGATGCAGGAGATGTGAACCCGGATGTATCGTGCTTCGACTGCCTCGTTAAACCGAACCTGCATGGGAATGATTTCGTTTGAACCTTTATCGCGTGCTGTATAATTTACTTCAAGTCCCGCTTCGGTGAATTGTGTTCCGTCTTCGGAATACCAAACCTTCAAGGTATCAGCAGGAAAGATCCAGCTGAGTGAATTCGATAGGGTGTGTATTTCCACCGATCTCACCTCAACAAGGCTGTCCATATCAATGACAAGATCTGCATCTTCGCCATCCCAGCCCTGCCACAATACAAAATAGTTGCTGGTTCCGCTTACCCCATCGGTCAGTGCCGTAGCGCCTCCGCCATTGTATTTCGCTGAACATGGATTCATGTATTTCACTTTCCTGCCACAGGCAAGATGCTTTGTGTAGCCACTGACAAAATAATCTTCCATCATTTCCCTGTATTGCTGTGGCGGAATCCCTGTTTCGTGAAACAATCCCGGTCCGTGTTCCATGGCCATCGAACACAGCTCGTCGAGAAAGAAGGTGGCCGTATCGCAAACCGCATATCCACCTTTTCCATCTGCCTTAAAAATCCATGATGCCGTAAAAGGCTTTGATTTGGCTACCTCGAGCCATGCATAGCGCAATGGCTGCATAGCAAGCTGCAGACGCGTGTGGAAGGGTTCCAGGCCGTTGTTCGATCTCCAGGCGCCATCAATCATTTCGTAATAGGAACTGATGTTCTGCGGCGACAAAAAACCATCGGCATGTGCCGACATGGGCTCGTAGAGGGTCAACGCACGCTCCGATTGTAACAGGTGGCTGCGCGAAGCCATCACATAATCGATGACGCCCTGCCCCGACGGACCATAATACCCCATGCAAAAATCTGTGATCAGGCTGTCGGTATCGAGCTCGGGATTCCACATGAGCTTCGACAACAAATAACACCGAAGTTCGGTCATTTCGCCCGAAGGACGTGGCCAGCCCTGCTCAAACAACATCGATACATGATTGTCGCGAAACAGCTGCAGGTTGGGCTTCAGTACATGCAGGTTGGGAAAAGGACCCAGGATGTTTGAGAAGTTGATGACATAATCCCAGACTAATATGTTGCGGGTCAAGGCTCCCCATTGCTGCAAATCGTATGCAAAACCTCCTACCGAGCGATCGTGTGCAATGGGTTCATGCCGGTTGCACTCAATGGTACAAAGCATGATGTTTACATTGGGCCGTGGCTTGATTTGCGTGGGCGCTTTGCGCGAGTACTGATAGGCAAGCGTTGAAATGATTTTATCGGGAAATGCTTCGGCAATCATGTTGGCAAAAGCAATCACTGAGCCCGAAGGAGAACCGTTGGCCGAATCAATGGCTTTGCATTTGTCACATTCGCAATAACTGAAATTGTCCATTTGGCTTACTGACCAGTACTGTGCATCGGGGTTTTTCTTCATTTCTTCCCTGAGCGATGCAATGGTGATGGCTGCCACTTCGGGATGACTTAAGCAAAGCTGATCGCTGACCCTGACTCCGTTACGCAACGCATAATACTCAGGATGTGTTTTAAAATACAGTTCGGGCGGCACAAGACGATGCATGGTGTGTACCCACATGCCCCAGTTGTCCGATATGTCGAAGTGCGCTGCGTCGGGCTTCTGCTCCATGTTATGCAGTCCATGCCAGGCTGCATATGCTGCATCGAATGCACCGCCGTTGTAGTTGATGCGGAAATGAAACACGGGATTCTGAATGGTGCTGACCGGGGCAAAGGTCAATGTTTTTCTTTTCGGAATCACAAGTGCGCCGGGTGCATAAAATCTGCAATGCATGGCATGTTCAAGCAGATAATAAACCGCATTGC
>CAZLHV010000063.1:0-14787 GCA_964559205.1 uncultured Bacteroidaceae bacterium
CATTCTTATCGGAACCTCATTTATAAAATCCGAGAAACTTAGAAAGAAGGAACATGACCTTGAAGTTTACAAAAACACCTATGCCGAACTCGAAAAACAATATGAAGAAAACGTACGTGTGCTTCGAAATCTTGAATTACAGGATCGTAGACTGTTTCGTGAAATCTTCGAAACCGACCCTGCCGACACAGTTCTGTTAAGCGACGCTCTGCTCAAAGATGCCAGTCACACGCTTCAGGATCAGGATGTTGGTGCTGTGCTCGCGGTTGTTGGTGCTGTTTATCGAAAAATTGAACATCTGGCCTACCGTGAAACAATGCGACTCGGATTCGCTTCATACATCATTAAAACTAACCCCAATTTTATCAGCTCGCTTCCCATACGAATGCCACTGTCGTTGGAATCCTGCAACCTCGTATCAGGATTCGGAAACCGCATCCACCCCATCTTTAAAACAGCCCGTCAACACAATGGGATCGATTTTGCAGCACGAGCAGGTACCGAAGTGTATTCATCAGGAGACGGAGTGGTTCAAGTTGCCCCAAAGAATCTGGCAGGTTACGGAAACGTCGTGTATATTTATCACGGAAACGGACTCTACAGCCTTTATGCCCAGCTACTCGAAGCTAAGGTTGAAGCCGGAACGCGGGTCAAAGCCGGTCAGATTATCGGTCTCGTGGGCAGCACCGGCATATCAATCGGACCTCATCTACATTACGAAATCTGGAAAAACGGAGTGCCGGTCGATCCAATGCGATACATCATGAATGTGCCGCCCGAACAGCTGAAACAAATGAAACGAATTGCATCACAATATAACCAATGCCTCTCTTGATGAAAGACACATTAAAAAAACTCACCCTCTTCACAGCCGTTAATTTTGTGATTGCCAACATGGTTGGAACCGGGGTATTTACTTCGCTCGGGTTTCAGCTTTTCGACATTAAAGACACAGCCGCGATTATGATTCTATGGGCCATTGGCGGGCTGATGGCTTTGTTTGGCTCTTTTGCCTATGGAGAACTCGGGGCAGCCATGCCGCGTAGTGGCGGCGAATATAATTTCCTGAGCCGCATTTATCATCCATCAGTAGGCTTCCTCGCCGGCTGGATTTCGGCCACCATTGGTTTTGCAGCGCCTGTGGCAGCTGCCTGCATTGCTTTCGGCACTTATTACAACATGGCTGTTGCCGAACTGACAAACTCATACAACATTGACTGGATGCAGGCCTCACCTGTTGTTGCAGGACTGGTCGTTCTGGTCATTGTCACCCTGGTTCACAGCCGCGATGTGAAAACCGGTGGAAGTTTTCAAAACGTATTTACCATATTAAAACTGGCCTTCATCGTCATGTTTATTTTTGCCGGCTTCTTCTTCATGCCCGAAACCCAGCCAGTATCGCTGCATATCAGCAACAACACCTGGAGCGACATGATGAATCCAGCCTTCGCTGTGAGCCTTGTTTTTGTTTCCTATGCCTATAGCGGCTGGAATGCTTCAGCCTATTTTGTCAACGACCTGAAAAATCCTGTAAGGCAACTCCCCCGCTCGCTGCTTATTGGAAGCGCAGTAGTTACCGTGCTGTACGTATTGCTCAATTATGTATTTCTTCTAAGCACTCCGGTTGATAAGCTTGTCGGAAATCCCGAAATCGGACTTATTTCAGCCATGTACATTTTTGGCAATTCACTGGGCGTGTTTATGGGTCTGTTCATCTCTCTCCTTCTCATTTCATCCATCAGCTCAATGGTTTTTGCCGGACCTCGCGTTACCATGGTCATGGGAGAAGACTTTAAACTGTTAGGCTTTCTGGGGCGCAAAAACAAATTCGGAGTGCCCTATGTGGCTTTAATAACCCAGTTTGTCATTAGCTTTGTGCTCATTCTCACCTCGTCTTTCGACTCACTGATCACGTATACCGGATTTGTGCTCAATATTTTCACATTTCTGACCGTTTTGGGTGTATTTGTACACCGTCACCGCTTTCCTGATGCACCGCGCCCCGTTCGTACCTGGGGATATCCGGTGACGCCGGTCATCTTCATGTTGTTTAATATCTGGATTGCTTGGTTCGTGATCGACTCAAGGCCAGTGGAATCATTATATGGCCTAGGCACCATTGCCATTGGAGCCATTTTGTACTTTTTCAGCAAGGAATCCAACAAAAAGAAAACAAATAACACCGAAAACATATGAAAACCCGACTTCTCACCTTACTGCTCGGCGTAGCCATCATCAGTGCCTGTGGCAGTGGCAGCAAAGACAACGGCAACAGCAACGACTCGACAAAAACCGACTCGGCTCAATCGGACGACAAACCCATTGTTTTGAATCATTACTACAATGACATTGCACGATACGTAGCAGGGATGCCCGTAAGTGACAACAGTGCACTCAAGGAATATACCGAAAAAGCGGAATGGAAAAGTTATGCCTCAGACCTCGATAAAAACTGGGAAAATTTCCAAACCAACAAGCTCGATGTCATGAAACCTTGGATCGATAAAGAACTTGGTGAAATAAACAAAACAACCGAAACGGCATTTTATCCTTTTTCGGGACCCGATTTTGCCTATATGTACACTTTTATTCCCGATGCTGAGAATTACTATATGGTAGCTCTGGAGCCCGTAGGAATCATCCCCAACATTGAAAAAATCAACAATCCAGCTTCATTTTTCGGTGCCATGAACAATGCCATCCGCGACAACCTTAATCTGAGTTTCTATATTACCAAAAGTATGAAATCGCAGATGAACAATGATCAGATTAAAGGAAAACTTCCGGTGCTTCTTTTCTTCATGGCACGCATGAATCTTCACATTCAGAACATTTGTCCTGCAACCATTTCGAAAGATGGTGAACTGGTCATTACTGAATCGGAAAACATGGAAACCGTTGACAAGAAATTCACAAATGGTGTTGAAATTTCCTTTGTCAAACCAGGTGAAAACAAACTTCGCAAAGTTTATTATCTGAGCGTCAGCATCAGGAACGACGGCTTCGAGGCCATGCCGGAAGCCGAAAAATATCTTAAATCCATGCCAACCGACATGACCACGTTTGTAAAATCAAGTTCATATTGTATGCACGAAGATAAATACAATAAAATCCGTGACATAGTGCTTACACATTCAAAATTCCTGATTCAAGACGACAGTGGAGTGCCTTTCCGTTTCTTCAAAAACAACGAATGGGATTTTGGTTTCTACGGAATTTACACCCGTCCAATTCCTGTGTTTAGCACTTGCTATCAGGACGATCTGAAAAAAGCATGGCCTGCGGATGCCAAAAAACTGGAATTCCGTTTTGGTTATAACGAAGAATCGAGTATCTTTGTAGCTAAACGTAAAAAGTAAAGGATGGGTTTATTCAAGAAACTGGTTTTTTCCTCGGCAGTGTTGCTGGCCCTCGGCTCAGCCGGTAACGTCAGCGGACAACAGGTAACTGATACCATCACAAAAGTAGTGGATACTGTTGTGGTGAACGGCCAACCGGCTGTATTGTACAATGACAACGTGTGGACATACCTCAGCACGCTCGAAGAGCTTGCACGTGATAAAAATATGGCCGACACCATGTACATCTTCAGAGAATACTGGAATAACATCACCTTTGCTTACATGTATCCTGAAGACAAACCACTTGCCGATACCGTTCAGATTATTCTTGCCGATTCCGTGAGAAAATTTGTACTTCCCGTTTTTAGCGGTATCACATCAGGATTTGGTTGGCGTAACGGACGTCCGCATAAAGCCATCGACATTGGGTTGGACCAGGGAACGCCAGTGAAATGTGCTTTCGATGGCAAGGTTCGATATGCTGAATTCAACACCGGAGGATATGGCTATCTCATCATTGTACGCCATTTTAACGGCCTTGAAACTTATTACGCACATTTGTCGCGCATGTATGTCAAACCAGGCGACATGGTTAAAGCCGGCCAAGTGATTGGTGGTGGTGGAAACACAGGCGCATACTGGACTGGACCTCATTTGCATTTCGAAACCCGGTATCGTGATCATGCCTTCGACCCCCTCAAAATCATTGACTATGATAAGCAATGCCTGAAATCGGACACCCTGATTCTCACTAAAGCCGATTTCAACATCAGCCAAAACCACAAAGCATATGTCAGCAATGGCGTAAACGGCGACCGTTCGCCTTCTACCGTTCAGTATGGTGGAAGCACATCAACTCAAGTGTCGTCGCAGGTAACCACCACCTACAAAAATGTTGCTGCTGGCACCGTACATGTGGTTAAGAAAGGCGACACCCTTTCGGCTATCGCTAAACGATATGGCACAACTGTCGACCGACTATGCAGTCTTAATGGAATTTCCAAAACATCGACCCTGCAAATCGGTCAACGCATAAAAATAAAATAACATGCGTGTCATTCTCATTTGCTTCATGCTGTTGACCACCGGCATGGTTGCAATGGCTCAGGATTGGCCCAAGGAACGTGATACATCAAACCTGCCCGGCAGAATCATTTTCGACCAATACTGCGATTCGTTTCCGGAAATTTATATGATGCCCGAATGGTACCAACTGCAATTGGTTTATGTACAAATCGACCGAGATGAAAAGGGGTTTCCCCATCTAACCTACCATAAACTGGGCGTGAACCGTGACAAGTATTTCTATCCTGCCAGTCTGGTTAAGTTGCCCACACTCATGCTTTCGCTCGAAAAGCTGCAGGAACTCAGAACCAAAGGCATCGACAAATACACCAGACTCAGCATCGGAAAAAAGCACAAATGTCAGACAGAATTTAAAACCGATACTTCAGGACCGGAAGATTATCCGAGCATTGCCAACTTTATTCGACGTATTTTGCTTGTTTCAGACAACTGGTGCTACAACCGCCTTTTTGAGTTTATGGGACAATACGAACTCAATCAACGCATTCATGCCAAGGGCTACCAGGATGTGTGGATCCTGAAGCGGTTTGCAAAATGCGACGAAGAAGAAAACCGCTTTACCAACCCGTTCACGTTTTATAATCAGGCAGGAAAAGTAATTTTCAACCAGCCTGAACAGGAAAACAAACTAAAATGGGCTATCCCCGACAGCATCGACACAAGAGTCGGTAAAGGCTTTTACGATGGAACCAATTTGATCGAAAAACCTCGCGACTTCAGAATCAACAACCGGCTGCCACTCGAAGATGCGCTGGAAATGATGATTGCTTTTATCATGCCCGAAGCGGTTGATTCGCAGAAACGCTGGAACCTGAGTCCGCACGATCGCTTGTTTCTTCTGCAATATTTCTCGATGTACCCGCGCGAATCATTTTTTGCCGATTATCATAACTACGCCCGTTACGAAGACAGTTACAAGAAATATTTTCTCATAGGCGACACCAAGGATACCATCACCGACAAAGACTTCCGCATTTTTAATATTGTGGGTCTCAGCTACGGCTTTGCGGCCGATATTGCCTATGTGGTGAACCTGCGCGAAGGCACCGAGTTTTTTCTTGCCGGAATGATATACACAAATCAGGACGATATTCTCAACGATGAATCGTATGAGTACCGCACCATCGCTTTCCCGTTTTTTGGCAAATTTGGTCGTATCATTTACGATCATGAACGCAAACGTGAAAAACAACACCTCCCTGCATTCAGAGAAATAAGGCAGGCTTTGGCGTTGCCACCGATGTAATGCCTTTCATACTCCAATCACATGAAAACACTTTTGGATAAACTGCACCTGAGATTTGAATCCAACATGCAACGTCACCCACGCATGACGTGGGATCATGTGATGAATCTGCTCAACAATCAGCCTGCGGCAATGAAAGCCCTTGAATTTATGGAAAATACAGGCGGAGAACCCGACGTGCTGGCCATCGAAGCAACAGGATGGAAACCTTGGCTTGCCGACTGTTCGCTGCAAAGTCCTGCAGGACGCCGCAGTCTTTGCTTTGATCAAGAGGCACTCGAAAGCCGAAAAAACAACAAGCCAGCAGGCTCGGCATGGGAAATGGCTGAAAAAGCTGGCGTAAAACTCATGAACGAGCACCTCTACCGAGCTCTTCAGCAGCTTGCTCCGGTTGATACCACAACCTCTAGCTGGCTTGATACACCTGAAGACATCAGAAGGCTCGGCGGAGCGCTTTTTGGTGACAATCGCTTTCAGACTGTGTTTATTTACCACAATGGTGCTGAATCGTATTATGCTGCAAGAGGGTTCAGGGCATGGTATACTCTGAGCTGACAAAATGAAGCCAACAATCAAAAATGCAGCGATGAGAAGATAAGGGACAGATTGCAATCATTCAGCTTTTCCACGTTCACCTTTATGACCAGATGATCCATAAGCCGTCAGAACTCTATAAAATTTCATACGTTAATACAAAAAAACCATTTGATGAAAGAAATGTGATACTTAACAAAACTTTTCAAAAAAAATGTATAACTTAGCATTTCTGACCTATGAACAATATGAGCATGCCGTGATGACCCAATTGAAACCACTCCTCCACGACTCTTCTTACAACCAAAACAAATGAAGTAATGAAACCCTGCTTCCTGTTTGTAATCGCAACTTTCCTCTTGATCAATTCAACAAAAAGTCAGGTCGATACAAACGCTATCAAATTCTTATCAGGCCATGCTGAGTGGTCGTGCCGCATTTTTCATGGAGATTTTTGCAAGAATGAACAAAGCCTTTTATTTAATGACTCAATCGTGCTAAACATGAAATTATTAGGGAAGAAAGCGAGAGAGCATCGCGGAAACCTTTTCAGAAAAATTGAGATGAGTTGCCATTGCAATACGTGTGTCGATTCGAATTGTTTCAAACCATTTTCAGCCTGGAATGGAACATTATCAATCATTGGAGATGAAGTCCATATGTACTTTGACGTAAAATATTTCATATTTCTCTCGCAGACGAGAATTGTTTTGTATAGTGAATTATTGAAAGCTTTGGAATGTATGCACTTATTCATCACAAAAGAAGATTATATTTTGCAAGGCATGAATGAGACCGGATTATTCTTAACGCTCAAAACTACGGCAGACTAACTTTTATTCATACGCATTTACTTCGATATTGATTAAATCAACGACAACCCTGCATTCAATTGCCAAAAAATATTCAAAAGAATAATTTTAATTCATTACATCGAATGCAATGAGAAGATGCTTCAACATGCATCATTGTAAATGCAAAATACTACAATTGCAATTACTTCGTTTTTATGCAAAATTTGGCATGAGCAAGAATTACCCGGAGCACTTTTTATTAACCAAAAACAAAAAAAATGAAAAAAGCACGCTTTGCTATTGCTCTTGCCATGATGATCCTTTTAGGCCAAACCGCTCAATCTCAGACAGACAAACTTGATTTACAGTTTACCGCAGGAGGAGGAATCAGCACAATCAGAAATGACCGCAATCCAGATTTGGGATTTGCAACCCATTTAATGTTGTTTTATCGCTTCAGTCATACATTCAGTGCGGGCATTGGCGGTGGATTTGAACAAATTGGATCCCGTGAAAACAACATTTACTACAATACATTTTCGGAGCCGTTATACTCTTATAACACAAGAGTCACATCAGATTATGTCAGTATTCCTTTGCTTCTAAGAGCTGAAACAGGTCAAAAACTGAAATTCTTTGCCAATACTGGCGTAACAGCAGGTTTGTTTCTTAACGAGACCTATCACTTTTCAGATCAAATTCAGGATGCGTATTGTTTGCCCATGAGCAATGGAGATTGTGATTTGTTAAATGTTGCTGCAACAATGGGAGCCGGAATCATGATTCCCTTGAAGGAAAAATCATATTTCATACTGGAAGCAAGAGAAAATTATGGTTTAACCACTGTAAGTGAATTTTACGGATTAAACCCCAAAACTCAATCGTTTCATTTGCTCGCAGGCATGCGTTTAACGCTCTGATGAAACAAACAAAAAGCACCTGCCCGTTTTCAGAGCAGGTGCTTTGTTTCAGTGCATGATGATCTTTCAGAATAGCTGGTGATTCCGTTCCTGCTTATTGAATTTCCAGCCCAAAATCACTTCATGGGTGCCACTGCTGAACGATTGCAATTCGGTGGTGGCATAATCGAACCCGTAACCCAGCACAAAATGCTCCGAAAGCTCCATTCCAATCATGGCGATCCATGCTGCACGCGTTCGATAGGTCAGTCCAAACCAGTATTTGTTGTCTAGCATAAGCCGCGAAGAAAAATCAATCTGAATCGGAGCTCCGGTCACCGCACGCAACATAAACGATGGCTCAACAGTGAGTTTATCGCTGGCAGGCAACTTGAGGCCGCCACTGATGATTAAATGGCGATCAAGCACCCCGATCTGATCCTGCGGAAAATCGTTGCTCAGGGCCAGCGAACTTCCCGCAAGGTGCGACACGGCTGCACCGGCATAAAATTTTTCGCCAAACACATAGGTGCCGAAAGTAGCATCGGCCAAAAAGGCACTCGACATGGCCAGCGGCACGACCTGATCGTCAGGCTCATAGGTAGTCAGCATGGTGCCGTCAACCGAATACTGAACTCCAGCCAACTGCAGGCCGAAAGCCCAGCGGGTGTCGCGGTCTATTTGCACCTGATAGGCATAGGTAGCATGAAACCCAAGCTCGCTCGTGGCGCCAAGGCGATCGCTGTATGCCCCGCCACCCAGGCAACTGCCTTTGCCAAGAGGCCCCTGAATTGTGAGAGAGGCCGTTTGTGGGGCGCCATCGAAACCCGTCCACTGGCTGCGAAAACCGCTCAGAACGACAAAACGATCTTCGCTGCCGGCCACAGCCGGATTAAATGCATAAGGATTAAACACATATTGACTCAGCAGAGGCAGCTGCTGTGCAAAAGCATGCTGCAGCCCAAACGCTGCGATCAGCAATAGTAACTTTTTCATAGCAACTCCTTTCTATCTGATAATCATTAAATAACCTTTCCAAAGTTCTTCACCGTTGCCGGGGTCAAACACATAGTAATACGTTCCGTCAGGCAATTCGCGTCCTAAACTGGTTCCATCCCAGTTATTCTCGTAGGGTTGTGCATCGAATACCTGATTTCCCCATCGGTTAAACACAGTGAGCCTGTGTAAAGGATAGTTCGATAACCCTTCGATGAACCAGACATCGTTACGACCATCACCATTGGGCGTAAAAGTATTTGGAAACACCAGTTCATCGCCCGAATGCGAAACATAAACGCTTACGCTGTCAGTGGCACTGCATCCACCGCTGCCTGTGACGGTAAGAAAATACATCATGGTTGAATCGGGACAAGCTGTCGGATTGGCTGAAAGCGGGTTGTCAAGGGCTGTTTGCGGCCACCATGCATAGGTTCCGGTTCCTGAGCCCGCCAACACAGCACATGAATCATCGCTGATGTACTGATCAGGTCCTGCATCCGCGACAGGCAAAGAATAAACAGTTACCAGCACTGTATCAGAATCTGTGCATGATCCATTGGCCACCACAACCACATAGGCAGTGGTTACGTTTGGCGATGCGAGCGGATTGGAAATGGCCGGATCGCTTAACCCTGCAGGCGGCTGCCATGCATAGCTGCTTCCTCCCGAAGCCTGAAGCTGAACTGAACTGCCTTCACAAAGCGACACATCGGCGCCGGCATAAGCCTGTGGCGCAGGAAGAACCGAAAGATTCAATAACTGTGATGCACTGCAACCCGTGGCGGTATCAATCACCACTACCAAAACATCGGCAGCTCCCGTATCGGGGAATAGCACCTGAATGCTGTTGCTGCCGCTGCCCGAAACCAATGAACCATTATTGACAGTCCAGAGATATGAGGTTCCGGCCAAATTTGTGGTAGTGTATGCTTCAACCGTATTGAGGCAGGCCACAGACGCTCCGTTCAGGTTTACAACAGGCGCCGGATTAACCACGACTGACAACGGTGCCGAAGCAGCTGTGCAACCCGAAGCATTTGATACCTGTACAAAGTATGTCCCGGATGTTAAAACAGTAAGACTTTGTGTGATTTCGCCACCCGGATTCCATTCATAGGCTGAGGCCAGCGACGAAGTTAGCACAACACTGTCACCCTCGCAAAAGGTCAATGGGCCTGAAGCCGAAACCACAGGTACGGCCGGTGAAGCAAGCACTGTTACAGAAACCGGTGCAGATGCTGCAGAGCATGCTCCGGCGAGCGCTTCGACATAATAATTGCCCGAAGCACTGACGGTGATGCTTTGTGTGCTTTCACCGCCCGGATACCACAGATAGGATCCTGCTGCTGAAGAAGTCAGAATCACACTGTCGCCCATGCAGAAAGTGGTGGGACCTGATGCAGTAATTACCGGTATGGAAGGTGCGGCATTAACCGTAACACTCATCGGTGCAGAAGAAGCAATACATCCCGTTCCATTGCCGGTTTCCACATAATAGTTTCCCGTATTAAGCACCGTGATGCTTTGTGTGGTTTCACCACCCGGGTACCATTGATATGAAGCAGCTGCCGATGCTGTAAGCACCACACTGTCGCCCGAGCAGAACGATAAAGGTCCTGATGCGGTGATCGTAGGTGTGGCCGGCACCGGGTTAACGGTAATGGTGACAGGAAGCGAAGCCGCTGTGCAGCCGGTTCCGTTGCCTGCAAGTACCGTATAGGTTCCTCCTGCAAGCACGGTGATGCTTTGGGTTGTTTGCCCGCCAGGACTCCACAGATAGGATCCTGAAGCCGAAGAAGTGAGAATCACACTGTCGCCCATGCAGAAAGTGGTGGAACCGGATGCAGTAATTACCGGCACGGAAGGTACTGCATTAACCGAAACACTCATTGGTGCAGAAGAAGCAATACATCCCGTTCCATTGCCGGTTTCCACATAATAGTTTCCCGTATTAAGCACCGTGATGCTTTGTGTGGTTTCACCACCCGGGTACCATTGATATGAAGCAGCTGCCGATGCTGTAAGCACCACACTGTCGCCCGAGCAGAACGATAAAGGTCCTGATGCGGTGATCGTAGGTGTGGCCGGCACCGGGTTAACGGTAATGGTGACAGGAAGCGAAGCTGCTGTGCAGCCGGTTCCGTTGCCTGCTAGTACCGAATAGGTTCCTCCGGCAAGCACGGTGATGCTTTGGGTCATCTGACCGCCAGGACTCCACAGATAGGATCCTGCAGCCGAAGAAGTCAGAATCACACTGTCGCCCATGCAGAAAGTGGTGGGACCGGATGCTGTGATCACCGGTGTAGATGGTGTCGCATTCACCGTAACACTCAGCGGCGCCGATGTCGCGGTGCAGGCACCATTTGCAGTCTGAACTGTGTAGTTGCCTGTGCTGTTCACCGTGATGCTTTGGGTCGTTTCCCCTCCGGGTGACCAAAGATAATTTGCAGCAGCCGAAGCAGTGAGGATTACCGAGGATCCGGAGCAAAAAGTGAGCGGACCTGAAGCTGACACTGTCGGTGTAGCCGGCAAAGGGTTCACCACAACGCTGACAGGTAGTGAAAGCGATGGACAGTTGCTTCCGTTATCAGCTTCGACATAATAGGTTCCTGAACTGACAACCGTGATGCTTTGCGTGGTTTGTGCCCCAGGCGACCATAGATAATCAGCAGCAGGCGACGAAGTAAGAATCACACTATCGCCGGCACAGAAAGTCAAAGGACCTGAAGCCGTGATTACCGGAACCGGCGTAGTAGGTAGCACGGTAACAGTAACCGGTAATGAAAGCGAAGTACAACCGGTTCCATTGCCAGTTTCGACATAGTATGTTCCGGAGTTTTTCACCACAAGTGTTTGTCCAGATGTTGCTCCCGGACTCCAAAGGTATGATGCTGCCGGACTTGATGTCAGCACAACGCTGTCCCCATTGCAGAAAACCAGAGGACCAGACGCCGAGACCACCGGAGTGGCAGGAGTTGTGCCGAATACAGCATTCACAGCGCCCGAAACATTCGAGCAGCCATTGGCATACGTCACACTCACATAGTACGTACCGCTGGTGGTCACTTCGAGTGCCTGCGTGGTTTCGCTGCCAGGAAGCCAAACATAGGAAGCTCCTGGCGATGAGGTTAGAACAAGCGTGTCAGCATCGCAAAGGGTGGTCGGACCGCTTGCGGTGACCGCTGGAACAGGATTTGAAAGCACTGTCACAACCACGGTGTCACTGTTGGCCGAGCATCCATTTGCACCTGTAACCGCACAAAAATAATTGCCTGAATTTGCGGCATAAAACGACTGCGTAGTCTGGCCGCTGTTCCAAACATAAGAAGCAGCAGCTGGATTGACCGTAAGTTGAACTGAATCGCCGCCACAGAAAGAAAGCGGACCACCTGCGGTTAGGCTGGCCGAAGGACGTGCCCCTACTGAAATATAGGATGTTTTAGTCACCGAATTACCTCCGGTGCCTGTGGAAATGATGAGTTGAACGTCGTAAACACCTGCCGTTTGATAGACTACCGAAGGATGTTGTTGCGACGATGAAAGCGGTGTTCCGCCCACAAAAGTCCAGTCCCAGGTGATAGGCGACCCAAGACTGAGATCGGTGAAGTGAACGGTATCGCCTTCACATACAAACTGTGTATCGGCTTCAAAATCAGCAAATGGAGCGCAGGCTGTGAGATAGGTTACGCCGGTATTCACATTGCTGCTGCCACCTGCATAAATGCCAGGATCAGCCGGAGTGACACATGATGTTTGCAGCACCGCTGTACCGCTGAATCCGTCGTCGACCCCACCGGCAAAAATGGAAGGGTACACAGTGGGAGCACAGGAAGTCTGTGTAAGCACAACAGCATTCGAAGCCGTTTCGTCTCCTCCCAGAAAGATGGATGGATAAACCATTGCCGCACATGATACCTGTGTAACCTGTACTGAAGATGACGAAGATTCGTCTCCGCCGGTAAACACTGAAGGCATCACCACAGCAGCACAGCTTGCCTGGGTTAGTAGCAGGGCCGGTGCAGCTGATTCATTTCCTCCATTATAGATGAATGGATAGCTGGCAGGAGAACACGAAGCCTGGGTGACCAGTACTGCGTTGCTTCCGCTACCATCTCCGCCCAGATACTGGGCATGGGTCACATGCGCCAGCAACATGAGCATGAGCCATGCGATGGGTGAACGTATTCTTTTCATATCATTGGTATCAAATGAAAAGAACTAGCGTGCACCACGTCCGCCAACGTCGCTCTGGCGCTGATCGCCTGCATTGCCAAATCCCATATCCGGACCACCACCGCAAGTTCCCGTATTGTTTTTGCTTCGGTCAGATGTTTTCACAGTGCCGGAAGCACTGGTGAATGATCCACCTCGCAGTTCCATATGCCATTTGATGTATGAAGAACAGCAACCGCAACCAAGCGTAGAATAACTGATAGAATTGTACATCTGCCAGTTGGTCACATTATATGCGCCAGCAGTTGTGAGCTCACCATCACCGAGATTTGAGTAAGTCAGCAGGTATCCGGTATTGGCCGAATTTGAACCTCCGGCAACCATTTCCCATAGATTTCCACCCAGGTTCATGACACCAAAATACGAAGCACCGCTGGTTTCGCGGGTGGTGGCAGCCGTTGCGCTGAATCCAACGCGCAGCGGACCACTGGTTGAAGCAGATCCGTATGCGCAAAGCCCGTTGCCTGAAGCCGTAGACGTTTCTGAAGCTGTGCCGGGGTTGTTGAGCGAAGTGCTCTGAGCCTGAGTAATGTTTGTGGTTCCCCACACATACTCATTGCCAACGCGGGCCAGAGGACCACGGCTGGTTTTCTCAAACTCGAAATTTGTCATGGGGCGCAATGCCGCCCAGTCGAGCCAAGCCAGTAAATCGCCATAACTCATGTAATTGTTGGCAATTGACTGTCCGTCATTGGCGCTGTTGAACGGATCGCCCGGAGCTGGTTGAAAGTCACAGGCAAACACACCGGGACGACTGTTGTTGACACCCTCCTGCATCAGTTTAATGCTATTGCGGTTCAAACAGCCTGAAACCATGGCGCAGAGTCCCCCTGAACCCGGATTTGTGGCAAGCTGAGCTGCTGAAAGAATGGTTCTGCTCAACTGCTGGTCGAAAGTGAGTGTGTTAAGAAAATCGACATATTGCTGCTGGGTAACTTCATACTTCATGAGATAAAACGCAGAATATCCCTTTGGAAATGCCGAAGGAATGGTTTGGTTGATGCTTCCACCCACAGTTGCCGGAGCCAGAGTAGTGGTGGTATTAGTAATACTGATGCTATTAAAGGTTCCGGTGCTGATGCCGTCGCCCAGCTCAAAATCACCCTGAGGCACATACACCATTTCGACTCCAAACACCTTGAAATTAAATTCAGGGTCGAAAGGAGCAGTAGGCACATCGAGGTTCAGGCGAATGGTGACCGAAGTAGTAGCCACATTGCCAATTCCATCGGCCGAACGCTGCACATAAATCCCCATGCTGTCGCCCACAAAAACCACCTGCAGGGGTGCTCCCACGCTAAAATCTCCAACGACATTGGTCATTTTTGCATGGTGCCATTCCTGATACGACTCGCAATTTGGAGAACCGGTCGGCACCTTCTGATATTTTACAAAAATCCATACTGCATCGTAATTAGATGGACCTGATGAAACACGCCATGAGTTGTCCCAGGCAATATCGAAGGTTAAAATCGGATCAGCGGCACCCGGATTGGTGTTGGTTACATTGGTAATCCTGACGTTGTTGGCCTGCATGGCAAGTACCAAAAACATGAATGCAGCTGACAGAAGCAGCCGCTGTGCGAACAATGCGCACGGAGAATACATTTTTCTCATATGATTTTGAATTGTGTTTTCCTGACAAATGTAAAACG